>CAKUKP010000001.1 GCA_934663625.1 uncultured Clostridia bacterium
GGCAGACCGGCAAACCAACAGGTTTGCCGCCTTACGCGACTGCTGAAGGGAGCTGGCTGTGCGTTAGCACAGACTGAGGGAGAGAAGCCCCTTTGTCGCTGTACGTACATAGTTTTTGCAGCTCAGCCTTATGGCTGCAAAAACGTCATTTGATTGCGCCCATAATCTACGGGCGCAATCAAACTAACGCGGCAGCTACTGGGATCAAACGCCCTGCGTTTGGCGCGGCAGCAGCTGGGTGCAGGCTCAGCCTGCTAGGACTTTTGGGCGTTACCGTGGAGGATTACATCGTGATAGCCGCCCTCTACAATGCTGACGGAGGAAACCAGCGTGAGCTTGGCGTCCCGCTGCAGATCGGGGATGGTGGTCACGCCGCAGTTGCACATGGTGGACTTGACCTTGTAGAGGGACTTGGCGACGTTATCGCGCAGGGGGCCGGCGTAGGTGACATAGGAATCCACGCCCTCTTCGAACATCAGCCTGCCCTTGCCGCCGAGATCATAGCGCTGCCAGTTGCGGGCGCGGTTGCTGCCTTCGCCCCAATATTCCTTCATATAGCTGCCGTTGATCATCACCTTCGGCGTGGGGCTTTCATCGAAGCGCGCGAAATAGCGACCCAGCATGATGAAATCTGCGCCCATGGCGAGCGCCAGCGTGATATGATAATCGTGCACAATGCCGCCATCGGAGCAGATCGGCACATAGACGCCGGTGGTGGCGAAATACTCATCGCGCGCTGCGGCGACCTCGATCAGCGCAGAGGCCTGTCCGCGGCCGATGCCCTTGGTTTCGCGGGTGATGCAGATGCTGCCACCGCCGATGCCGACCTTCACGAAATCCGCGCCCGCCTTGGCGAGGAACATGAAACCATCGCGATCGACCACGTTGCCCGCGCCAACCTTGACGCTGTCGCCATAGCGTTCGCGGATGAATTTGATGGTCTTTTCCTGCCAGCAGGTATAGCCCTCGGAAGAATCGATGCACAGCACATCCGCGCCGGCTTCGATCAGCGCGAGCACGCGCTGTTCATAATCCTTGGTATTGATGCCCGCGCCGACCATGTAGCTCTTGTTCGCGTCCAGCAGTTCCAGCGGATTTTCCTTGTGCTGGGAATAATCCTTGCGGAACACAAAATACATCATATTGCCGTTCTTATCGACGATCGGCAGGCTGTTCAGCTTGTGTTCCCAGATAATATCGTTGGCTTCCTTCAGCGTGGTGCCGGCGGGCGCGGTAATCAACTTTTCCAGCGGGGTCATGAAGGTTTCCACCTTCGTATCCACATCCATGCGGGATACGCGGTAATCGCGGCTGGTGACCACGCCCAGAAGCTTTCCGTTGGAGCTGCCGTCTTCGGTCACGGCGATGGTGTTGTGACCGTGCTCCTCGACCAGTTCCAGCACGGCTTGCAGCGTATCATCGGGGCGCACGTTGGAATCGCTCACCACGAAGCCCGCCTTATAGCCCTTTACGCGGGCGACCATGGCGGCCTCGTCCTCGATGCTCTGGGAACCGTAAATAAAGCTCATGCCGCCCTCGCGCGCCAGCGCGATCGCCATCGTATCATTCGATACGGATTGCATGATGGCGGAAACCAGCGGGATATTCAGCGTGATGGGGCTTTTTTCGCCCTGACGGAACTTCACCAGCGGGGTTTTCAGGGAAACGTTCGTCGGGATGCAGGATTCGGAAGTGTAGCCGGGGATCAGCAGATATTCGCTAAACGTATGGGAAGGTTCACTGATATAATGTGCCACTGTACATCGCCCCTTTTATAAAATTATACGCTATAGGTATTGGGAGTATTTTATCATTTGCGGGGGTCGAATTGCAACATGTTCGTGTTAGTTTCTGGTTATTCGCGGAAATGCGTAGCAGGAATCTGCCGGGAGGAACGCGAAATAATAGGCAGGGGGGCGATCAACCGATATGCGAACGGAACGATTTACGGTAAACGGTCTGGAAGTGACCGCGCAGTTTGATCAGCGCGATATTGATCATATCTATATTCCGCTGCTGCACAATTTATCGGATTTGCAAAAGCGGCTCGGACGGCGGATCGTGTGCTTTCTGGCGGGGCCGCCCGCATCCGGAAAAAGCACGCTTTGCCTGTTTCTGGAACGGCTGGGGCGCGATCTGGGCATGAACGTGCAATCGGCGGGCATCGATGGTTTTCATTATCCGCAGGATTATCTGAATGCGCACACCCTTGGCGATACGCCGCTTGCAAAGATCAAGGGCGCGCCGGAAACCTATGATGTAGCGGCGCTCGCGGCGCTGCTCGCGCGGGCGCAGGGCGATATCGCGTTTCCAATCTACGATCGCCGGATTCATAATCCGGTGCAGAACGCCCTTCGAATCACCGGCGATATTCTGATTCTGGAGGGCAACTGGCTGCTGCTGGATGAAACGCCGTGGAACGAACTGACGTGCGATTATTCGGTATTTCTGGGGCTGGCTGACGAAGCGCAATTGGAGCGCATCGTGCGGCGCAAGATGGCGGGCGGCTTTTCCGAAGCGGATGCGCGCCGCATGGTGTATACGAACGATCGGGCGAATATCGCGCGCTGCATGGAAAATCACAGGCGCGCCGATTTAAACATACGGCACGGCGCGGACGGACTGGAGGTATATTAATATGAAACTGGGTTTTATCGGACTGGGCAATATGGGTCGGGCGATCTGCTCCGGCCTGATTCACAGCGGCGCGATCGCCGCGCAGAACGTATTCGGTTATGCGCCGCACGCGGATAAATTAAACGCCTACGCCGCCGAAACGGGCATCCATGCGTGCACGAGCGCGCAGGCGGTGTGCGAAGCGGCGGATGCGGTGATCATCGCCGTGAAGCCGAACATCATCGAAGGCGTGCTGGGCGAATTGCGCAATGCGCTGCGCGGCAAGGCGGTGGTTTCCGTGGCGCTGGGCTACGATTTTGAACGGTTGACGGCGCTGACCGATCCTGAAACGCGCGTGCAGTTCGTAATGCCGAATACGCCCGCGCAGGTGGGCGAAGGCGTACTGCTGTTTGAAGAACGTTCCTCCCTGCGGGCGGAGGAGCGCACAGAGCTGATGCGCATGTTTGCGCAGCTCGGCGCGGTGGAGGAGCTGCCCGCCCGCCTGATGGGCATCGGCGGCGCGATTTCCGGCTGCGGCCCCGCGTTCTGCGCGATGATCATCGAAGCGCTGGCGGACGCGGGCGTGAAATACGGCCTGCCGCGCGCCAAGGCGTACCGGCTCGCCAGCCAGACGCTGGTTGGCACGGGCAAAATGCAGATCGAAACGAATTCGCACCCCGGCGCGCTGAAGGACAATGTATGCAGCCCCGCGGGCAGCACGATTCGCGGCGTAGAAGCGCTGGAGCGCGCGGGTCTGCGCGCGGCGATGCTGGACGCGATTCAGGCCGTGATGGAATTCAAATGATACATGATTCAGGAGATACAACGATGAAATACAATATCCCGCCCATGGAGGATCTGTTTTCGCTGGAATGCGTGCATTGCATGATCAATCAGGTGATCAACACCACCGAACTTGCGAACACGCCGGAAGAAAAGCGCCGCGAAATCATGCAGAAGGCGCTGCGGTACCTGGCGGACGGCGATATCAACCGCAATAACTGCATCCAGATCGAAGCGGTCTATCGCATCGTGACCCGCGAAATCGGCATCGATGATCCGTATCTGGAAACCAAGCGCTTCTTCGATCGCGAGCTTATGAAGATTCTGCCCGACGTGCGCAGGCACATCGCGGAGAGCGCGGACCCGCTGGCGACGGCGATTCGCGCGTCCATCGCGGGCAATCTGATCGATCTGGCGCTGCTGGGCAGCAGCGTTACGCTGGATCGCGCGCTGGATAAGGTGTGGCAGATCGATCGCGAGCCATTCGCCATCGATGATGTCGACGCCCTGCGCACCGCGCTGGCAAAGGCGGAGCGCGTGCTGGTGCTGGCGGATAACTGCGGCGAAATCGCGCTGGATCGCGCGCTGGTGGAAACGATTCACGATCTGTACCCCGATGCGCACGTGCAGTACGGCGTGCGCGGCAGGGCGTGCGCAAACGACGCGACCCGCGATGATGCGGAGCTTGTCGGCATGGGCGAGGTCGCCGAGGTAATCGATAACGGCGATGGACTTTTGACCACTGCGCTGCCGCGCACGAGTCCCGCATTTCAGGATGCGTTCTTCGGTGCGGACGTCGTGATCTGCAAGGGCATGGGCAATTTTGAGGGGCTGCGCAACTGCGGCCGCGAAAATGTGTTTTTCCTGATGATCGCCAAATGCAGCCCCGTGGCAAAAATGTCCGGCGCGCCGCTCGGCGGCATCGTGTGTAAGAAAATATGATTGAGGGCGGCGCGGTGCGCCGCCCAATCTTTCTTTACTGCGAAACAAAACCGCAAGTTGTTCTCTCCCTCAGTCAAAACCTGCGGTTTTGCCAGCTCCCTCTCAGAGGGAGCCAGGACATAAGAGAATGCTCAGTCATCCTGCGCGGCGCGATAGTTTTCCGCGGCGTACAGATATTGCTTTTCAAATTCACGGATCGCCGCTTTGCTGATCTTCCGGAACGGAAGCAGCATATCAAAGGCGTGAAAGCCCGATGGATATACATCCACGCGGGCGGGTACATTCGCCTTTTGCAGATTTTCGATGTAGGCGATCGTTTCGCAGCAGAACGGTTCCCGATCGCCGACGAACGTATACGCGGGCGGAAGCTTGCGGTAATCCGTCTGCCGCGCGGGCGAAGCATAGGCGGGAATAGCGCCATCGATATTCCGCAGATACGATTTCCACGCCGCGTGATTGCGGCGGGTATTCCAGGAGATACCATGATTGTTTCGCGAAGAATCGGTATCGCGATGATCGATCATCGGATACAGCGGCATCTGAAAGGCGATGTTTACATCCCCGCGATCCCGCGCCAGCATACACAGCGCCGCAGCCAGCCCGCCGCCCGCGCTTTCGCCGCCGACCATGATCCGATCGGGCGCGCAGCCCAGCTCCGCGGCGTGTTCCTTCAAATACAATAGCGCCGCATGGCAATCCTCCAGCGCCGCGGGATACGGCGCTTCTCCGGCGAGGCGGTATTCCGGCGACAGCACCACCGCGCCATATTCCGCCGCCAGCCGCTTTGCGCGGGACATGAACACCATGCCCGCCATGCCGACCACATATCCCCCGCCGTGAATCCATAAAATGCCGGTCGTATCCTCCGGCGCGCGCCGGTGCGCGGTGGGTCTGAGGATCAACAGCTTCATCGCGCGATCGCCGGCAGGAATGCGGATTTTTTCAACCGTGTATTTTTTCATTGTGCATCCTTTATCTTACAACTTGCCTGTCACAAGCGAAACGCAAACCCGCAGCAGAACAGCAGATCGAACTACCCATTTTAAACCAGCGCGCAAATCGCTGCCGCCGCGGCGCTGGCGGGGAGATAGATTATGCTTTTTGATTTTGGAAAAATTGCTTGATGGCGTGCTTTATAGCAGATTTTGCGCCGTATTTCAATGCGGCATTCAGATAGATGATCATTTCAATAAAATCGAGCGTGGATTTCCATTCCTGAATGCTTTTGCTTTGTGCTTCTTCCATTGCTACATCAATTACCTGAATCTTCGTCCACGATGAATACGAATCGATCAGTGTGCGATAACGTTTCAGGTAAGTTTGAGCGGTTGAAAAGCAAAAATCGAAATCGGATGATGCCTTTGTTTTTCGAAGCGTTGCCGTTTCTGGCCATACTCTGTAAATCTGATGCGCCGCTTCCAATGATGTCTTTACGACATCCATTGCACGATCTGTTGCATTACTTGTGGCTTCCATATTCAAAATAACGTTCATCCAATCCCTCCTTTAAACTTCGTAATCATTCGTTTCCGCTTCGTAAATCAACAAGTGCATAAAAAGTTTCCAGTATTACAAATGGTTTTACGCCAGGCGCGGGATTTCAAGCTTATCACTCTTTGCCCGATTGCATTTCCAACACAATGTCTGTAGGTTATCTTCCGTGGTTCGACCGCCCTTTGCCACAGGAATAATATGATCGATTTCAAGCAGAAGGTTCGGCTCATGATAGATAGAATTACCACAGTTACAGCAGGTGAAGTTATCCCGATTTTTGATGGATTCGCGCAGCTTCTTCGTCATTAGAACTCGCTGTTCCTTCGCAAATGCGGTTGCAGTCAGTTTGCTTTCCAGTACCTTGATAAGCTCTGCAATGGTTTCTTCGGTCATTGGTACGGTAAAGGAGCGCTGCGCCATTCCTCCGCTGGAAGTATAGGAAAATTTATATTCTACGGTAAGCACGCTTTCATCAATTGTAGCAAATCCGAGCCGCGAATAAAAGCCAGCTTCATCGTTCTCCATAACAAAATCCGGAACATCGCCAAGATACTGCTGATATTCGGCCTTATAATTCTCGATAATCTGCTTCGCATCCCTTAAGGTTTCAAGTTCTTCTACCAGTTGGTAAAGCTTCTGGATCTGTTCTGGATATGCGTTTTTGTTCGGATAGAAGTACTTTGCAACATACTCCAGCGGGCTGTTTTCCGCGCTTGCGAATACCGCAGCAGAAACCTCCGCAGCGAAGGGCGTAATCGTCTTTTTATACGGACGGATATAATTGTATTCGTCATTGTGGATGGTTTCGTTTCGAATCACTCTGGTGCCAAAAAGCTGCGCGATGGAATGTACCTTCTCATCAATGTATTCGTTGAATTCTCTTTGGGAACTCATCAATACTTCGCAAGCCTGTTTGGTTTTCAAAAATTCGGGAGATTTATAATACTCCTGAATGCGCCGATTCTCCTTTGAAATCCTCTTAATCTCCCGCTCAAGGCGATTCATGAAGCTTTCTATCAGCATCCATTCTTCGCTGTCCGGCGCTTTGATCCTTTTAATGCTGTTCACCGTTCGATCAAGCAGCTGATCGACCAGACTGTCCAATTGCTTTTGGGTATCCTTAATAAGCAGGGCGTCCCTGTTTGCATTCGCATAATCGATAATATGGTTTATACGTGCATAGTACGCGTGCTGCTTCTGGTTCAGCGCTTCTTTCTGTTGATCCTTAATATACTTGCTGTATTCCCCCTTGCCCATGAGCAGCGATGGATCTTCCAGAAATCTATATATGTCGTATTGATTTACCGCAATCTCTTTTGAATCTAGATTATTTCCAGCTGTCGTTATATAAGTCACTTTAATATTGAAAATATTCGCCCTTTTCAGGAATGCATCAATGCGTTCAGCTATCCGATCATACTGCGAACGGGATTCATATTTATTGTTCGCAAGAAACTCTTGCAGCATTGGTACAAGCTCTTTTTTTCGTTCGATAATGTCTGCTGCTTTTCCAAGCATCTCCCTATTTTCTTTGAAATACTTTATTTCATCGTAATTTTCCAGCGCTTGTCGGCTTTTGACGATCACTTGTACGTCAAAACAGGCAATAGCATCTCGATTATCAAATCCAAGTTCATCCAAAACTTCTGCTTCCAGTATTCTATACTGTTCTTCTTCTCTGCTTTTAGCTATTATTACGCTTTCATCCACCCACTTACCAGATAAGCGCACACGAATTTGAGCCTTTCGCTGACGAGAGCGCCTTGCTTTTTTCCGGCGTGTCTGTGCTGCGCTTGATAGCAGTGCAAGCACAGCAATTAACAACAAGACTGTTAATGACATATGATTGTCCCCTTTTATGCATTTACCAGATCGTTCTCAAACGTCCTAATCATATCCTGTGAACAGTCTATACTCTACGGATAATAAGGATCAATCCCTATATAGATACTGCAATCCAAATTAGCCAGCCCATCTTCCCATTTCTCTTTTATGCATCAAATAACATTCTATAATTTTGAATGTAAAAATCCGATAACAGTATAGCATAAAACCATCTGAAAATCTACCCTTGTTGCGGCAGTCGTGATTCAAAAAAGAGGGTTATATATAAAATAAAAATGAAATCAGGAAAATTGAAGACACCCACAGGGCACTTTTGCCTGCCTATTTTATAGCAGAGCGCAAATCGCTGCCGCTGCGGCGCTGGCGGGGAGGTAGATTATGAAATGGCGAATATGGGATTTTGCGTTATAGCCGAACATATGCAGGCCGGTAACGCCCTTGAGTTCCGGATAGAAATGGGGAAAGAAATTCGAATGGCAGAGCAGCATCCAATCGAAAAACAGAATATCATAGATTTCCATACCGCAGAGCACGATGAGGAAGCGCACGAAGAACTGCGCGAAGCCGAATTCATTTCGAATCCCATCCCATACGCAGAGGAACGCCGCGCCGAGGAACAGCAGCACCGCGACCGCTTCGATCGTCCAGCCGACGATGCGCGCGCCGCGGAACCGCTGCTTCTGATCGGGGATCGCGGCGAGGTTTTCCTTCGGCGCGGAGCCGAAAAAGCGCTTATCCTGAATAAAGCCCACCGCGCCGTACAGAACGAGAAAATACGCAAGCATGACGATGTCGATTGCGATGATCGTGATTTTCATTTGCGCCGCCCCCGAATTCACATCAAGACAGATATTTTCCAGCTTCCTTTTCCAGTTCGCGCCACACGGGATAATCCGCGCCGTTCGCATCAAAGAACGCCTTCAGATCGCGGTTGAGCGCGCTCATTTCGCCGGTGGCGTTCATCGCGTGATCGGAAGCGCAGATTTTGCCGAGGCTCGTGGCGCACATCAGCTTAAAGAAGCGCAGGCACGTTTTGCGATACGCCGCACCTTCGAAATCCTCGTCCGCTTTGGGCAGGATCGCGTGACCGGCGTTTCGAATGGCGCGATAGCCTTCGATGTTGGCGTCGATCAGGCGGCTTAAATATTCCGTATTGCCCTTGAGCTTTTTCAGGTTTCCATCCGTCTTATAGCACGCAAACGCCGCCGGAAGCACGAACGCCGCATGGCAGAGCAGATAATCTTCCATGTTCGGTTCATACGCGACCCTGTATTTCGTTCCGTCAAAGATTCGCCCGATCAGCGCTTCATTGGAGGGCGCGCCCGAAATCTGCCCGATCGTAATCTTTTTCAGATCGATGGAAGCCACATGATCGCGCTCCCGATGCCCTGCCGAGGACGCAAAGGCGAACAGCACATTCTTTTCCGGCAGCGAATCGGTAAGCGCCCGCGCGCGCACATCGTTGCCCACAAATACGATGTTTTGCGTGGCGTTCGCCCGCAGCGCATCGAGGATCGAATCGATCTGCGTATAGCGCACGACGGCGAAGATCACATCGTAGCGATCCTCCGGCTTCAATTCGGTCGCGACCGGAATGCGGCTGGCCGACGTGCGGAGGGAAAATTTATCCTTGATCCGCAGCCCGTTCCGCCGGATTTCCTCCGCCCAGCCGCCGCGCGCGAGCAGCGTTACATCCTTTCCCGCACGAAACAGATTTCTTGCCAGATTGCAGCCGAGTACGCCTGCGCCGTATACCAGAATTTTCATCGCCAAGCCTCCTGTTTTCAAAAACCGTTATTTCGTTTATCCCAGCGCCACATCCAGCACCATCATCACGCTGAACCCGACGGCAAAAAACACCGTGCCGATATTGGAATGCGCGCCCTGCGACATTTCCGGAATCAATTCCTCCACCACGACGTAGAGCATCGCTCCGGCGGCGAAGCTAAGCAGATACGGAAGCGCCGGAAGAATCGCCTGCGCGGCGAGGATCGTGAGCGCCGCGCCGATGGGTTCCACAATGCCGGACAAAACGCCGCCCAGAAACGCCCGCCCCTTCCTCATGCCTTCCGCCCGCAGCGGCATGGAAATGATCGCGCCCTCTGGAAAATTCTGAATCGCGATGCCCAGCGAAAGCGCCAGCGCACCCGCAGCGGTGATCTGCGCATTGCCGGATAAAAATCCCGCGTAGACCACGCCCACCGCCATGCCCTCCGGAATGTTGTGAAGCGTTACCGCCAGCACCATCATGGTGGTTTTCTGAAGCTGCCGCCTCGGCCCCTCCGGCTGATCGCTCCGCGCGTGCAGATGCGGGATCAGATGATCCAGCGCCAGCAAAAACAATATGCCGATCCAGAATCCGATGAACGCGGGCAAAAACGCCAGCGCGCCCATCCCCACCGATTGCTGAATCGATGGAATCAGCAGGCTCCATATGGAAGCCGCCACCATCACACCCGAAGCAAAGCCGGTCAGCATCCGCTGCATGCGATCGCTGAGCGATGTTTTCATGCAGAAAACGCACGCCGCGCCCAGCGCCGTGCCCAGAAACGGAATCAATACGCCGTAGAATGTTTCCATACCTTCACCCTTTGCCAATACGCTGTCGCCAGCATCAGTTACCCTTGGTTAACTCATGCGTTTTGAAAAACCGCTTCGGATCGCTTCTGCGCGCCATCCTGCGGCGTGTTTATTGTATCACGCCGCGCGGAATAAATCAACCCGACGTATTTTTAATTTGTTGTGATGCATGGCGCTGCCATGAACATCAAAAGACGAACCGGAAACGCATTCGCGTTTTCGGTTCGCCTTTCATATTGACAGGTTTTGATAAATGAAATTATTCCGCCTGAATGGACGCCATCACGAT
Organism: uncultured Clostridia bacterium; assembly: GCA_934663625.1. GTDB lineage: Bacteria > Bacillota > Clostridia > Christensenellales > Aristaeellaceae > SFTH01. Next base: position 10,550 of record CAKUKP010000001.1, read on the forward strand.
CGAAAGCAGCGCGGCGAAGCCTTCATCAGACTTCGGGGAGCCGGATACTTCGAAGATGTAGCCCGCTTCCGTCACAAAGGAAACGCACGCCGTATCGGTTTCTTCCAGCACATAGCTCACCGCTTCCATGCCATTGATAGCGACGTCTTCCATCTCGGTTGCGCCGATCTGCGTCAGCTGTTCCTTGTAGGCTTCCAGCGTCATGCCGCCGGCGTCAACGTACATCACAGCGATGGCGGCAGAACCATCTTCGGGCTGATAATAGCCGATGTAGCCCTGCTCCCTATCCTCGTCGGTCAGTTCAACCGCCGCCAGCGCGGTGGGCATCCACATCTTCACGGCGATTTCATCAAAGGCAACGAATTCGCCCTGTGCGACCGTTTCCGCGGCCTGGGCTTCAATATCCGCCCAGTTGATTTCGATCGCGCCGCCGGCCTCGGTAGCAAACGCCGCGCCTGCGCACAGCATCATGGCAATGGTCAAAATAAGTGCAACAATCTTTTTCATCAAAAATTTCCTCCTGCGTTTTACGGCAGCATATTGCCGATTTCCCGTTTTACAACGGCAGGATTATTTTAGCACCGCCGCGCGCGCACGGCAACTGTACCCTGGTACAGTCCGTTACAGAATATGCAGCGCCTGCGCGATCTGCACGGCGTCGACGAGATTTTTGGCGTCCAGCTTTCGGTAGTTTTCCGAAGCATGATATTTCACGGTTCGCTGGGTGATGTGCAGCTGATCCGCAATTTCCCGGGCGGTATAACCCGCCGCCTGCATGCGCAGCACCTGCAGCGCCGTCGCTGAAAAAGCGGAAACATCCACGCCCGTGCCCTTCAGAAAATTGGGATAGAGCCGCGCCATATGGGTGGTTTCCTCCAGCACCTGCGCAAACCAGTCGGCCAACTGCGCCTCCTGCTGGATCATCGCTGTCTTTACCTCCGTCAGCAACGGCAGCACCGCCGCACCCTTTTCACTGATCATCGGAACAAAATGGAATTGGCCGATCTCCTTCAGCGTCTGGATGAAGCCTTCCTTCCACGGCCTGCCCGTTCTGCGCAGAACCACGGCGCCCAGCAGGCGGCACTCCATGCGGATATAGGTGCGATGCGCGTAATCCGCGTACTGCAGCATGCGCTGAAGCAGCACCAGCGCATCCGTATGCTTGCCCAGCGCAATGTAGCCGTAAATCTTGATCATATACAGATAGCGGTTCAGCGTGCAGAATTCCACGGTTTCATCCGGCGCGGTTTCCATCCATGAAAGGATCCGGCTCGTCTGATTCGTATGCAGGCTGAGCCAGCAGGAAAACGCGTTCACGGCGTCGATCAATCGGGGCGTGCCCTCCCCTTCGGCATGCTTCCGTATCCCCGTAACCAGCCGCTGCGCGTAATCCACATCGCCCGTACACAGGGCAAGCTTTGCCTGAAGGGCGACGGCAACCCACGTCATTTCAAAAATTCCGTTGTTTTCGCTCTGGTTCTGCGCGCGGGTAAGGCGGCTGAGCACAACATAGCGATCCTCGCCCTTTTCATAGGCGCTTTCGCCCAGCGCCGCCTGAACCAGACCCACGCCCGCCCTGCCCAGCATCCGTTCCACCACAGGCCCCAGCGTTTTGGCAAGGAACAGATCGTTTTTGCTCCATTCGCAGAAATCCTTGCCGCCGTTCATCAGGCTGGGCTGATTGTTGGTCAGCGAAACCGGCCGGAGGATATCCCCGCTGCTGCGCAGAAGCGTAGAAACGGTTTTCAAAATTCGAGCAAGATCCTTTGAACCTCTGTGCGGAAGCACAATATCCAGATACGCAAGCTGCGCATTGGCCTCGCTTCGATCGTCCCCCTTCGCCTTCGCGGCGTACTCCCGAAGGCGCGCATACCAGTATTCGCTCTTTTCCGCATTCATAAGCACGGAATACAAAACGCTCATGGCGGTCATCAGCACCGGCTCCCGCTGAATATCCTCATCGGGAATCGCCTGATAATACGCCCGCAGCGCCCAGTAATTGCCCACGCCCGCATGCTTTCTCGCTTCCCGCACCAGCAGCGAAAGAATGCCGTCCTCCTCGCCGCATCGCCGGTACACCGCCAGCGCTTCAAGCGTGCGCCCGCTGAGTTCATAATATCGCCCCGCATTGTACGTCAGCCGGTTATAGCGCCTTTGGCCAAAGACCATCACCGCCCGCCGGCGCAGCGTTTCCAGCAGCACCGGACGGATTCGCCATTCGCCGCCGACGCACGATAGAATATTGCCCACCCGTTCCGCACGGCTGATCAGCAGAACCGCATCGTCATCTCCGGTAACGGCCTGCGCCAGCGCCGGTGTAAACGCATCCACCACGCTGATCTGCATCAGGAACGTCTGAACATCGCGGCTCCAATGGCTGATAATTTCCGCATCGAGATAATCCATAAAGGTTCTGCGCATATCCTCCGCCAGCGCATCGCCATCCTGCGCCCCCTGTTGTAGCTGGCGAATCAGAAGATTCAGCGCCATCGCGTTTCCCTCGGTTATTTCGATCCAATAGCGCACGCGCTCGCGGGGCAGCTTCAGCTCCAACGAATCGCAAAGCGCGGTCAGTTCGCCCTCGGTCACGCGCAGATCATCCTCGGATATGATCGCAATTTCCGCCTGAAGCGTCAGCGCGGAAGCCCATGCCGGCAGGGCGGCGCGCCCGATCATCACCATCGGGAAACCCTCTCTGCCCGCCATCTGAACGATCTTCCTTTGCAGCATCGCGCTCTCCACGCAATGCAGATCATCCAACACGATATATCCGGATGCATCGCAGCGCTCCAGCTGCTGCATCACATGATCCTCCGTATCGCTTCCGCTGATCCAGATCGCCGCCGCGCCGCCCAGTGCCTGTTCTACAATGCTCGTTTTGCCAAAGCCGGTCGCGCCATAGATGTATACGCTAATATTCCGCTCAATCGCCGCCTGCAGCTTTCGCAGCGCCGCCTGCGTAAATCGCATCTGTCCGTTCACAGGTTTCTCCTTGTATTTCCGATGTCCTTCATTTTGCCCTCTATTTTACTGCGCTGCGAAATCCCTGTCAACGCCGTTCTTCCCCTGCCGTTTCAACAAAGCCCATTTTTCAGTTTCGGCAGCGCCGTATTTTCGCGCCGCTTTCCAGTTAAAAATCGATTTTCCATTGCCAAGCGCGGCTTTGTATGATACAATATGACCAGATAAGCACATTTGGTCATATTGTAGCTTGCAGGAAAACTGAAATATCATGATTTCGGAGCGGAGCATCCGAAGCTTACGGTAATCCTCCACGGCGGCGGGCTGTACGATCTGATCAAATATCCCGATTTCGAAAGCGCGAATAAGGAGGAAACAGGATGCTGTATTCGGAAAAACTGAAATCATTCGCGGCGGCGCATCCGTGCGCGCATATCACCGTTGACGGCGCGCAATTTCGCTATATACTGAGCGGGAATGCGGACGGACAGACGCTTGTATTCCTAAACGGCGGCATGAACACGCTTGAAATGTGGATGGATTATGTGGATGCGCTGTCCGGCGATCACCGCGTTCTGCTGTTCGATTTTCCGCAGGAGCTGCGCACCAATCAGGCGCTCGTCGCCGGCATGCGCGCCTTCTTTCGGGAGCTGGGCGTTGAAAAGCCCGTTTTCATCGGCGCAAGCGACGGCGGCATGGTCGCGCAGATCTATGTACAGAAGTATCCGCTTGACGCGGGCGGGCTGATTCTGATCTCCACCGGCGGCATGGACGCCGCCACGCTGAAAAGCCTGAAGCGGAAATATTTCCTTGCGCCGCTCATGCTCTGGTATATGAAGCGCTGCAATTATGAAAAGCTGAAGCCGAGGCTCATCCAGGCGGGCATGCGCCACATCCGCAACGAAAGCGCGGCGGAAATCGCCTATGCGCAGGATATGTTCGAAACGATCTTCAAGGATTACAAGCAGGAAAAGGATGTGCATATCTCAGGTCTGCTCGCCGATCTGATGCGCCAGACGCCCGTGACGGCGGATAATTTCGCGGCGCTCGCCGGAAAGATTCTGCTCATCCTGCCGGATCAGGACTTTTTCTCCGGAAAAATGCAGGATGATCTCAAAAAGCTGATGCACGATCCGGAGGTTGCCTATGTTTCGGGCGGGCATCTTTCCACGGTTCTCAGAGCCGACGATTATATCCAGACCATCCGCGCGTTTCTGAATCGATGATCAAACGGGAGATGCAAGCATGAAAAGAGCCTACGCAAAATCGCAGTACGCAAAGCCGTGCGAGCGGTACTGCCTTGAAGTTTACCCCGATGAAGCCGAATCGATCTTTGAAAGCGCCGAAAAGCACTATCTTGAATTCATGCGGGATATGCCCGATCTCAAAATCAGGCGGTTTCGTCACACCGCCGCTTCTTTTCCCGCGATCGGGCGCTCCGGCGGCAAGCCCAGCTTTTTATAGCTTACAGTGAAGCATATAATCTCCGCGATCGCCGTGATCGTCCATGAAAAGATGTACAGCAGATACAGGGACGGAATGGTATGGAAGTGCGCGAACACCGTATAAATCCATGCCACGCGGAACACGCAGGAGCCCATAATTACGATGATGGTCGGCGCGAGGCTCTTGCCGATTCCGCGGCAGGCGGCGATGGTACAATCCATGAACGCGCTGACGGCGTAGGAGAAACCCATGATCCGCGTGCGCTGAAGCCCCGCTTCGATGACTGCCGGATCATTGGCAAACAGCGATAGAAATTCCCTGCCGAACAGATACAGCGCGCCGCCGAGCACCGCGCCCGCCGCGAAGGAATAGGTCACGCCGATGAAATAGCTCTTCATCACGCGATCCCGCTTTCTCGCGCCCAGATTCTGTCCCATGAAGGTCGCGCAGGCGGTATAGAACGCCGCCATGACGTTATAGATGATTGCGTCGGAATTGGCGGCGGCGGAATTGCCCTCCACCATGATGGAATCGAAGGAGTTCACCGCGCCCTGTATAAACAGGTTGGCGACGGCGAAAATGGCGTTTTGAAGTCCCGCGGGAATGCCGAGCCCCAGAATGCATTTCTTCTCGCCCGCGTCCAGCCCGTTCTTCAATTCGCGCAGGTGGAAGGCGCTATCGTCCTTCTGCCGCGCCATGTGCATCAGAATCAGGATCGCGGAAACATACTGCGTGATGATGCTGGCGAGCGCCACGCCGTCCTCCGCCATGCCGCATACGATGACGAAGAACAGGTTGAACATCACGTTCAAAATTCCGGCGATCATCAGATACGCCAGCGGGCGCTTCGTATCGCCGTTTGCACTGAGCACGCCGTTGCCGAAGTTGAAAACGCCGAGCGCGGGCATACCGAGCGCGTAGATTCTGAAATAGAGGATCGCGCCGTCGATCAGATCATCCTTGGTGCCGAGCAGCTCCAGCATGAACCGCGCGGACAGCAGGCAGAGCGTCATGATGATGCAGCCGGTCGTCAGACAGATCACAAACGATGTGCGGATGGCGGCGGACGCGCCTTCGCTGTCCTGCGCGCCGATGTGCCGCGCGACCCGAACGTTTACGGCGCTGCCCATGCCGATCAGAAAGCCGGTAAACAGCGTAACGAGAATCGTGGTGGAGCCGACCGCGCCCAGCGCCTCCGCGCTGGAAAATTTGCCGACCACCGCCACATCCGCCATGTTGAACAGCACCTGCAAAAGCTGTGACAGCATCAGCGGAACGCTGAATACGAGCATGTTTTTCCACAGAGAGCCGCTCGTCATCTGAATTTCATGCCGCGCTCTTTCCACATTGGTAGACCGATTCGCCATAGGAAACTCCTCCGAAAACGCAAAAGCTATCCAATCTTTCAATTTGGCAAGCGGATTATAGCACGCCAATGTAAAAACAGCTATCAGGGATTCCGGAGCTTTTCAGTTTATTTTACGCTTTCACCCTCGCCGCGTTTTCCGACCCGCGGCGCATTTGAATCAGCCCGAACGCATCCGCCAGCGCCCAGCCGATGGGGATGGACATCCATACGCCCACTTCGCCGAAGGGCACCGCCAGCGCATACGCCAGCGCCACGCGCGTGCCCAGCGAAATCACCGTCAGCACCACGGACATTGCCGGACGGCATACGGCGCGGAAATAGCCGTACAGCAGAAACAGGCAGGCGATGCCGCAGTAAAACGCGCCCTCGATGCGCAGATATCTTGCGCCCGCCGCCACCACCGCGGCTTCGTTTTCGCCCACGAACGCGCGCATCAGCGGACTTGCCAGCGCGAATACCAGCGCCGATATCACAAGCGCAAAGCCCATGCTCAGCGCAAAGGCGCGCCTCGTGCCCTCGCGAATGCGCGCCGTATCGCCCGCCCCGTAATTCTGCGCGACGAACGTGGAATATGCGTTGCCGAAATCCTGCACGGGCAGATAGGCGAAGCTGTCGATCTTCACCGCCGCCGCAAACGCTGCCATCACCGTAGGGCCGAAGCTGTTCACCAGCCCCTGCACCATCAGTATGCCGAAATTCATCACCGATTGCTGCGCGCACGTCAGCGACGACATCGATACGATCTGCCGCAGCATCGTCCGGTCGTAGCGCAGATCATTTCGTTTCGGAAGTATATCCTTGCATTTTGCAAGCACGTACAAAAGCAGCCCCACGCCGGATACGTACTGTGCGATCACCGTCGCCCACGCCGCCCCCGCGATGCCCATATCCAGCACCGCCACGAACAGCAGATCCAACCCCACGTTCAATAGCGCCGAAACCGCCAGAAAGATCAGCGGCGCGGCGGAATTGCCCAGCGCGCGCAAAAGGCACGCCAGATAATTGTACAGCGAAGTTGCGATCAATCCGGCAAATATCGCCAGCAAATACGTGCGCATACCGCCGATTACCGCGTCCGGCACGCGCAAAAACGTAAGTATCGGCTCCAAAAAGGCGTATACCGCGGCGTTCAGCGCCAGTGTGATCAGCATAATCAGCGCAAAGGCGTGCGCAATGCCGCTGCGCAGCGCCGCTTCGTCCCCGCGCCCGCGAAAGATGGAAAACAGCGCGCCCGATCCCATCGAAAGCCCCAGAAAGATGGAGGTCAGAAACGTCATCAGCGTATACGCCGAACCCACGGCGGCGAGCGCGTTCGCACCCAGCACGCGCCCGACGATCAGCGTATCGGCAATGTTATAGAACTGCTGCAGCAGGTTTCCCGCCATCATCGGCAGCGCAAACAGAATCAGCGAGCGCGATATCGGCCCACGCGTCAGGTCGCGATACATGGTATCATCCCCCGTACAAGCGTATTTCACGATCGATTATACCATCCATAGTTGCAAAACGCAAGTTATAAGTTTCGTATTGAAATAATTCGCCGGATATGATACAATGAAAGCAGAATATGGCATGGAGGTCGGCGCATGTATCTGAGCGGACTGGACGAACTGGATCGAAAAATTCTGGATTTGCTTACGCAGAACGCGCGCTACAGCTATTCGGAACTGGGCGAGCGGCTGGGGCTTTCGCGCGTGGCGATCAAAAACCGCATGGATGCGCTGGAGCAGCGCGGCGTGATCGAGGGCTACACCGTGATCGTGAATCCGCAGCGCACCGGCGGCGCGATTTCCTGCTATTATGAAATCGAGGTTCGCCCCGACGCGCTGGCGGAGGTGATCCGCATACTGAACGATTGCCCCACGGTGACACAGATCTACCGCGTGACGGGCGAATGCCGCCTGCACGCGCACGCCGTCGCCGCCGGACAGGACGAACTGGAACGCCTGATGACGCAAGTGCTCGATCGCCTGCCAGGTCTTATATCCCTGCGTACCAACGTAATCCTGAGCCGCATCAAGGATGTAAAGGGACTGCGACTGTAAAATCAGGTCAAAACGCGCGAATATACGTAAAAAAACCGGCGAACCGCGAAGCCTATGCTTCATCGCGGTTCGCCGGTTTTCATTATGGATTGCTTCCGCCGGACGGCATTCCGCCGTTTTACAGCTGTTGCTGCAATATGAAATCCGCCAGTTCGTCCAGCTGTTCGTTTTCACCGCGCAGCGCGGCGCTCATCGGTACGGAACCGAAGGCGCAGCCCAACAGCCGCGCGCTGACCTTGTCCGCCAGTTCGGCGTCGTTCGCATCGGAATATACCTTCAAGCCCTCGATCACGCAGTGGCGCAGCGACAGCAGCAGCTGCACATTGCCCCATGCGAAGCGATTTTCAATTTCGATATCAAAGCGCGGCGTTTGACCCAGCCGCCATGCTTCGGACGTTTGCTTCTGATAATAGGGCGCAATCGTCTTCTCATCCAGATCGGCGGTTTGCAGTTCCTGATAATCCCCGTAGATTTCGCGGTAGGCGTTCTTCAGCTTTTCCAGCATGATCGCGCAGTCGATTTCCGGAACAAACTGATTCAGATTGCACACGCGCGAGCGCACGGATTTCGTGCCCTTGCTTTGCAGCTTGCGCGGATCGACGTTCAGATAATTCTGCAGCTTGCTCAGATCGGCGTTCAGCAGCAGCGTGCCGTGGTGCTGCCGCACCGCGCCGCGCGTGCAGAAGGCGTTTCCGGAAAACTTCTTTCCATCCGCCAGAAGATCGTTCCTGCCCGAAAATTCGCAGGGAATCCCCATGGCGCGCACCGCGTTGAGGATCAGATTCATCTGTTTGTTCAGATCATAGCGGTTTTCGCCCATGATGAACGAAAAATTCAGATTGCCGCAATCGTGATAGACCGCGCCGCCGCCGGTGATTCTGCGCACCAGCTGCACCCGATCCGCATCCATTTTCTGCAAATTGCATTCCGCCCACGGATTCTGGCTGCGGCCGATGATCACGGCGTTGGCATTGATGTAGAAATACAGCATCGCATCATCCGGCTTTACATGATCCAGAAAATATTCGTCTACCGCCAGATTCCGCCAGCCATCGTGCGAAGTGGAAACATACAATTGATTCATAGTAAGCAATCCCCTCAGTCGTTTTCGCCCGCAACGATCACCTGCACACCCTTCTGCTTCAGCAGTTCCACGTGCTCGGGCGCAACATTATCATCCGTAATGCACACATCGATCTCCTCCACCCGCAGGTAGGAGCTGAACGCCGTGCGATTGAATTTGCTGGAGTCCGCCAGACAGATAATGCTTTCCGCGCTTTTCGCGATTTCCTTTTTGATCTCCGCTTCAATTCCCGAAAACACCATCAGGCCGTATTCAAAGTTCAGCGCGCTGCACCCGATAAAGCACTTGCTGGTGCGATATTTGGCGATGGACTGCATCGCATCCGGCCCGACGTACACATAGGAATTGTTTCCCCTTTGCAGCTGACCGCCGGTGCAATAGAGCGTAACGCTCTTGTGCGTGATCAATTCAGCCGCGATCAGGGCATCGTTCGTAATGACGATTACATTTTGATCGATGCATCTGGCGAGTTCCAGCGTCGTAGTGCCCGCATCCAGAAAGATGGTATCGCCATCCTGAATCATTTCCCGCGCCTTTTGTGCGATTTGATGCTTTTCCGGCACATGCTTCTGCTTGCGCGTCACTACGGGGAATATCTCATCCGTATTGTTCGCCAGAATCGCGCCGCCATGCACCTTATTGACAATGTTCATCTGCGCCAGCTTATTCAGATCCAGACGAATCGTTTTTTCCGTAACATTGCATCTTTGTGCCAGGCTGGATACGGTCGTCATACCTTCTTCTTCAAGTATCGTAACAATGTCCATCAGTCGCTTTGCCAGCATGAATTACCACTCCTATCGGTGAACTTGATTTTGAACCGTTCCGCCCGAATACCAATCAAAATCACACACAATTATCCTTAAATTCCGCACATTCGTGTATAATATTATACGCTTTCATAACCCTCAAGGCAATACATTTTTTGATTTCACAACCCAAAAATCACCGTTTTTATCCGATTTCTTTGCGCATTATCGATTATGTTTTTCAAGCGGAAACGCCGCCGCCGCACAAAACCCGTTCCACGATCGATCTGAGCTTCCGCATATGTTCTTCCTCGGGCGGCGCGATCTGCGCAAGCGTATATTCAAGCCCCAGCTGTGCATATTTACCCATGCCGTACTGATGATAGGGCAAAAGTTCCAGCTCGCGCGCACCGATATCCGCCACGAAGCGCGCCGTTTCGGCGATGTTCTGTTCGGAATCGTTCAGATCGGGGATCACGGGCGTTCGGAACACGATGCGCGCGCCGGACGCCGCCAATCTTCGGGCATTTTCCAAAATCTGCGCGTTGTCCCTGCCCGTCAGCGCACGGTGCGCATCCGGATTCATGTGCTTCAGATCGAAAAAGAACAGATCCACGTGCGCCCGAACCGCCTCAAATGCGCTCCACGGCACGCAGCCGCAGGTTTCAATCGCCGTATGCATCCCCTCATCGTGCGCCCGTTGCAGCAGCGCGCAGGCGAAATCGCGCTGAAGCAGCGCTTCACCGCCGGACAGCGTAAGCCCGCCGCCGGAGCGGCGGAAGAAGTGAAAATCACGGCGTACCTCATCCATCACTTCTTCCACGCGCATACTGCGGCCTACGATTTCGCGCGCGCCCGCCGCGCAGACCGCCGCGCAGCGCCCGCATGATGTGCAAACGTCCCAGCGCATCGCCGCCGCGCCTTCCGAAAAGCGGCAGGCGCCGCTTTCACATACCGATGCGCATGCGCCGCAGCCCACGCATTTCGCGCTTTGCAGCCGAAGCTGCGGCGTTGCCAGCATTCCCTCCGGATTGGCGCACCATTTGCAGCGCAGCCCGCAGCCCTTCAGAAATACGATGGTGCGAATGCCATCGCCATCGTGCATGTTGTAGCGCTGAATGTTAAACACCGTGCCGCGAACGGCTTCAAACCGGTTATCCGCCATTTTCGTATCCTCACACGCCCTGATACTCCGTGCGCAGAATGATCTGCTGCTGCACCTCCGCGCTCAGTTCCGTATAAAACGCGCTGTACCCCGCCACGCGCACCACCAGATCACGATAGTTTTCCGGATGCTTCTGCGCATCCAGCAGCGTTTGCCGAGATACCACGTTGAACTGCACCTGCGCGCCGTGAATATCACAGTAGCCGCGCAGCATCTGCACGAATTTGCCGAGATCATCGCGCTTATCCAGCGCGTTGGCGGCAAATTTCTGGTTGTAGATCAAACCCTTCATCAGGCGCACGTGATCGACCCGCGCCACGGATTCCATGCTCGCCGTCGGCCCATGGCAATCGCGTCCGGCGGAGGGAGAACAGCCCTCGGCCAGCGGCGTGCCCGCCAGACGTCCATCCGGCGTAGCGCCCGCCAGCGCACCGAAGCCAATGTTGGCGGTAATCGCCGTCAAGCCCGCCGTAAACCGGCCGCCGCGCGCATTTTCATACTTTTCCAGCTCATCCAGACATACATCCACGGCGAATCGCGCCAGCAGATCCACTTCCAGCACATCGTTTCCATATTTGGGCGCATCGTTGATCAACCGCAGGCGCAGGGTTTCGCAGCCTTCGAAATTCCGGCTCAGCGCGCGGCGCAATTCCGCGGGATCGATCAGCCGATCTTCGTATACGAATTTGCGGATCGCCTCCATGCTGTCCGCGGCGTTCGCAACGCCCACAAGCCCCGGGCAGGTGAAATTGTAGCGCGCGCCGCCCGCGGTAACATCCCGTCCGGATTCCACGCAGCTATCGTAGAGTATGGACACCAGCGGAATCGGCATGATTTCGCGATTCACAACATCGATCAGGTTATTTTCAATCACGTTGTGATGAATGAAATACGCCGCCTGTTCGCGATACGCCCGCTGGAAATCTTCGAAGCTGTGATGTTCCTCCAGCAAACCGGTATGCGGGCCAACCTGCCTGCCGGTCATCTGGCATTTGCCATCGTGAATGGCCAGTTCCACCAGCTTGCCCAGCGAAATATAACCGCCGTTCGCGCGCATCCACATATCCACCACGGAATTTTCCACGCAGCCGATCGGCGCATAATTGCGCGCCTCCTTCAGCGGTATGCCGTGCGCAACCAGCGTCTGTATGCCGATATCTTCATTGAAGATCACCGGATGACCCGTACCCATTCGCAAATTTTCGCACACGCACCGTAAAAAGCGTTCGGATGTGGTGGACGAAATTCGCACGGAAAAATTCGGCTCGTACAGGCGGCAATGCCGGTGCGCGTCCAGACACATATACGAAAGCGCGTTCACGGATTCGCAGCCGTTGGCGTCGATGCCGCCGATGATGATATTTTCGCCCATCGGGAAGCCCGCCAGAATGCGCGCCGTCGCCAGTTTGTACAGCTTTACCATCTCGGCGAATTTCAGCCAGAAGCAATCGAGCACTTCCTGCATCTTCGCCTTGTCCGCGCCCGCATCCAAATCCGCTTTCAGATAGGGATAGGCAAACTGATCGAGCCGCCCTACCGTTACCGCCGCGCCGTCGGTTTCAATCTGCGCCGCCAGCTGGATAAACCAGACGCATTGCAGCGCTTCCTGAAAGCTTCGCGCGGGGTATTCCGGCACGCGCATACAGGTTTCATAAATGCCCATCAGTTCTTCCCGACGCGCCGGATCCGCTTCCGCCTCCGCCTGCCGCTTCGCCGTTTCCGCATAGCGGTGCGCCCATACGATCACAGCTTCCAGACAAATGACCGCCGCGCGGTAAAACAGATCGCGTTCCATATCCTGCGTATCGCTCAGATCCAGCGCAGCGCGCTTTTCCTCCACTTCGCGAATGATATCGCGCAGACCGCGCTTCAATATCTTTTCATGGTGCATGATAACGTGCCCCAGACCGGTATCCTCGTGCGCGCTCACGGAAAATACGCCCGCTTCCATGCGCACGCGGCGCGTTTCCTCCGGCATCTGGGCAAACAGCCGTTCGCTCAGGGTGCGGCCGTGCCAGTAGGGAAAGATTGCAAGCAGCTTTTCGCGCGTTTCATCGTCCAGTTCAAAGCGGTCATAATCGCGGGTGGTCAGCGTATCCAGCTCTTCCTCCAGCCAGCGGGTGGACATTTCGGGAAACACAGGACAGCTGCGGCGCTTGCTTCCATACTGACCGACGATCAATTCATCGGGGAAGATGGGGCAGGTAATCCGAGAAAGCACCTCCATCAGGCAGCGCGCGCGGCGCAGCAGGGGCGGCAGATCATCGGTTGCGCGGTATACCTCCGTCACGATCGCCGCGCGCTCCGCGCACACCTTGGGTCTGGCGGAAAACACGGCCTCTCGCAGCCGCTTTACGCGCTGGGTCGCTTCAAATTCAATGGATTGAATTTCCATATCTGTTTCCTCCATTCATCGCCGAAACCATCGGCTTCCGCGATCAGTGCCGTATGTGAATCAACTGCTTTTTCAGGAAGGATTCCTTCGTCGCCAGCACAACGCGCGTGCTGGAAGTACCATCGCTCGCCAGCAGCTGCGGCTTGCAGCCCGTTTCAATGCAGCGGAAAAATTCTTCCATTTCCGCCAGGAACGCCTGCTGGAAGCGCTCGCGGAATTCCGCGACGCACTCCTGCGTCACGCCGTCCCTGCCGTAAATCATCGCCAGATTCTTCTGCGGCACGGGACTGATGCGGATCGCGCCCTCCGTACCGATGATTTCCGTTTCGATATGATAGCCGTGCACGGCGGTACGACCGGTATGCAGCATGCCCATCGTGCCGTTTTCCAGTTCATACAGCGCGCAGCCCACTTCGATATCGTTGTAATCGGCGAATTCCGGAAAGGCGTAATTGCCGCCGGTCGCAAATACGGTATTGGCACGCGAACCCAGGAACCAGTGAATCAAATCCACATCATGCACGCCCATGGCGACGAACAGCCCGCTGCTGTACTTTTCCATTTCCAGCACCTTCGGCACGGAGCTGATGGGATCGATGCCCGTGGCCTTCACCAGATAGGGCTTGCCGATGCAACCTTCCTCGATCTTGCGTTTGGCATAAACATAGGAAGGATCATAGCGACGCATGAAGCCCATCATGAACACCTGTTCCGGATGTTCCGCCACGATCTTTTCAATTTCCAGACATTCCGCCACATCCACGCCCATCGGTTTTTCAACGAACACATGCTTGCCCTTTTTCAGCGCTTTGATGGCCTGCGGCGCATGCAGCGCGGTGGAGGTAACGATCACAACCGCATCGATATCCGCCTTTTCCAGCATTTCATCAAAATCTGTAAAGCAATCCTTCACGCCCAACGCTTCGCGCGCAAATGCAAGTTCAGCGGGTACAATGCTGCACGCTGCGGTAATTTCCGCGGACGGAATCTGCTGCGCAATGTTCCGCGCGTGCATCGCGCCCATTCTGCCAAGTCCCGCAACGCCAACTCGAATCTTCGCCATGATGTTTTCTCCCCCTTATCGCACTCAAAAGCCTGTTTCGATCTACAGCGCCTTTTGCTTATCCCTTTACATCCGCCTCCACGCGCCCCAACGCCTGCATCAGCGTCGTTTCGTCCACGGTTTTGCCCGTCCAGATTTCAAAGGCGCGCTTTGCCTGTCCGACCGACATCCGCGCGCCGTTCATCGTGCGCGCGCCGTGCTCGCGGGCGGTTTTGAGCAGGGGCGTTTCCCACGGCGCATAAACCACATGATAGAAAAACTTCGTATCATCGATCAGAGAAGCATCGAAATCATGTTCCTTAACCGCGTTGGTCGCCATGCCCACGGGCGTAACATCGATAATCAGATCGCTTTCCCGAATCTGGCGGTTCAGATTTTCCCGCGTCAGCAGCGCCGCATCCGCAATGCCCGCGCTGCGCCGGTTCATCTGCGCCGCGCACGCCTCGGCGCGATCCAGCGTGCGGTTCAGCCAGGTTACATGACCCGCGCGTTCCTCGCTCAGCGTCAGCCAGACCGGTCCGGAAACTGCGCCCGCGCCCAACACCGTGACCCGCCGACCCTCCACGGGTACGCCCGCATCCTTCAGCGACTGGCGGAAACCGAAATAATCCGTGTTGCTGCCGTGAAGCCTGCCGTTTTCATCGATCCTTACGGTGTTGACGGCGTTCAGCAGCCGCGCTTCCGCATCGATCTCATCCAGATATTCCATGATCGCCTGCTTGTAGGGCATCGTTACGTTGAAGCCCGCCGCGCCCAGCGCCTTCAGCCCCGCCACGGCCTGCGGAAGCTGCTGCGGCGGAAATTCAAACAGCAGATAGGCGTAATCCGCGCCGATCACCTCCGCAAAGGTACTCATAATCATCGGGGTGCGCGCTACGCGATTGGGGTATCCGATCGCGCCCAGAAGTCGGGTTTTACTGTTCGTCATCGTTGCCGTACCGCCTTTCAGGTGTTTTCTCCGAATTTTATACGCTGTTTTCAGCCCTTACAGGGCTTTATCGTCATCAAAGAATACAGGCTTGCCCGTGCGTCCGGATTCCAGCACGGCTTCCGCCACGCGGCTGACCATGTACGCCTGTTCCGGCAGTACCGACGGACGGCCGTTATTCAGAATCGCATTGAACCAGCTTCTGAACTCCAGCGCGGGCGCGCTGCCCATCAGTTCGTTGCGCGCCTGATGATCGTCCAGCAGATATCTGTGCGGCAGATCCGGCCGCAGCGTAACCATATCCCCATTGACGATGGTGTTGATGATATAATCGAAGCTGCCGTAGCCGAAATCGCCGGTGATCTGCTCCGCGCCGCCGCAGGTGCCGCAGAGCGTGGTCATCGCCTCGCGCGCATCGCGCAGGTTCAGCGCATAGGATGCTTCGATCAGCAGCGTCGCGCCGTTGCGCATCCGCACAAAGCCCATCGCCGAATCCTCCACATTGAAGTTCTCCGGATCCCAGCGGCCGAACACATTGCCCTCCGGTTTATCCGCCAGCTTATGAAAAACGCTGCCCGTTACGGATTCCACTTCATAGTTGTTCATAAACCACAGCGCCAGATCGATGGCGTGTACGCCGATATCCAGCATGGGACCGCCGCTTTTGCCCGCGGAGAGGAAATTTCCCCAGGTGGGCGCGCGGCGGCGGCGCGTGGCGTGCGCCTTCGCATAATAGATTTCGCCCAGCATGCCCGATTCGCACGCCTGCTTGATGGCCTGCGAATCATGGCGGAAACGGTTCTGATAGCTGATTGAGAGCAGCTTGCCGGTTTCCCGATGCACGCGGATCATTTCCCGCGCCGCTTCGAGCGTATCGGCGATGGGCTTTTCGCACAGCACATGCTTGCCCGCGCGCATCGCCGCGATGGATACCGGCGCGTGCGTGATATTCGGCGTGCACACATGCACCACATCGATGCGATCATCGGCCAGAAGTTCTTCCACCGTTGCGTATACGCGCACATCGCCTTCGCACTTCTGCGCAAGCGCCTGCGCGCGCGCCGGATCCAGATCCTGCAGCGCCACGAGCCGCGCAAGATCCGCATTGGCGCGGATGGCCGGAATATGCTTCATTCCGGCGATTCCGCCGCAGCCGACAATGGCCACATTCAAACGATTGTTCATCATCTGTATACCTGTCCTCCAATTGATAGCTTCCAGTTTTACACAACCGCCCCCTCAGGCGATGAACGTGCCGATCAGATTTGAAGCCAGCACGATCAATACCAGCGCCACGGGATAGGTGGAAGCGTATGCCGCCGCCACATCATCCGTGCCCGCCACATCGATCAGCGTGCCCAGCGCCGGCGTAGAGGTCATGCCGCCCGTCAGCGAACCCAGCGTATTGAGCAGCTGCAATTTAAATACCCGCCGCGCCAGCATATAGGCGATGATCATCGGCAGCACCGTCATAATCACGCCCGCTGCAAAGCCGTACACCACCAGCATCGCGCCATAGGGCGAAGCCTGTACCTGCGAAACCAGCTCCACGCCGCCTTCCACGCCCGCGCCAAGCAGGAACAGCATCAAACCGAATTCGCGGAAATTGCGCAGCGTGGTATCCGGAATGCGCAGGCTCAATTTGCCGATGCGCCCGAAATGTCCCAGAATGAGCGCCATGATCAGCGGGCCGCCCGTATTGCCCAGACTGAAGCACGCGCCCGAAAAACCGCTGCCCGTCAGAGGAATGCGCACGGCGCCCAGCAGGATGCCCAGCACCACCGCCAGACCGAACACGCCGAAGCCGAATTCATCCAGCTTTTTGCCCTCGCCGCGCTTTGCCGCCTCGACGACGCCCTTTCCGCCGCTGATCAGCGCGCGCTCCCGCGCCATATCGCATTTGAGCATCCTGGGCACGATCTGCACAAACAGCACCACGCCCACCACGCCGAAGGGATACGCCACGGCATGACCGAGCGCCACGAGGCCTTCTTCCTTCGCCACGGCCTTCGCTGCGGAAAACGCGGGCGTAGAGGTGAGCGCACCGGAAAGCACGCCCGTGCTGAAGGAGGATCCGATGCCCGGAATTTTCGCGAACAGCACCGTCAGCGCCGCGCCGATCAGGATAATGATCGCGCCCAGCGGCACATAGGATTTGGCGTTCAGCTTCAGATTGCGGAAAAACTTCGGTCCCGCAATGAAGCCCACGCTCGTTACAAACAGAACCAGTCCCACCGATTCCAGAAACTTATATTTGGAAACCACGGAACTGCCCGCGCCGTCCACATAAAATTTGCCGATCAGCGGAATTTGCCGAATGCCCGACAGCGTGAACAGATAGCCAAAGAGCAACGCGATCAGAAATACGCCCGCCGTTCCAAGGCTCAAGCCCTTCACCTTCACGCTTCCGATCAGATAACCGATAAACGTAATCAGCAGCGCGCCCATCAGCACGATGGAGGTTTCTCCCATCGAAAGGAGCGTATCCAGAAAATTCATATCACATATCCTCCTTCAAATCGCGGTGTCCCGGCGGGCAGTGCCTGCTGTAATCCTTATCCGCCACCGCTTCATCCAGCCGATCCAGCTGCCCCAGCGCGTTCAGCCGGTTGTAAATCAGAATCCATGCGCAGTCGTTTTCCGGATTGACCTCGCATTTCCCGTTTCGCGCGCCGCCGCAGGGGCCGTTCACCAGCGATTTTGCACATTTCGTAATGGGGCATATGCCGCCCGTGTGGTTCAGCAGGCAATCGCCGCAGCTTCGGCACATTTCATTGAACACGCCCGCCTTGACCACCTGACCGATGAACTGCGTATTGCTTCCCGCGTAGACGGGCAGATCCGTATTCTGGGCGATGGTCTGCACGCCCGAACCGCACGCCAGCGAAAGTATGGCCTGCGCGCCCGCGCGCGTCGCTTCGCGCACCGCCTTGCGCACATAGGGAAATACACAGCTTTCTGCCGGAAGCGCCGGAACGATGATTTCAAACCCGCGCTCCTCCAGCGCCTGCTTCATCGCCGCGCATTCGTTTTCTCCGCCGACCGCACATGCGCTCGCACAGCTGCTGCATCCGATAATCGCCAGCTTCTTTTCTCCCCGCATCGCGCCCAGAATTTCTTCCATAGGTTTCTTTTTCGAAATGATCACTTTATCTGCCCCTCCAACCATTTTTTTGCGTTCGCGCTCCGGCGTGTACGCATACTACGGGTATATTGTATCACATTATCAAACAAAAAGAAACATTATAATGTGCTAATTTTCAAACATTTCGCTTTATAAGAACCTTTTCAAACTTTCAAAAAGACCATTTTTGTACCATTTCGCCTTGCGGCGGCATGTTGAGGAAAAATAAAAAGCGCTTCTGCGTTTGTTTCCCCGCCATGCCGCCAGGCGCGTTTTTCAGTGAATCAAAACCTGTTCGTAAATACCGGCGCGCTGAACGGCTTCCACCAGTGCATCGCCGATCTTATCCGGCGTATCGGCGACCACGATGTTCGCCTCGCGCAGCGCCTGCACCTTGCCCGCAGCCGTGCCCTTGCCGCCGGAGATAATCGCGCCCGCATGGCCCATGCGCTTTCCGGCGGGCGCGGTACGGCCGCCGATAAACGCCGCTACGGGCTTTTTCATATTCGCCTGAATCCATTCGGCAGCTTCTTCTTCCCCGCTGCCGCCAATTTCGCCGATCATAACCACGGCGAGGGTTTCATCATCTTCATTAAATGCCTTCAGAACATCCACAAAGCCGGTTCCACGCACCGGATCGCCGCCGATGCCCACCGCCGTGCTCTGGCCGATGCCGCGCTCAGAAAGCTGGTTCACCGCTTCGTAGGTCAGCGTGCCGGAGCGGGATACGACACCGACGCGCCCCTTTTTGCAGATGTAACCGGGCATGATGCCGAGCTTGCATTCGTCGGGCGTCATCAATCCCGGGCAATTCGGCCCGATCAATCGGGTGGGCTTATCCGCCAGATAACGCTTTACGCGCACCATATCTTCAATCGGGATGCCCTCGGTAATGCATACCACCAGTTCCACGCCCGCGTCCGCGGCTTCAAGAATGCTGTCCGCCGCATACATCGGCGGCACATAGATGATGGATGTATTCGCGCCGGTCGCCGCGCGCGCCTGCTGCACGGTATCGAACACCGGCACGCCCAGACAGGTTGTGCCGCCCTTGCCGGGCGTTACGCCCGCCACAATCTTCGTGCCGTAGGCGATCATCTGTTCAGAATGAAATTTTCCCTGACCGCCCGTCATGCCCTGCACGATCACGCGCGTATCCTGATTTACATAAATACTCATGCGCAAATTCCTCCTTCGCATACAAGCTGGCAGATCTTCTTCGCGCCGTCCGCCATATCTCCGGCGGGCGTAATCTGCAATCCGCTCTCCTGCAGGATGCGCTTGCCCTCAGCCGCGTTCGTGCCTTCCAGCCGCACCACCAGCGGCACACGCACGCTCAGCTTGCGCGCTGCCGCCACGATGCCCGCCGCGATCACATCGCAGCGCATAATGCCGCCGAAAATGTTTACAAATATGCCCCGCACCTTCGGATCGGAAAGCAGGATCGAAAACGCGCCCGTTACCTTTTCTTCGGTAGCGCCGCCGCCCACATCCAGAAAGTTGGATGGATTGCCGCCGTTGGCCTGAATGATATCCATCGTGGCCATCGCCAGTCCCGCGCCGTTGACCATGCAGCCGATATTTCCGTCCAGCTGCACATAGTTCAGATCATATTTGGAAGCTTCCACTTCGCGGGGATCTTCTTCATAAATATCGCGCAGCGCGGCGATATCGGGGTGTCTGGGCAGCGCATTATCATCGAAATTGATCTTTGCGTCCGCCGCAATCAGCTGCCCCTGCGCGTCCACCACCAGCGGATTGATTTCAATCAGCGAACAATCCTTATCCTGGAAGAGCTTGAACATGGCGCGCGTCAGCTTCACAAACTGCTTCGCCACGCCGGTTTCCATGCCCAGCTGATCCGCGATGCCGAGCGCCTGATAATCCTTCAGGCCGATCACGGGATCGATCTGGACGGTCAGAATCTTTTCCGGCGCTTCCTGCGCGGTCTGTTCGATTTCCATTCCGCCCGCGGAGGATGCGATCATAACCGCGCGCTCCGCCGTTCCATCCACAGTAAACGAAACATAGTATTCCTTCTGAATGGAAATGGTTTCGCCCACCATCACTTTTCGAACAAGCCGTCCCTGCGGGCCGGTCTGCTTGGTGACCAGCATCATTCCCAGGATATCATCGGCGCACCGGCGCACCTCATCCAGCGTATTTGCAAATTTCACGCCGCCCGCCTTTCCACGCCCGCCGGAATGCACCTGCGCCTTTACCACATAGGGGCCGTCGCCGATCGCCTTTGCCGCCGCCACGGCTTCTTCCGCCGTGTCCGCCGCCCTGCCCGCCGGAACCTTTATGCCGTAGGCATTAAAGAGCGCCGCCGCCTGATATTCATGAACCTTCATTGGTTTTCTCCTTTTTTCCACGTCGGGGACGCCGAAACCATGTCCGGCGTCCCCGACTGTAATAAAACTTCGCCCTTACGCGCGCAGCAGTTCGTTATTGGGGTCGATTTCTTCGCGGATAATGCGAATCTGTTCGTCGGTCGGCTCCACGGTAGTTGCGATCGTTTCCGGAATCACGGGCGTAAAGCCCATGTTGTCCAGAACTTCTTCCAGCGTCACACCGGGATGCAGGGATTCCAGCTGCATCTTCTTCTGCGCGTTATCGAAGTTCAGCACGCACTTTTCGGTGATGATCTTCCAGGGGCCGTAAGGCAGCAGACCCGCTTCGACGCGGCTGTTGCCGCCGTCCAGATAACCCACGCTGGTGATGAAATCCACCTTTTCAACGAACGTGCGCTTCTTCAATTCGGTTACGATGATCGGGCGCTTTACGAACGCGAAATGATCCGGCTGCGCCAGACAGCCCACCAGACGTACCTTGGGATGCCTGTAATCGCCGATGGCGGTAATGTTCATATTGCCGTATTGATCGATCTGCGGCGCGGAATCGAAGGAAACATCGAATCGGCCGGACGCCAGCATTTCATTTTTATCTTCGCAGGTTACCGGCTGGAAAGCGCAGGGCCAGCGCGTAAGATAATGCTGCGTGAGGTGCGGCGGAATCTGATCCAGTTCGGGGCTGAGCAGATTGTTCCAGAAGATCGTGAAATTCGGCGCGTGCGAAAGCTGCGCAAGGCGCGCCGCGGTAATCGGAATGCCCACAGCCAGCGTGAAAGCGCGTCCCGCGGTTCCTACGCCGATGAAACCCAATTCGCCGTCGCGCAGTTCGCGCGCGGTTGCGACTGCCATCAGTTCATTGATCGTATACTTCATTGTGGATTTCCTCCTTTATCGAACGATCAGGCTCGCCATGTGTGCCGGCGTCATCGCCTTGTTCAGATATTCATCGTGATCCTTGCAGCCATAGATGTACTTCTGCGCGTATTCATCGAACCAGCGGCCTTCCTTGGAAAGCGCCTGATATTCCGCCATGTGCGCCTCATCCTCATCATAGAACGCATCGCAGGGCGCGGGATGGCAGCCGAAGGGCACCTCCACCAGCGCTTCCACCCAGGTATGCGGGATGAACGTGCGGTTGGGCTTGGCGATAATTTCGCTGTGGGGCACGATCTTTTCGACCGTGACGATCAGGCGGCGCGAGGCCTTGGCAAAGAGCATATCCAGATCATCCGCATCGCGGAATTCCGGCCACTGTACATTGCCGTATTCATCCGCGGTATAGGCGTGCAGCACGGTGAAATCCGTTCTGGCGGCCTTGACGGCGTGATATTTTTCGCCCGTGAAGGGGCTGGTGATTTCCAGCACATCTTCGGGATTGTACTTCGCCATGCCGGTGCCCAGCATATCCTTGGTCACGATGAAATCAATGTTCATCGCCGCGGCCTGGAAGCGCGCCGCCTGCGCGACCTCGGGATAATCCTTCATTTCAATTTCGCCGCTTTCCACGCCGCGACGGAAATTATAGCTCTGGCCAAACTGGAAAAGGCCCGTATATACGCCTTCAACGCGCTTGATGGCGTGAACGCCCGCCAGCATATCCGTCGCAAGGCCGCAGGGATAGCCGATAATGGTCAGATCCTTCTTGCCCTGACGAATCAGTTCATGAACGAAAGCAATGGGCTGACGGCGCAGAATGCTGCCGCCCAGTGCGAGAGAACTGCCGGACGGCACAAGCGCCGCCGCTTCGGAAAGAGAAACCAGCTTGCTTTTCATCGTAGTATCCTCCTTAGATAATGCCTTTTTCCTTCATTGCCTGAATTTCATCCATCGTATAGCCGAACTGCGTAAGCACTTCGCAGGTGTGCTCGCCCAGCCTGGGCGGCGCATGATGGATCGAACATTTCTGTTCGGAAAAATGAACCACGGGGCCGGAGAGGTATACGTCCTCGCCGCCCTCCACCGCAACCTTCTGAATCATGTTGCGATGGCGCACCTGTTCGTTTTCCACCATTTCCGGCACGTTGCTGACCTTCGCGCAGGGAATGCCCTGCTGCGAAACCACGGCGATCACTTCGTCCGCCGTATATTTGTGCACCCAATCGGCAATCAGCCCTTCGCAAAGGGCGCGGCTTTCGCGGGTGGCGCGCGCTTCGCGGGTGGCTGTGCGCGGATCGGCAATCAGTTCCTCGTGGCCGATGATCTTCATCATCGCCGCGAAGGTATTATCCATGCCGCAGTGGATATACGCCCAGCGACCGTCGCCCGCTTCATAAACCTTGCTCGGCCACGCATAGCGATCGTTGTTGCCAACGCGGGTAAACACCTGACCCAGATTCATATAATCCGGCACGGCGGTGTGCATCAGGGAAACGGCGGTATCCAGCAGCGCCACATCCACAACCTGCCCTACGCCGGTGG
Source organism: uncultured Clostridia bacterium (assembly GCA_934663625.1). Classification (GTDB taxonomy): domain Bacteria; phylum Bacillota; class Clostridia; order Christensenellales; family Aristaeellaceae; genus SFTH01. Next base: position 33,651 of record CAKUKP010000001.1, read on the forward strand.
TTTCACGGGCGTGCAGCGCAGCGAGCGTGCCGATCACGGCGTACAGCCCCGTGGCGTAATCCACCACATAGGTGCCGATCATCGTGGGCGATCCATCCTCTTCGCCGGTAATATCCATCAGGCCGGACATCGCCTGCGCCGCGCCGTCAAAGCAGGTGCGGTTGGAATAGGGGCCATCCTGACCGAAGCCGGAAATGCGCGTTAAAATGATGCGCGGATTGACGGCCTTCAGCACATCGTAGCCCAGACCCATCGCTTCCATCGTACCCGCACGGAAGTTTTCCAGCACGACGTCCGATTCCGCCACGAGCTTCAGGAAAATTTCCTTTGCGCCCGGCTTGCGGAAGTTCAGCGTCACGCTCTTTTTGTTGCGATTGTGCGCGTAAAAATAGGTAGCCGTATCGTTTACGCGGGGATAATTGGCGCGAACCATATCGCCCTCGCCGGGCTTTTCGATCTTGATGACCTCCGCGCCCAGATCGCCCAGGATCATGCCGCAGTGCGGGCCGGAGAGCACGCGCGCCATATCCAATACCCGAATGCCTTCCAAAGTTCCCTTCATGTGTTTGCCTCCGATTCAAAAGGATTCAATTGGGGAAATTATCCGCCGCCCCTTTTCCGGTTCACATGCGGAACCTGAAAAGGGGCATAGAAAGCTGAAATAGAATGATTAATACTTCGTGCGTCTGCCCTGCAGCAGTACCGCCAGAACGATGATAACGCCCTGTACCAGACCGTTCAGATACGGGTTGATGCCCGCGTAGACCAGAATGGAGTCGATCATCTGATAGGTTACGATGCCGAAGAACGTACCGATTACCTTGCCGTGTCCGCCGGACATGGTGGAGCCACCGATGGCAACCGCCGCCACGCCGTCAAAGGACCATTTTTCGCCGAGGTTCGCGGCGGTAATCGAGGTCAGGCGCGCAACCGCGCAGAACGCGGTCAGGCCGGCGCACGCACCGGTTACCATGTAGGTCAGCACCTTGATCCTGCGGGGATTGATGCCGGTGAGGCGCGCCGCATTCGCATTGGAGCCAACCGCCGTTACATAGCGGCCAAACTTCGTGCGGTTCAGCACGAACCACAGCGCCAGCGCCAGCAGGATGAACAGCCAAACCAGATGGGGAATGCCGAGAATCGTGCCCATGGAAACCTTGCGGAACGCGGTCATATATTCCTGCTTGATCGCGAAGGGGCCATCCGCTCCCCACATGGTGATGATGGAACGATAGGCAACCTGCGTAGAAAGCGTTGCGATGAAGGGCGGGAAATCCAGTTCGCCCACCAGCAGACCGTTTACAGAACCCAGCAGCGCGCCGCCGACCACATCGAACAGGATCATCAGCACGATGGACTGCGTCTGATTGTAAATCAGCACCGAAACGCCCGCCAGAAGCGCGGCGGTAGAACCGACCGACATATCGAACATGCCGCAGGTGAACGCGAAGGTCAGACCCAGCGCCACGCAGCCGCGGATGGACGTCTGATTCAGCAGCGAAAGAATCGAGTTCGGCATCAGGAAGGCTCGATTGTAGTAGAGCGCGATTGCGCAGAGCAAAACGAAAGAAACGATAAAGCCGTTCTCGCGGAAAAAGGAGAATACCTTTTTCCTGTTCAGCCGGGTCTTGCCCGCAGTCATTTCATTATTCATCTTCTTTTCCACCTTCCGTCAAATTCGAACCCGTTGAATAGTACATTACCTTGTCCGCAGTCAATTCGCTGCGCTTCAGTTCCGCGTTGATCGATCCTTCATACATGATCAGCACGCGATCCGCCACCTGATAAAGTTCCGGATATTCGTTCGTAAAAACGATGATGCTCTTGCCGTTGCGCGCCATTTCGTTAATCAGCTTGTGGAAATCGGATTTTGCGCCGACGTCCACGCCCTGCGTGGGGTTATCCAGCAGCAGTACATCCGCTTCGGTTTCAAGCCAGCGCGAAAGGATTACCTTCTGCTGGTTGCCGCCCGACAGCGATGTGATCGCATCGCGGGGGCTGCCCACCTTGATCTTCGTGATCGGCTTGTTGCGATCGAATACGCGCTTGCGCTCCGCCATGGTGATCACGGGGCTCTTATGGCGGGTCAGCAGGCGGCCGGTGATCATGTTATCCAGGATCATCATGTTCGGAAGGATGCTGCGCTCCTTGCGGTTCGCCTGCACCATGCCGATGCCCTGACGCATTACCGCGGCGATGCCGTGGTATTTTACCTTCTTGCCATCCTTATATACGGAACCGGACGTGATGCTCCGGCTGCCGAAAAGCGCTTCCGCCAGTTCGCTTCGGCCATCGCCGATCAAACCCGCCAGCACCAGCACTTCGCCCCTGTTCACATGGAAGGATACGTTTTTGACATAGTTGCCCACGCACAGATCCTTTACCACGAAATAGGGATCTTCCTTGACCTCCGGCTTGACCACGCTGCTCAGATCCAGCGCGCGGCCGACCATCATATTGGAAATTTCATGTTCGGTAATTTCCTGAATCAGGCCGCTGGCGATAAAATGACCGTCGCGAAGGATGGTATACTTATCGCAGACCGCCATGACCTCCGGAAGCTTATGTGTGATAAAGATAACGCTGACGCCCTTTGCTTTGAGGTCGCGCATGATTTCAAACAGAATGTTGATTTCCTTATCCGTCAGAGCCGTCGTCGGTTCATCGAGAATCAGCAGTTTGCATTCATTGTGCACCGCCTTGGCGATTTCCAGCTGCTGCTTTCGCGCCGTGCTCAGATCACGGATATAGGTTTTTGGATCGAGATCCAGACCGATGCGCGCCAGCGCATCCCGCGTCTTTTCGATCATTTTTTTGCGGTCCAGAATGCCGCCCTTCGTGATTTCTTCGCCAATATACATGTTTTCATAGATCATCAGATCATTAAACATGTTCAATTCCTGATGCACGAAGCGAATACCCGCCTGCTGGGAATCCTTGGCGTTGTGGAAGTTTACCTTCTTCCCATCAATAAGAATTTCACCCTCCGTAGCGCTCAGCACGCCGCCGAGGATATTCATCAGCGTTGATTTTCCCGCACCGTTTTCACCCAGCAGCGCGTGAATCTCGCCTTCGCCCACCGTCAGATCTACGCCTTTGAGCGCGTAAGCCTGACCAAAGAGCTTGCTGATCCCCTTCATTTCCAATTTCATATCATTACCACCATCACATATTTTTGTTCCATTCCACGATTCTGGCAGCGGAACGCGCTGCAATCTCCGCTGCGCAGCAACCGCGAAACGCCGTTTCGCAGATCCGCCCAGTGAGCCACTTTTCCGGATTTCAATACCGTTATTTTGCAAGGCAATTGACGGCATATCTTCCGGAGCGCAAACCGCTCCGGAAAAATACGCCCGTTTTTGAAAACAGGGAGCGCGTCACCGTCTGTACCTGACACGCTCCCATCCATTCAAGTATGATTACTGAATGATGTTGCCCTCGTCATCGACGATGGAATAGCGCAGCTTGTAGGTTTCGCTCTCCATGTACTCGGCCATGTTGGCAGCGTCGATCATATCGGGGATAAAGGTGATCTCGCCGGGTTCCAGTTCCACTTCGCCCGCCAGCCAGGAAACGGCCATATCGATGGCTTCGATGCAGTAGGTCGGCGCATAGTCCAGACCGGCCAGCGCGATGCCATAGGTGTTGGCGTAATCTTCCACCTTGGCCAGATAATTCTTCTGCGCACCGATGGAAACCAGCAGATCGAGGTTGGACAGATCTACGGAACCGGTGTAGGTTTCGATCGCATCCATGATGCCGTAGGAGATTTCATCATCCTGGGTCACGATGGCGCGGATGTTGGAAATATCCTTGGTGGCGGCGGCCATCAGCCAGTTCTCCATCAGCTCCATGGAGGTCTGACGGCTCCATTCGCCGCGGAAGGTCTGATTGATGGTGATGCCGGCGGCTTCCAGCGTTTCGGTCAGGCCGCGGGTGCGCTCCTGGCAGTTGATGGAATCATCGCCGTAGAACAGCAGGATTTCAACCGTCTTGCCGGCGTCCAGATCATCCTGGAACTGCTTGACCACGTATTCGCCCTGGGTGGCGCCCATGCCGTACTGGTTGCCCCAGTAGAGCGGGCACTGCGCGCCCGCAACGCCGCGGGAGAATACGAACAGCTTCGTGCCGCTTTCGATGATCTCGTTGCAGACGTTGGCGATATCATCGCCGACAACCGCGGAAACGCAGATCAGATCGTAGTTTTCGGTCTTGAGGGTTTCCAGAGCGTTCATCTGCGCTACAGAATCGGCGCTGGTTACCAGATTGTACTCAAAGCCATACTTTTCGGCAAGCTTCTTCAGTTCGTTCTGCGCGTGAATGATCAGCTCGGAATTGAAGCCGTGGGTCGCGGTCGCCGTGCACAGGGCAACCTTCTTGCCGGTAAGGTCAACGGTTTCTGCCGATGCGAACGCACAGCAAACCATCACCAGTGCCAGAGCCAATACCAGGGAAAGCAGTTTCTTCATGAGTAAAATCCTCCTTAGTTTATTTAGAGCGAAATATCGCTTCTAATATCAGTTTTCATACCCCGCGCGCATCTTTTCGACCTCCGCCATGAACGGCATGGCGGGGATCGCGCCCGGTCGTTTCGCCGTAATCAGCGCCGCGGCGTTCGCGTATTCCAGCGCCGATCGCAGATCCATCTCCGTTTCGAGCGCAAAATTCTTCCGTATCGCATGGGTAATCAGCGTCGCGAAGAAAGAATCGCCCGCGCCCACCGTATCCACAACTTCATTATCCAGCGCGGGAACGCGCGCGCTCACGCCCTGCCGGTTCATCAGCAGCGCGCCGTCCGCGCCCAGCGTAATCGCTGCAAGCTCCAGATTCGGATAGGCCCGCATCATTTCCCGACACGTTTGTTCGATATCGCCGTCGCCGTAGAGGAACGCCAGTTCTTCATCGTTCATCTTGCAGATGTTCGCGTGCTGCATCATCCGCCGAACCTCATCGCGCACGGCTTCGCGGCTCGGCCACACGCCGAAGCGAATGTTCGGATCAAACGCGATGCGCGCGCCCGCCTGCGCCGCCAGTCGGGCGGCTTCGTAATTCGTCCGGCGCAGCGGATCGCGCACCAGCCCCATCGAACTGAAGTACAGCACCTTCGCGCCATCGAAAATTCTGGGATCCAGCTCCGCCTGCGAAAAGGAAGCGCTCGCCGAATTTTCACGATAGAACAGGTAGGCGGGCTTCTTTTCCGCATCAAAGGTCACAAACGCCATCGCGATCTTGCGCTGCGCATCCATGATCACGCCGGAAGTTTCCACGCCGTTCTCCGCCATGACCCGCTTCATATAGTTGCCGAAGAAATCATCGCTCACCTTTGCGATAATGCCCGCGCGGCCGCCCAGGCGCGAAACCGCCACCGCCACATTTCCGGCGGCGCCGCCCGGCCGCATATCAAAGCCGCCGACCGATCCATCCTGCGCTTCGCGCGCGACCATATCCAGCATCAGCTCGCCCAGACACAATACCTCTGCGCCGTTCATCTTAAATCTCCTTCAACGCACGGGTTCTGCAGGAAATCATCCACCGCGCCCAGGAAACCCACTGCCTGCGATCCATTGATGATGCGATGATCGTAGGTCAGGCACAGGTGCATCATCGGACAAACGATGATCTTTTCCGTTTCGGGATCATCCACGATGACCTTCTTTTCAATCTTGCCCACGCCCAGAATGGAACTTTCGGGATAGTTGATCAGGGGCGTAAAGATATCGCCGCCGAGCGCGCCGGAATTGGAAACCGTCATGCAGCCGCCCTTGTAATCCGACAGCTTCAGTTCGTTGTTTCTGGCCTTGCCCACCAGCAGATTAAAAGCGTCCACCAGTTCCGAGAAGTTCATTTCCGGCGATACCGGCAGCACCGGCGTTACCAGATTATCGCCCACCGCCACCGCCACCGAAATGCCAACCTGCGCCGGAAATACCATCGCGCCATCTTCAAAATGCGAAGAAAACACCGGATATTTGCGGATTCCGCAGAGCATGCCGTAGATAATGAACGCCATCACGGAAGCCTTATGATCCGGATGCGCCGCGTTCCACGCTTTGCGCGCCGCCATCGCCCGATCCATGCGCACTTCGCGAATCGTCGTCACGCGCGGGATGGTATGGCTCTCGGTCATCTTCTGCGCCACGATTCGCTGAATGCCGCGCAGCTTTACAACTTTATCTTCCATGCGCCGCTCCCGTCAGGCGATTTCCGCAATATCGTCGTCGCCGGAAACAATTTCGCCTTCCTCAACCAGAATCTTGATCGTTCCATCCACCGGCGCGGCAATTTCGATCGAGGTCTTGCCGACCATAACTTCCACCAGAATATCGCCCTGCTTCACGGCGTCGCCGTCCGCCACGCGCCACTCAAAGATTTCAACATCGGTAACATCTTCCAGATCTTCGTTGTTCTTAATTTCAACCATTTCATTCAGCTTGATCTTCATTTTGATTTCCTCCTGTTCATTATGTCGTAAACGCCATGCCTTTAAAAGTCAGTCCGCCAGCTTCTTCGCCGCGCACACGATCTTTTCAACGCTCGGAATTTCGCGCGCTTCCATCACGGGATCCGCCGCAAGCGGCGCATCCTGCGCAGCCAGACGCACGGGCGCGCGCTTGAGCAGATCAAATGCACGTTCCGTAATCGTGCTGACAACCTGCGCGCCCCAGCCGCCCGTGTAGGGCGATTCTTCAACCACCAGCAGCCTGCCGGTTTTGCCGATGGACCGGATCACGGTATCATAATCGAAGGGCTTGATGGAGCGGGGATTGATCACTTCCGCCTCGATGCCCTCTTCCGCCAGCAGCGCCGCCGCCTTCATGGCGTAATGGAACATCATCGCCGCCGCCACGATGGTAACGCGGTCGCCCTCGCGCTCTACGGAGGCCTTGCCGATTTCGATCGGTTCGTTTTCTTCCAGAATCATGCCCGGCAGCGTATAGAGCATCTTGTGTTCGCAGAAGAACACGGGGTTTTTATCCTGCAGCGCCGCCAGCATCAGCCCCTGCGCATCGCGCGCGGTGGCGGGCGCTACGATCTTCACGCCCGGATAATTCATCAGCCACGCGGTCGGATCCTGCGAATGCTGCGCGCCTTCGCCCTTGCCGGTTCCGTAATTGGCGCGGATCACCATCGGAACATTCAGCTTTCCGCCGGAGAGGAAATGCGCCTTGGCGGCCTGATTTACGATCTGATCCATGCAGATCGGCAGAAAATCCGCATACATGATCTCCACCACGGGATGCATCCCCGCGATCGCCGCGCCCACGCCTGCGCCCGTCAGCGCAATTTCGGAAAGCGGGCTGTTGATCACGCGTTCGGGTTCAACCTTCTGCTGAATTCCCTTGGTTACATTGTGGATGCCGCCGTAGGGATCGGCGATATCTTCGCCAATCAGAAAGATCGACGGATCCTTTTCCATGTTTTCGGTGAGCGTGCGGCGGATTGCGCCGGAAATATTCATCTTGATTTCTTTTCTCATCATTCTATTCTCCTCATCCGCGGCGGTTCTTACTGCGCATACACAAGGGATTCAAAATCTGTGATATCCGCCTTGGGCGCCGCTTCGCTCCTGGCGATCGCCTGTGCGATTTCAGCGTCCACGCCATCGCGAACCGCCTTCAGCTCCGCTTCGTCCGCTACATGGTTTTCGAGCAGATATTCCTCCATCAGGCGAATCGGGCAGCGGCTGCGATATTTCGCAAGCTCCTCGGCCGGACGTCCGTCGTCCGGATCATGACTTTCCGTGTGTCCGCGGAAGCGATAGGTTTTACATTCGATCAGGCTGGGACCTTCGCCGCGGCGCGCGCGGTCGATCGCCTTTTCAGCGGCCTCCATCACCTTCACGCAATCCTGTCCGTCCACGATTTCGCCCGGGATACCGTAGCCCACGGCGCGATCGGCAACGTTCGGATTCTTCATCTGCTCGCTGATGTGCGTCGAAAGCGCATACAGATTGTTTTCGCAGACGAACACAATGGGCAGATCCTGCACGGCGGCAAAATTGATCGCCGTATGGAAATCCGCGCGGCTCGTGCTGCCGTCGCCGATGAAGGCGACCACGACGCGATCTTCCTTGCGCAGCTTCGCCGCCAGCGCAACGCCCGTAGCGACGGAGAGCGAACTGGCCACGATGGCGCTCGAAAGCAGAATTCCCTTTTCCGGCACGCCGATGTGGTGCGAAGTCCAAACGCCGCCCGACTGGCTTCCCACGCGGCGGAACAGCTGCATAAAGCCCTCTTCCGGCGTCATTCCCTTTCCAAAGAAAGCACCCTTCGAGCGAAGCGTGGGCGCCACGCAGTCCTCGTCGCGAAGCAAAATCGTCATGCCCACGCCGGTCGCTTCCTGACCAACGCCGGACAGCGGCTTTTCACTGCACTTCTTGGCTCGGAACATTTCGTTCACATTGTTTTCGTACTGACGGCTCATATACATGGCGCGATAGGCTTTCATTAATGTATCTTTTTTGAATTCCATCAATATGCCCCTCTCTCAGGTTCTTTTTCAAACATCACAATGTTCATTTTTGTTTGTAAGATGCATTATATCACAACAATTTTCATAAGTCAACCCCAATTTGTCATTGATTGTACGCCTTACATGTTCATATTGGACATTTATTTACACTTCAAAACACAATATACGGAATTTTCAGGCTGTTTTTCCACGTTTTAGGTGCTTATTCCGCGAAATCAAGCCGTATCCGGCATTCATTTTCCAGAATTCAGTTTCTTTTTGTCATTATCAGGTAAAAATAGCACAATATCAATTTCGTTTTTCAGGCACAAACGGAGAATAATATGAAAGGGCATAAAAAAGCACCGGTTTTATTCAAAACCGATGCTCAAGTGTGGCCGCGCCCACAGCGCGATATGATACGCCAACGCGGCGGCGGTAAACGAAATCAACTTTCGCGATCCATAATTCATTCAACCATTTGCGCGGCGATGCGCAACCGAAATCGCGTTTCAGGCCAGCGCTTCACGCAGCGGAATTATGTTTTCATACAGGCGTTCCGCATAAGTCAAATCACAGCTCCGCTGCGGCGCGTAGGTTCGAATGGGAACGCTGCGCCGAACCAGTTCCTTCGCCTGTTCAGCGCCGCTCAATTCGCCCAGTGCGATCAATTCAGACAGCAGAACGCCGCAAGAGGTCGCTTCATATTCGGGAACGATCAACTTCGCGCCCAGCGCGTCCGCGATGAGCTGCATCAGATACGCGTTCCTGCCGCCGCCCCCAAGCACGCATACCTGCTCCGGCATACGTCCCATCACATTTTCAAATGTTCTGAACGAACGGACGATCGCCCACGCAATGCTGTCGAAGATGCACCGCAGAACGTCCGCCGCGCCGTTCATTTCGCCCTGCCCCGTTCTGCTGCAATACAGGGCGATGTTCTCCATGATATTTTCCGGCTGTTCCAGATAAGCGTCGTCATTTAAATCAATTAAAAATCTTCCGCCCTCGCGCGCCGCCGCCATGGCTGATATTTCCTCATAAGTTTTTGCCGCGCCCGCCGCGCACAGAGCATCGCGGCAGCGCTCCAGATACCACATGCATCTGGTTGCCGTCATCAGCATATTTTTATTTTCCGGCAGCGCATAATTGCCCATCTTTTCCTGAAATGTATACGCGTTCGCCACCGGCGCGTCCATCGTCCAGCCCGTCAGCCCCATGGTTCCCATGCTGATAAACGCACCTTCCGCCGGCATGGCAAATATCGCCGAAGCCGTATCGTGTCCAGGGGCGCATACAAGCTTTGTTTTCGAACGGACGCCCGCTGCCGCGCGGATATCCCTGCGCACTTCGCCCAGCACATGGCCGGATTCGCAGATCGGCTGCATCAATTGCGGATTCAAGCCCATTCTGCGCGCGATTTCCACATCCCAATCCGCCTTTTCAAGATTATACAAACCGCCCACCGAGGCCGCCGTGCGTTCGGCGCACATCTCTCCGCCGAATACATAATTCAGTGCGTCCGGCCAGAGCAGGGCGCTGTTCGCCATATCCAGAATCTGCTTTTCCCGATTGGTCAGATACGCGCAGAGCTGCACCACCGTAAGATAATTCCTGAACTCCGCGCCCGTGCGCAGATGCAGATCAAACGGGCTGATTCGTTCTTTTACATATTTCATCGCGGAATCCAGCCTGCCCGGATACACCGCATAAGGCTGCGAAAAAAAGCGTCCCGCCCGATCGAACAAAACGATGCTATGCCCGAATGTAGTTGCCGCCAGCGCAGCGATTTCCCCATCGGCACCGGCAGCGGCGCTGCGAAGCTCCTTGGAAAAGGCATCTGAAATATGCAGAAAATCCCAATATTGTTCATTTAACAGGCGTATGCTTTCATTGCGAAAGCGGCCAGCCGTTCGCATTTCAAGGCGGCTACCATCGTAGCCGCCCAGCTGAACCTTGCCGCCGCTTCCACCCAAATCCATCGCCGCAACATACAGTTTTTCCATACGCTTACATCGCCCGTTCATCATTGGCTACGCCAATGGTATACTTCAGAATGTTTTCCTGATTCATCTGATCGCGATCCCTGATTTCCACCACAACGCCGCCGTCGCGCATGATATAAATTCGATCGCTCATGCCCAGAAGCTCTGGCATATCCGATGAAATCATCAGTATCGCCATGCCCTCGCGCGCCGCCTGATCCATGCTCTGATAAATCTGCGCCTTTGCATTCACATCGATGCCGCGCGTCGGCTCATCCAGAATCATTACGCGCGGATGCGCCGCATACCATTTTCCGAAACAGACGCGCTGCTGATTTCCGCCCGAGAGCGTATTGACCAGCTGCCGCTTCGTATTGCAGATCACATTGAACTTTTGAATCATGCGTTCGGCGACATCCGAAATCTTCCGGTTGGAAACCCACTGCCGCCGAAACAGCTTCAGCATCACCGCTGAAACAAGATTTTCCTGTATCGTTGCACGAACGCACAGCCCTTCCGTCTTGCGATCCTCCGACAAATACGCCAGATCATTCTGTACGCTTACGTAGGGCGACCGGCGATCCAGCTTTTTCCCGAACAGATATACTTCGCCGCCGTAATGCCTGCGCGCGCCGAATATGCTCTTTGCCAGTTCCGTCCGACCCGCGCCCACCAATCCGCCAAGGCCAACGATTTCACCGGCGCGAACGTTGATATTGATCGGCTGCGTATTTCTGCCGATCTTCAGATTGCGTACCTCCAATGCGATTTCATCGCCGGGCTTATGTTCGCAGTAATACATTTTATCCAATGTACGTCCCGCCATCATAAGGATTCCCTTGTCCACCGTGAAATCCGCGATATCCATCACGCCCACGCGTTCGCCATCGCGCAACACGCTCACGCGATCCGCTACGCGCCTGATTTCTTCCATGCGATGCGAAATGTATACGATACTCATGCCGCGCGCGCGCATATCATCAATCAGCCCAAACAGCATTTCGATTTCCTGGCTGGTAAGGCTGGCGGTCGGTTCATCCATGATGATGATATTGGAATCGTACGAAAGCGCCTTCGCGATTTCAACGATCTGCTGCTGCGCGGTGCTCAGCTTTCCGACGATCGTTCTGGGATCAATGTCAAACCCCAGCGACTTCAATATGCGGCTGGCTTCGCGATTCATCGCCTCATGATCCATCAGACCGTTCTTTTTATGAATTTCCCGACCAAGATACATATTCTTGGCAACGGAGAGATTGGTCAGAAGATTCAATTCCTGATGAATAAAGGATATGCCGTGCGCGCGCGAATCCCGCGGGCCTTTGAACTCCACGCGTTCGCCATTGAGCCGCATTTCACCGGCATCATAGGGAATGATTCCGCCCAGAATCTTCATCAGCGTACTCTTGCCCGCGCCGTTTTCGCCCAGAAGAACATGCACTTCGCCCGACCGAAGATCAAAATCCACATTCTTGAGTATTTTTACATCCGTACCGCGAATGGGCTTTCCCGATTCATCAAAAATATATTTCGTTATGCCGCGCATTTCAAGCACATATTTCTGCTCCTGCATACCAATCCCTCCCGTATTCAACGTGACCGACGCTCTTTAGATGTCTGCATGACAATCGCGATCAGTATAATAATTCCCAGCAGCGCCTGATAGATATAATGGTTGATCCCCATAATCGTGATAATCATTTCAAATTCAATGATCACAAATACCGCGAAAAAGCCGCCGAGAATATTGGTTTTGCCGCCGTAAAGGCTGGTGCCGCCCAGCACGCACGCCGTAACCGCTTCAAACGTATAATTGGATCCGCCCATGTCTGCCTGCGCCGTATTTACGCGAATCGTAGATAATATCGCCGAAAACGCCACGAACAGGCTGCAAATCATAAACGATAGCAGCATCGTCTGCTTTGTCCGCTGACCGGACATCGTCGCCGCCTTTTCATTCAGACCCATGCCGATCAGCGTGCGTCCAAACGTTGTTCTGTTTAAAAGAACATGGGCAAATATCACAATCAGCAGCGCATACAGCATCATCAGCCGGATTCCGGGAAGGATTTCCGCCTTACCGAACGCCAACAGGCCTTCCTGCAAATTACGGACGGATTTGCTCTGCGCCACGATCTGCGCAAGTCCATAGCAGATATAGCCCGATCCCAGCGTCGCGATGAACGAAGGCACGTGCAGCGCCACCATCAGGCCGCCGTTGAACAGACCCACCGCCGCGCCGATCGCCAACGCAATCAGAATAATCAACGCCGCCGGCACCTGCGCACGGTTTAAAATTCCGATCGTAATGCTCACCAAACCTACCAGATAACCGCAGGACAGATCAATGTTGCCCGTTGTCAATATAAAATTCAAAGCCGTGGATGCGATCAGCGGAATTACCGCCTGACGCAGCACGTTCATGATCGTCTTGGAGGAACGAAAACTGGGAAACGCAATCATTGCGATTACGGTAATGCAGATAAAATATAGAATCGCCAGATTATCCTGTAATCTGCTTTTCAGCTGTTTCATAACCGAACGCCTCCGTTTCCGTCAATATGCACGGCGGCGCTCATCCGCCCTGCGATTCACCGACATGGAAATTGCCACAACGATGATAATCACCGCGCCCAACACCAGATTTTGAATAAACGGATCCACCGCCATCATATTCAGCGCATTGCTCAATACCGCGATAAAAAACGCGCCCAGCACTGAATTGAATACCTTGCCGCTGCCGCCGTTCATGGATACGCCGCCGATTATGCACGATGCGACGCACTTTAACTGATATCCATCTCCCTGAACGGGCGACGCCGAACTCATACGCGCGCTCAGCAGCAGGCCGCTTATGCCCGCGCACACAGCGCAGATAATGTACGTCCAGATTTTGATTTTTGCTACCGAAAGTCCTTCCTGCTTCACAACCATCGGGTTGTTGCCAACCGCATAAATCCGGTTGCCGAAGGCCGTGTGCGATAAGAGAATAATGCCCACCGCCGCAACCAGAATAATTACCAGATCCGGAATCGGAATTCCCGCCAGTTTTCCATTGCCAATAAACGTATACGCATCGTTTTTAAAAGGGCCGATCGCCTTGCCATTGCCGATAATCAGGGCAATGCCCGATGCAATTTCGCTGACCGTATACGTTGCAATAAAGGGAGGCACCTTTATGCTGGCCACCACCCATCCGTTCAATAAGCCAAAAACAGCGCAGCCGATCAACGTGATGATAAAGCTGATTCCAACCGGAAAGCCCTTCATAATCAGCATGCCGTTTACCACGCCTGCCAGCGATATAATACCGCCCTGCACCATAACCATAGTTAAACCAACGGCAGGAATCGCGATATAAGCGCTCTGTTTAATCACATTCAGTATATTTTCCATCGTACCGAACTTCGGCACGAGTGCGATTAAAAGAAAAAGCGCTGCAAAGCAAACTCCATATATGCTCAGCATTCCCGCATGCCGCTTCATAAACTGCTTTCCCTTCATTCTCCGTCACCGCCCTGCATTATTCTCCCTGCCGGCAGTTATGCCGGCAGGAGAGATGTAGATCGCGCCATCAATTTTATTAGAAAGCGTTCTTCATGGCTTCTTCCGCATTTTCAGCGGTAACAAGCGTAATACCGGAATCAATGTAGTTCTCATAATCATCGGCGGTCGTTTCGCCGTTGAGGATGCTCAGTACGATTTCAACAGACTTTTCAGCCATCAGGCGGGGATTCTGCTGCGCGTCCGCCAGGATCACGCCGTCCATAACCAGAGATACGCCCGTTTCAGAACCATCGACGGCGAATACCGCGACGTCTTCCAGTCCGGCCTCTTCCAGCGCCAGCACGCCGCCTTCAACCCATACGTCCGCCGCGCAGAAGAAAGCTGCCGGTTCCGGACAGGCTGCGAGCATCTGCTGCACCGTATCCATGGTGGATTCGTTGTTGCCCTCGGTGTAGCGTTCCGCCGCTACGGTTACGTTGGTCATGCTGGTGATTGCATCGATGAAGCCGTTTACGCGGTTATCGCATGCCAGGTTGCCTTCCGGACCGCGGCAGCAGATAACCTGACCTTCGGTGATGCCGTGATTCGCTGCATATTCGCCCAGCGTGTAGCCAGCCTTGTAATTGTCGGTCGCCACCAGCGTAACATACAGATCTTCATAACCGGATTCCAGAACGCCGTCGATCAGCACAACCGGAATGTTCTTTTCCGCGCAGGTCTTGAGCACTTCGATCGAACTGGTGCCGTCGATCGGAACATAAATGATTGCATCGCAGCCCATGTTGATCATGTCTTCCAGCTGCGTAACCTGCTGCGCCGCATCGGAACCCGTATCGGTCGTCATCGTTACAACTTCGTGGCCCGCCGCGGTAACCGCTTCCTTGATGGATTCCAGAACCAGCGCGTGGAAGGGTTCGTTGGTCAGCGTGCGCGTGCTGAAGCCGATCAGATACTTATCGCCTTCGGCATTCGCCGTAAGGGCGATGCCCATTGCCAATACCAGAATCATTGCAATCGCCAAAATCTTTTTCATATTATTCTTCCTTTCTCATCCCGTGTTCATTTATACTTCACGATCGATCGCATCAAAACGGTTTCAGTAGCCGGCATGAAACCGCTTTGCGCCATCTATCGCGACGCACTAAAAAAACGCCTTTTCAAATTCGCTGAGCTCTTCGCCGTTCAGCGGCTTCATGCTGCCCACCGTTTCTGCATCCATGATGGATTTTGCATTGAAATCCGCCACTTCTACGCGATCATACGAATCAAACCAGCCCTTGCCCGTAACCAGCAGACAATCATTGCTGAACAGCAGTACCGGCGAATTATCGCCGAGCTGATCCGCCACGCGCTCCGGTTCCTTCGTCCACATTCCGCACGGAAGCTGCGGCACCTGGCGCAACAGCAGATATCCCTCGGGAACCACCGTGCAATCCATCTTTTTGTTCGCCAGCGAAAAAGCAATGCTGTCCTGCGCATCCGCCATAATGATATAATTGATCTCCGGATGCCTGCGATAAATGCATCTGTGCAGTTCCACCGTCGCGTCCGGCAGCTTTCCACGCTCGCGATATCCGCCCGTTACGCGCACGATCTGTTCGCCAGACAGATATTTGC
Source organism: uncultured Clostridia bacterium (assembly GCA_934663625.1). GTDB lineage: Bacteria > Bacillota > Clostridia > Christensenellales > Aristaeellaceae > SFTH01. The sequence goes on from CAKUKP010000001.1 coordinate 49,211, forward strand.
GGTCCACGCCCGCCGGAGAAATTACAAAGCTGTCCTCGCCAATCCGAATCGAAAATGAACCGCCCAGCGTAAGACAAAGCTTCTGCTGATACAATCTGCGCCCGATCTTTGCAACGTGCGCGCGGGCGTCACACTCCTCCGGCGTACAATCTTCAAAATCCGCCTCCGGCATCCGGCGCGCAATTTGGAGCGTATCTTCCGGAACGAATTCCGGAAGCGCGCCGCTATAGCCGATGCGATGCGCGCTGATTAACATTTCCGCGCAATATTCGATCTGTTCAAAGCGGGTATACGCATCCATTAAGCTGCTGCCGCCGACGACGATACCATGGTTTTCCAGGATGGCGGCATTGCTGCCCTTGCTGAATTCCACATAAACGCGCATGGATAATTCTTCCGAACCCGCCAGCGCATATTTTGCAACCGAAATCCGGCCGCAATGCTGCTCGATAAAGGGCAACACCCGAAGATCCGGCGCCTTATGCAGAAAGCTGTAACTCATCAGCGCCATGGAATGCGCGTGCAGCACCGATTTGATTTCCGGATTGGCGCGCATGGCCGCCAAATGGAATTTGTATTCCGACGTGGGCTGATTGCGTCCAACAAAGCTGCCGTCCGGCATGATGCAAACCATATCCTCCGGTTTCAATTCCGCCTTATCAAACCTCGCCGGCGTTACCCATACGCGACCGCTTTCATCGCGATAGGAAATATTTCCGCCGCTCGTGGTCGTCATGCCGCGACTGTATATGCGGCTCATCAATGCTGCAAGCTGCTCCGCTGGCGATGTTGTTTTGTAATCCATAGCTTTTCTTCCTTCCAATTCTAATATCGGTCATGCCCGTCCGCGCATTATACATATTCTGCGATAACGCAGACAAGCTTCTTCCCATCCGGCAGAATTCTCCGTTTCGATTTCCCTCGCCGGAAAAGATCTGACCGCAAGCTCCCTTGCTTCTTCAATGTTGCGGATCTCGCCCATGCCCATAAGCTGCATCAGAATATTCCCGACGGCCGATCCATCCGGCGCGCAAACGCGTATTCTGCATCCGGTCGCTTCGGCGATCATCCGCAGCAATAACGGATTGCGAACGCCCCCGCCGGTTATATTCAGCCATTGAATATCCCGATCCGTATCCGCGCGCATGTCCTCGATCGCACAGCGGTATTTTAATGCCATGCTTTCCAATATACAGCGAATCAGGCTTCCATCCGTTTCCGGAATGGGCTGTCCCGTATCGGTCAGATACGCCGCAATCCTGCCCCGCATATTGCCGCCGGTGAAAAAGCATGGGTTTTCCATATCAATCAGCGCGCCAAACGGCTTTGCCGCCTCCGCTTCCCGTATGAGCGCTTCGTGCGATTTTCGCATTTCATGCGCGCATTGATTGTAAATCCAAAATCCTGGAATGTTCCTCAAAAAACGGATTTCGCCCTGCGGATTCAGTTCGTTCACGCAATTATGCACAAGCACGCGTTCATCGGTGAACATTTGATCGCCCGTAATGCCGAGCAACCCCCACGTTCCCAGAATCAGAAACGCATCCCGCCTGCCCATCGGCAGCGCAAGCGTTGCCGATGCGGTATCATGTCCGGCGACCGCCATCGCCCGCAGCGGCGGAACGCCCAATTCGCGGCATACATCTGCGCTCAGCCGCCCCGCATTCGTTCCGGAAGATACGATCGGCGGCAGCAGCGTCGGCGGAATGCCCAACGTTTGCATCACCGCTTCATTGCATGTGCGCGAAAACGGATCGATAAATCCGCCCGTGCCGGTGATCGTTTCTTCCGCCTGCATTTCTCCCGTCAAAAAATAGCGTATCAAATCCGCACACATCAGTACGTGCCGCACAGCCGCAAAACGTTCCGGCGCGTATAACCGATTGGCGTAGCATTGAAACAGCGCGATATTGTCCTCCAGCGAACAACCCATCCGTTCAAAAAAAGCTGTTTTCCCGATTTTCGCAAACGCTTCTTCTGCGATGCCGCGATAGCTTTGATCCCGATAATGCCTTGGCAGCGCCAGCAGTTCGCCGTTTGCATCCAGCATTCCCATGCTTGCGCCCCATGTATCTATGCCAAAGCTTGCAGCCGAACCCGCCGCGCATGCGTATGCAAGGTAATCCTTTGCATCCTGCACCAGCCGCGGCAAATCCCACACATACGCGCCGCCCAACTGAACCGCTTCATTTTTCATCCGCGCCAGTTCGCGAACGCACAGCCTGCCGCCATCATACAGGCCTTCAAAAGCCCTGGAACCGCTGCCGCCCATGTCAATCGCCACGGTTCTCAACATCGGCAGCACCTCCGTCAATTCAATCGCAATACAAAACCTTCAGCTTCGGATTCATTTTGCCCTCCCAATCCTGGGGCAGTTTTCCATCCGTAATCAAATAGGAAATATCATCGACGTCCGCCACCTTATTATAGTAGACTTTACCAAACTTGCTCTGATCGCACATGTATACCACCATTTCTGCGGAACGAATCATGGCTCGCTGGCATCGTGCCTCTTCTTCTTTAATGCTTGTTGCACCATATGAAATGTCAAATCCGGTTGATGCAAAAAACACTTTTCTTGCACAATAGCTTTCAATGCACTTTTCGACGCTCTCGCCATAGAAATCCATTTCTTTTAAGCGTACAACGCCGCCCGTGCAGATCAGTGTAATGTTTTCAAAATTCATCAGCTCGCACAGGATCTGCAGGGAATTCGTAATGATCGTTACGCGCTTATCCACAAGCTGTTTGGCGAGATACAGGCAGGTGGTGCTGGCGTCTAGAAAAACCGTATCATCCTCATCGATCAGCTTCGCCGCCAGTTTTCCGATCTTGCTCTTGGCCAGATAATTTGTATCGGCGCGGTTTTTAAAATACACCTGTCCGCCGATTTCCTGCGCCAATATGGCACCGCCATGATTTCGTACCGCGATGCCGCGAAGTTCCAATTCATTCAAATCACGGCGAATCGTTTCCTTGGACAGACCGTATTCATCCGCGAGCTGGTTTACCGTAACCGCCTTGAATTGCACCAATCGAGCCGCAATCGCATTGATACGATCCTTATTTGTTTCATTCATTCCATCCATGATTCGTACCCGTCCCTTTTGTTCGCGCCCGTTTTTCGACCGCTTATGCCCGTTTGCTTCCGTTTTCGTTTTTTGTCACGCGCCGAATACATTCTATAAAATCAATATAATGTTTAATATAAAATGCCTTTTATGTATATCTGAATAATATCGATCTCGTTATCTGCCATTTCTGACGACGCGTTCATTATAGCATAAGCAAAATCAAAGTCAACAGATTTGGCGAAAGCGGTAATAAACGGTCATGCTCCGGTTCCCAATATGTTGTTTTTCAGGCTTTCCATATCCTTTGCGCCGCTGCGAAGCATATGAAAAGCGCCGCGAAAAACATACTTTCGTTTTTCGCGGCGCTCAGCCCTTTGATTATGCGATTCGATGGATTTATTCAAAAACCTGCGTAGGCAGGCGCTTCAGAAGATGCAGCATGGGCACGCCCAGCACATAGCACACGGCGATTTCGCCGAGGGCGACGGTGGCGATCGTGCTGAGCAGCACGCCGATACCGGTGCCGGAAACATAGGCAAAATAAACCACGGGGCCGACCATGATTCCGTTTACGATCGCGGGCATGGCGGCGGCGACCCACGTTTTCTCGCGCAGGCGGCGCACCAGAATCGCGGCGATCAGCGTGGCCAGCGATCCGATTACGATATCATACCATACGCCGCCGCAGATCAGATTGGCGATCAGGCAGCCGATAAACAGACCGGGCACGGCGAAATCCGCCGCTACGGGCAGCAGCATCAGCGCTTCGGATACGCGGAACTGAATCGCGCCGAAGCTGAACGTTTGGAATACGAAGGTCAACAGGACGTACATCGCCGCCACCGCGGCGGCGCGCGCAATGCGCGCAGGGGTAAATTTCATGTGTGTTCCTTTCCGGTGTGCGCAAAAAAGCGATATGGACATACATAGCCCATATCGCCAAAAGCGCAAACAAACCTGGTTTTATTTTTTCCGAATCTTGCGATTCATCAGACAGGAGGGCTTCGAACTGTCTGCGCCCATTATAGCGCCGCGAATATTAGGATTCAAGCAACTACGCGCAAATTCAATATTTTTCTGTTATACTATCCGCATAGGAGGCACACCATGAAAATTTTTGATGTACACGCGCATATTTATCCTGAAAAGATCGCGCTGAAGGCGGCAAAGAGCATCGGCGATTTTTATTTCGGTTATCCGATCGCCGGAACGGGCTGTCTGGAAGATTGCGTCGCGCGCATGGATCGCGCCGGAATCGAAAAATTCGCCGCGCATTCCGTGGCGCTCACGCCGCACAACGTGCTGTCGATCAACCGTTTCATTCTGGAATGCCATAAAAAATATCCCGATCGCATCGTGCCCTTCGCGGCGATGCACCCCGATGTGCCCGATCCCGAAGCGGCGGTCGATGAAATCGTAGCGGCGGGCTTTCGCGGCATCAAGCTGCACCCCGATATGCAGGGCTTCGCCGTGGACAGCGATCGCGCTCTGCCGATGATGCGCGCCATCGCGGGCAAGCTGCCGCTGCTGGTGCATTGCGGGGATGTGCGCTATGATTTCGATGGGCCGAAGCGGATGCTTTCGCTGCACGAAAAGGTGCCTGAGCTTCAATTGATCTGCGCGCATCTGGGCGGCTGGATGGAATGGGATGACGCCGCGCGCATCATGCCGGAGCACAACCTGATCGTGGATCTGTCCAGCGCCATCTTCCATTGGGAGCCGAGCGAGGCGGCGGACGTATTGCGCACCTACGGCACGAAGAACGTGCTGTTCGGTTCGGATTATCCCATGTGGAGTCCGGATATCGAGGTAGAGCGGTTTATGCGCATTCCGCTGACCGATCAGGAACGATCGGACATCCTGTGGAACAATGCCGATCGGCTGCTGCACCTGGAACTGTGAATAAACCTGCGCGCAGTATTGACTTTATTTTGAAAATGCCGCGCCGGATTTGACGATGCGCGCCGGATTATGTATAATAGAATTATCAATCATTATCGGCGGGAAAGGGGCGCATGAATCATGGCGCGCGAAGAAAAGAAATACAGAAATCAGAAGATCTCCGTGCTGAACTGGATGGGAACGCTGCTGCTGTGCGCGATTCCCGGCGTGAACATCATATCGATGATTTTGTTCATCATTCTGAGCAAAACGCAGGCGAAGCGCAGCTTCGCCATCGCCGTGCTGCTCCTTACGGTGATTCTGGCGGCGCTGGGGTGCGCGGCGTTTCTGGTATTCCCGAACGAGCTTGCCGATCTGGCGAACCAGATTCGCAGGCAGGCGGGGCTTACTGCGCAGATTACGCTGAACTGACGCTTCTAATTCTCCAAAATCTCACGATTTTGTCGAGTAGGAAGAATACTGCGGATTCCTGAAAACCTGCGGGTTTTCCGGATAGCAGTCGCGTGCTGTTTGCAGCCCGCGACCAGCCGGTGCGAATCCTACGGATTCCAGCACCGCGCTGCCGAAACTCGGCTACACCGAGTCTTCGGCGCGTTAGCGGAATCCTGACTGTAGGTATTGTTTTTTCATCTCTGATGAAAAAACCAAATTCACCGCGCATGTCGCTGAATTTGATTTTACAGGCTGTTCTGTGATCGCTTTTTGACAATTTAAACCGGCTGCGTTTGCACGCCGGTTTTTTTGAAATGGTTTGAACGAGGGCTTTTATGATGCAATGGACAGATGAACAGGCGCGCGCGATCGATGCGCGGGGCGAAAACATATTGCTAAGCGCGGCGGCGGGGTCAGGCAAGACCACCGTGCTGGTGGCGCGCGTGCTGGGGCTGATCGAACAGGGCGATACCAGCGTGGATCGAATGCTGATCGTAACCTTCACCCGCGCGGCTTCGGCGGATATGCGCGCGAAGCTATCCGAAAAGCTGACCGCCCGCGCCGCCGAGGGCGATGCGCGCTGCCGCGAACAGACGCTTTTGCTGGATCGCGCGACGATCACCACGCTGCACGGCTTCTGCGCCGAATTTCTGCGCAGTCATTTCGAAACGGCGCAGGTGGATCCCGCCTTCCGCGTGCTGGACGAAGCGGAGAGCCGCCGCATCTGGGATGATGCGCTGGATGATGCGATCGAGGAAGCCTACGCCGAGGGCGATGAGGATCTGCTGACGCTGGATTACGGGCGCGGGCCGAAGGGCGTGCGCGAAATGGCGGATGGGCTGCTGCACGCGCTGGAGGAACGCCCCGATCCGGATCAATGGCTGGATCGCGCGTGCGCGATGGATGATTCGATGCGCGATCTGTGGCTGCGGGAATTGATGATCGATGCGCAGAGCCGGATCGATCAGGCGGTTCTTCTGTGGAATCAGGCGCTTTTGCATTCGGGCTGCACCGAAAATTACGCCATCGCCATCGAAACCGATTTGAAAAACGTTCTTCCGCTGCGCAAACTTTCGCAATACGATGATCTGCGCCGCGCGCTCGCCGAATTCAAGCCGACCGCCGCGCGGCGGCGCGCGAAGGGTGCGCCCGAGGTTGCGCAGGAAGTGAAGGACATGCGCGACAGCGCAAAACGCGCGATCGCGGGCGCCGCCATGCTCAATCTGCCGCTTCCGCAGGCGCTTGCGGATGTAAATGCGCTGCGAACGCAGATTCGCCGCCTCGGCAAAATTGCGCTGCGGGCGCGGGAAATCATCGATGCGCGCAAGGCGGAAATATCGGGGCTGAGCTATGCCGATCTGGAGCGGTACGCGCTGCGGGCGCTCGCCGATCCGGATACCGCCGCATCGCTGCGCGAAAAATACGATTATGTATTCGTGGATGAATATCAGGATACATCCGATGTGCAGGAAGCGCTGATCAATCGCATCGTGCGCGGCAACAACCTTTTCATGGTGGGCGATGTAAAGCAATCCATCTATCGCTTCCGCCAGGCGGAGCCGCGCCTGTTTCTGGAAAAATACGAATCCTTCGGGCGCGGAATCGGCGGCAGGCTTTTGAACCTTACGATGAATTTCCGTTCCGACGCGGTAATTCTGGATTTCGTGAACCGCGTGTTTGAGCGCGCAATGCACGGCGGCGCGAGCGAAATCGTATACGATGCAGCCGCGCGGCTGAACGCGGGACGCGGCGCATCGGACGGCGGCAGCGTATCGATTCACATTCTGACCGGCAGTGCGGAAAATGACGGCGACGATGCGCAGGATTACATCGCCTGCGAACGCGAAGCGCTGTACATCGCATCGCGCATCCGCGCGCGTATGCAGGAGGATGAATCGCTGCGCTATCGCGATTTCGCGGTGCTGACGCGCGTAAAATCGGGCGTGCTGGGCAAGATGGCGAACATTCTGATGGAACAGGGCATTCCCGCCTACGCGGACGGCACGGAGGGTTTTTTCGAATCGATGGAAATATCGCTGGCGCTTTCGCTGCTCAAGCTGACGGCGAACGCCCGCAGCGATGTGGAATTGATCGGCGCGCTTCGATCGCCCGTGGTGGGGCTGACGGACGCGGAGCTAGCGCAGATTCGAATCGCACAGCCGGAAGGGCCGTTCGTGGATGCATGCCGGTCTTACGCGCAGGGCGATGATCTGACGGCGGACAGGCTGCGCGCGTTTTTTGAAAAGCTGAACCGCTGGCGGCTGATGTGCGGCAACATCGATCTGGGCGTGCTGACGCGCACGATTCTGGATGAGAGCGGATTTTACGATTGTGCGGGCGCGATGGTGGGCGGCGCGCAGCGGCAGGCGAATCTGAACCGGCTGGTGCAGAATGCGGCGGCGTTCGATCGCAATGTTTCGGGATCGCTGACGCGGTTTCTGCGCCATACGGAAAAGATACGCGCGCGCGGCGACGGCGATGATGCGCACGTGCTGGGCGAAAATGATGATGTGGTGCGGCTGATGACCGCGCACAAGAGCAAGGGACTGGAATTTCCCGTGGTGTTCGGCGCGCTGCTGGGCCGCCACTTCCACGGCGGGCGCGTGCAGGCGTTTTCGGCGCATCGCGATTTGGGCGTGGGCTGCAGATACTGCGATCCGCAGTTGCAAACCCGCCGAACCACGCTGCCGCAGATCGCCATCACATCGCGCGAGGATCGCGAAACGCGCGCGGAGGAAAAGCGCATATTGTACGTGCTGCTGACGCGCGCGCAGAAGCATCTGGAATTGATCGGCAGCGTAAAGGATGCGGAAGCGGCGCAATCGCGCTGGTCGGCGCTTCGAAACGCGCCGGACGCGGCGGACAATTATCTGGATGTGATCATGCCCGCCGTGCTGGACAGTGGTATGCCGGTGGAATATGTAGATCGAATTTCCAACGCGCAGGCGGACGTGAAATCCAACGATCCCATGCAGCAGCTGCTGCACGCCGATTGCGCGGATGACGCGCTGCAGCGCGAAATGGAGTGGAAATACCCGTATGCGGAGGACAAACAGCCCCTGAAGCTGACCGTAACGGGGCTTTTGCGCAGCCTGCAGGGGCCTGCGGAAACGGACGCGCTGATTCAGCGCCCCGCGTTCATGGCGGAGGCGGGCGCGCGCGGCATGAACGGCGCGGAGCGCGGCACGGCGTACCACCGCGCAATGGAATTGATGGATCTGGAAAGCCTGCGCGATCTGCCCGAATCGGGCTACGAGCGCGCGATCCGCGCGCGGATCGATGCGATGACAGCCTGCGGCCGAATGGAGGATATACAGCGGGAGGCGGTTTCGGTGCGCTCCATCGCGCGCTTTTTCAAGAGCGAAATCGGATCGCGGCTGCTTCGGGCGCAGGAGGTGCGCCGCGAATGGAGCTTCAACGTGCTGATGCGCATGTGCGAAGCGCTGATGGAGGATGAATCCGCAGCGGCGGACGCGGACGGCGAAATTCTGGTGCAGGGCACGATCGACTGTTGCTTTATCGAAAACGATGGCTGGGTGCTGCTGGACTACAAGACCGATCGCGAAACCGATGCGGCGGCGTTTACCGATCGCTACGCCGGTCAGCTGCGCCTGTACGCGCTGGCGCTGGAGCGCATCACGGGGCTGCCCGTGCGCGAAATCGCGCTGATCCTGCTGCGGAGCGGCGAAACGGTGCACATCGAACTGCCCGCATCGCCCGTGGATGTAGAAATGATCTAAAATACGCGCTAATGAACCGCACAGTTTGCCGAAAAGTGTTTGTTTTTACATAAGCGTACTGGACAAAATCGCCGCGAAATTGTATGATTAAAGATGAGATTTTAGCGGGGAGGTAATGTGATGCACTCCAGAATGAATCCTTTGGCGCTGGCGGGGTTTTCGCTTTCCCTGCTCTCCTTTTTGCTGGCCGTCTTTTCCGGACTTTGTACGTTCGGCGTGATGCTGACCTCCATGGTGGGCGCGATCAGCGGCATACTGGCGCTGGTGGCGGCCTCCGTCGGGCTGACCATGACCGGCATTGCCCGCAGCGAAATCGTGGAAAAGGCGCAGTATGGCGATGAATTCGCCGTGAGCGGCATGGTGGTGGGCATCGTGGTATGCGCATTTTCCGTCGCGGCGCTGGTGCTGTACTTCGTAATGTTCAAATAAGCAATTGATATTCTTCCGCGGGGCGTTCGTCAAACGAACGTTCCGCGTCAAATCATGGACAAACCCCGCCTAAACAGCAAAAGGCGGGGTTTTGTTGTAGCGAAAAGGGAAAGCATTGTTCGCGCATATTGCGGATGAAAACCATTTGTACGCCATGTTGTAATTGACTTCTTCCAACCGCGCTTCAGACTTGATTCCGTACAGGTACCCGATGAACAGCATCCGAAACGTTATCTCCGGATCGATCGCCGGTCGACCGTTGTCCGCGCAGTACAGCGGCGCGCACAGCTATCTCCCCATCAGGCGGAACCAAAGAACGAACGTTCGTAACCCTTGCCTTCCTCTGATGAGGAAGGTGGATGCCGAAGGCAGACGGAAGGAGAGATAACGTACCTGCCGTTTTACGCTGGTTTTCGGGTTCTGCGGCACGGGTTTCTCTCCCTCAGTCATCGCTCCGCGATGCCAGCTCCCCCATCAGGTGGAGCCGGAATTGGTTCGTGCGGGAACGCTAAACTTGGCTAATGGCGACGAGGTTGTCAAGGATACGGCTGGTAACGAGGTATTAATTCCCAATGGGAACGCGAAACCACCAAATACGAGGTGAAGGATGTGCTTTTGTACATTCTGTATTAATTCCCAATGGGAACGCGAAACTTGAACATTTTGTGTTCATGAGCCTACTTTACCACGATATACGGATTTTGTCAATGCGAAACCCTCTAAATCTTCCAAAAAACTTAGTCAACCTCATGGGCAAAGGCGAATTATACACATTTTGATGCGTGATTCCGTATTAAGAAAAGTCGCTTGACGAAGAATTTGATCATCCGAGCGGGTATATACGCCCGAAAGCGAACCCAAGGTGCCGTGCAAACCGGCAATCAGCCGTTTGACGCACGAGATCGCATTTCACAGAATGCCGTCCGGATCGCGTTTTTTTGCCCGTTTCCCCTGCCGTTCACAATTTGTTTTCAGATAACGCAAACCGCGTTCAGAAACGATCCCGCTTTTTTAAGCTCCATTTCAGGTTGCGCCCTTAGAATGGATGCCATCATCCAGGAAAGGACGGAACCATTCCATGAAACAAAAATCGAAACCCCGCAGACGCATATTCAGAAAAATACTGCTGATGCTGATCCTGCTGCTGGTATTGTCCGGCGCGGCGTTTTACGCCTATTCCGCGCTGAAGCAGGAATACACCGTGACCTACGACAGCTATACCGCGATGACCGGCAGCATATCCAACGCGCTGAGCTTCAGCGGCAATTTAAATCTGGTGGACAGCAAAACCTATACCGCGTCCGCATCGGGAACGGTTCGAACGATCTACGTTTCCGAACGCGATTCGGTGCAATCGGGCGATAAGCTGATGCGCCTGTCCAACGGCGAAACCATCCGCGCCGATTTCGATGGGCGGGTAAATTCGATCAGCGTCGCCGAGGGCGATGAGGTTTCCGCCGGCGCGAATCTGATTCAGATCGCGGATTTTTCCAATATGCAGGTCACGCTGCGCATCGATGAATACGATATCGGAGAAGTTAGCGTGGGGCAGAGCTGCACCGTAACCGTAACCGCGCTGGAAAGGACGTTCGAATCGGAAATCGCTTCGATCAATTACATATCCGCGTCCGGCGGATCGGTCGCCTATTATTCGGCGGTCGCCTATGTGACGGTGGACGACGGCGTTTATCCCGGAATGCAGGTAACCGTTTCCATCCCGCAGCAGGAAGCGACGGATGTGGTGATTCTGAAGGCCGATGCGATCAGCTTTGATGAAACCAATCAGGCGTTCGTCTGGATGCAGGGCGAGGATGGCGAACTTACGCAGGTTTCCATCGAAACGGGCGTGAGCAACGGAAATTACGTGGAAATCGTATCCGGTCTTTCCGACGGCGATGAAGTATTTGTAGAATCCAAACAGGAAACGGAATCCGCGGCGAGCGGGCTGCTCTCTGCACTGTTCGGCGGCCAGCAATTCAGCGGCGGCGGTGGCGGCGCACCCGATTTCGGCGGCGGCAGTATGCCTGATTTCAGCGGCGGTGGTCGCGGCGACTTTGGCGGTGGAATGCCGGGCGGTGGCGGACAATGATGGAAAATACCTTCTTTGAAATGACGGACATCCAGAAGTTCTACCAGATGGGCGATGAACGGATGCACGTTTTGAAAAATATCAATCTATCCCTGCGGCAGGGCGAATACCTGTCCATTCTGGGCCCCTCCGGCAGCGGCAAATCCACGCTGATGAACATCATCGGATGCCTGGATGTGCCCACCAGCGGACGGTACCTGCTGCGCGGTCGGGAAGTGGAGGGCATGACGGAAACGGAGCTTGCGCAGCTGCGCAGCAGCGAAATCGGCTTTATCTTTCAGAATTCGCAGCTGCTGCCGCGGCTGACCGCGCAGAAAAATGTGGAACTTCCGCTGATTTACGTCGGAATCGCCCCCCGCGAACGCCGAAGGCGCGCCGAACAGATGCTGGATCGGGTCGGGCTGAGCGATCGCAGAAATCATTATCCCAATCAGCTGTCCGGCGGCCAGCAGCAGCGCGTGGCGATTGCGCGGGCGCTGGTGGGCAACCCCAGCCTGCTGCTGGCGGATGAACCCACCGGCGCGCTGGATCAAAAGACGGGCAGGCAGGTTATGGCGCTGTTTCAGGAATTGAGCGCCGAGGGGCGCACGATCATCATGATCACCCACGATACGAACATCGCATCCTATGCGAAGCGCATCGTACACATCATCGATGGCGAACTTACGGAAGGAGGCGGCACGCACGATGCTTAAAAAGATTCGATCCACATTCATCATGCTGCGCGAATGTGTTTCCATGTCGGTTCGCAATATTTGCAGCAATCGCGTGCGATCCTTCCTTACGGTGCTGGGCATTCTGATCGGCGTAACGGCGGTCATCGCGCTGATTACCACCATTTCCGGCGTATCCGGTTCGCTGTCCAGCTCCTTTACATCGATGGGCGCGGGCACGCTGAGCGTAAGTGTTTCCGGCAGTGATTTGAAGGACGGCATGACCGATGCGGATCTGAACGCGCTTACCGAAATGGATATCATCGATGGGCTTACGCCCAGCGTATCCTTAAGCGCCCGCGTATCCCGCGGCGGCAGCTATGATACCGGCGTATCGATTTCCGGCAAGAATTACTATTATTTCCGGATCAACGATGATACCGTAACCCGCGGGCGCACGCTGAACACGATCGATGAGGAGAATACATCCTTCGTATGCCTGATCGATTCGGACATGGTGGAAGCCTTCTTCTACGGCGTGGATCCCATCGGCGAAACGCTATACATCGATGGCGTGCCCTTCCTGGTGGTCGGGCTGTTTTCCGGCGATGATTCCGCCAGCATCGCCGATATGATGTCCGGCAGCGCCGATATCCTGATTCCCTATACCACGGCGCTGAAGATGAACAACGAAAGCGTAGTCACATCGTTTACGGTGTATCTGGCGGACGGAATCGATTCCGAAACCGCGGCGGATCAGATCGAAACCGAGATGGACGCGATGTTCAGCTACGAGGATGATTGCTTTACCATCACCACCATGTCCGGCGTGGAGGATACGATGGAATCCATGCTTTCCATGATGAGCGCGCTGCTGGCGGGCATTGCATCCATCGCGCTGGTGGTCGGCGGCATCGGCATTATGAATATGATGCTGACCACGGTGACCGAGCGCACCGTTGAAATCGGCCTGAAGAAGGCGCTGGGCGCGCTTCCGTGGCAGATTCAGGCGCAGTTCCTGATTGAATCGTTTCTTTTGTCCATGATCGGCGGCGTCGCGGGGGTGCTTCTGGGCATTCTGCTTTCGCTGATTCTCTGCCGCGCGATGGGCACGGATTTCGTCATATCGGTCGGCGCGATCGTGTTGGGCGTGGGCTTTTCCGCCGCGGTGGGCATCCTGTTCGGTTGGGCGCCCGCGCGCAAGGCGAGCCGCCTGAACCCCATCGATGCGCTCCGATCCGTATAATTAAAATAACAGGAGGTCATTTCCATGAAGAACAAATTCGGCAAGCTGGTATCGATTTTGGTGACGGGCGCGCTGCTCTGGCAGGGCGCGGCGCTGGCGGATACAATATCCTTTGAAGGCACGGTCGCCGCGAGCCAGACCTGCGAGGTCTATGCCTTCATCGGCGGCACGGTTTCGAGCGTGGAAGCGGAGGTCGGCCAGCAGGTCGCCGAGGGCGATGTGCTGGCGACGCTGAATACCACGAAGGTCTACGCCGCGGAATCGGGCGTGGTGACCGGCGTATTCGGGCAGATCGGCGATTCCGCGGAAACCATCGCAGAAAAATACGGCGCGGTAATGTACATCGAGGGCGAAAGCGTGTATTCGATCGCCGCTTCCACGGAAAACGCCTACAATGAAACGGAAAACAAATTCGTACACGTGGGCGAATCGGTGTATCTGAGCTGCTATTCGGATGGCGATCACACCGGAACCGGCGTGATTACCGCCATCGAAGGCACCGATTACACGGTAAAGGTGCTGTCCGGCGAATTCCTGATCGGCGAAACGGTAAACGTATACCGCGGCGATGCCGCCAAATCCGCCAATCGAATCGGGCGCGGCAAGCTTTCGCGCACCAATCCCACCGCCGTTTCCGGCAGCGGCAGCATCGTATCCTTTGCGGTATCCAGCGGCGATACCGTGCAGCGCGGCGATCTGCTGTTTGAAACGCTGGACGGCGAATTCGACGGCCTGTACATGCGCGGCAATCAGATTCTCGCGGAAACGAACGGCACGGTGGCGGAGCTGAAGCTGGAACAGGGCGGCAAGGTGGAGAAAAACAGCGTCGCGGCGGTGCTGTATCCCGCCGGCTCCATGCGCATCGAAGCGCAGGTGGACGAGGCCGATCTAGCCTCGATCGCGGTGGGCGATCCCGTGACCATCGAACTTCTGTGGAATCAGGATGAGGAAATCACCTACGAAGGCACGATTTCCATGATCTCCGCCATCGCGAATTCCGCTGCGTCGCAGACCGGCGCGGAACAGGAAACATCCGATTCGGTAACCTTTACCGTGTATGTGGATTTCACGCCCGATGCGAACACCCGCTACGGCATGAGCGCGCTGGTCAGCACGATCGATACGGGCGCTGAGGAGGCGGCGGATGATGATGCGGAGTAAGCGCGCGCTGTGCGCCGTCGCCGCCTGCATGATCGCGCTTTCAATGGGCTTTGCGGAGGAGGGCGCGCCCGAAATCACCGCCGCGCCGACCGCGGAAGTTGTTTCGCCTACGGCAGCGCCCACGACAGAACCCACGACCGCGCCGACCGTTGAACCCACGGTGGAACCGACCACGGAACCCACGGCAGCGCCCACGGAAGCGCCGACGGCAGCACCCACGACGGAACCCACCACGGAACCCACCACGACCCCCACGACGGAGCCAACCTCGGAGCCCACCGCAGAACCCACGACCGCGCCCACCGCGGAACCCACGCCTACCCCCGCGCAATTCGAAATCGTGCCGGAGGGCAGCGCGCAGCTGGTGGAAAACGTATGGCGCATTTCCGTCGCATCCGCAGAGGATGAAATCCGCTTCCGCTGGACGGCGATTGAAGGCGCGGCGATCTACGCGATCCGGATCACCAATGGCGATGGCAATATCGTTTACACCGCGCAGGAGCCTGCGGCGAGCGCGATCATCCCTGCGAACACATTGCAGATAAACGCCGCCTATACGATTTCGGTATCGGCATACGCGAATGAAGCGCCGCTCATCGCCGGTGAGATCGATTTCATTCTGGTATTGGAAGCGGAAAAGCCCGATGATGTGCCGAACGGCGGCGGTTTTCCAAGCGGCGGACGCTTTCCGAGCGGCGGCATATCGGGCGGCGCACCGAGCGGCGAAGCGCAGGCGGATATGGGCTTCCATGTAACGGCGGGCGAAGCGCTCACCAGCCGCCACGCCTCCGGAACCGGCGATGCGCAGGCGTATGGCACGCTGAAAATCGTACTTTCCGGCGCGGCTGAAACGGCGCTTTCGCTGGATGGAACGGAATTATCCGTAACGCTGAACGATGGCGAAAGCGGCTTCTGCGTGGCGCAGGACGGGGACAGACTGATTCTCACGCCGGAAACGGATGGCGATGCGTGGCATATCAACGCCCTCGCGCTGAAAACGCTTCGCCGCAGCGGCATTTCCGCCCTGCGCCTGCGCATAAATGATGCGGAAATTGAAATATCCACGAACTGGCAGCCGTGCGGCGCGATCTATGCCGATCTTTCGGCGGCGGGCTATGTATCGAAGGATTATGAATTGACCGTCACTGCGTCTGAACAGACCGTCACCGTCGCGGGGCAAACATATAAATTCAACGAAAATAACGAACTGGTTGGAGGTTGATGCTATGCGCAGGGCGCTGCTGGCGGCCGCGCTGGCGATTGCGATGCTTGCATCCGCCGCGCTGGCCGAGGTCTATGAAGGAAAAACAGTCGCCGCCGCGTATCTGCCGGTGGAAGCGGCGGCGAGCGGAACGCTGCAAACGCTGTGCGCCGAAAACGGCAGCGCCGTAAGCCCGGGCGATCTGCTGGGCGCGGTATCCACAAAGAAGGTATTCGCATCGCAGGATGGGGTCATCGCCCGCATTTACGCAGCCGAGGGCGATTCTGCCGAGGATGGCGCGCTGGATATCTATCCGATGGAGCAATTTCAGATTTACTGCACGGTGGACGGCGCATACGAAACCGCGGAGGATATGCTGGTGCACAGCGGCGAAAATGTGTACATTCGCTGCACGACGGACGGCAGCCATCGCGGAACCGGCGTAATTACGCAGATCAATTCGGATGAATATCGCGTGCTGGCGACCGGCGGCGAATTCTATGTGGGCGAAACAGTGTATCTGTACCGCGATGCGGATTATTCGAAGGATCAGCGCATCGGGATCGGAACGGTTGTTACAAACGATGTGCAAAGCTATTCGGCGATCGGCACGATCGTACAGATGCACGTAACCGAGGGCGAATATGTGGAGCGCGGCGAGCTGCTGTTTGAATACGCCGATTCCGATACGACTGCATTGTCCGCCCCCGCGGACGGAATCATTGCGGAAATCGCCGCCGCGCAGGGCGACCGCGTGGAAAAGGGCGCAGCGCTTATGCAGATCGCGCCCTACGATCAGATCTATGTGGAAATCCAGGTGGCGGAAGCCGATATCGGAAATGCGCAGGCGGGCGATTCGGTGGAGATGATCTACAGCGCGGATGCGGCGGAGGAAGCCGTTTCCGGAACCATCGAACGCATATCCCGCATCGCCGAAAACAACGCCTACGCGGTGCTGATTCGTCCGGACGATGCGCCCTGTACATTGCTGGGCGCGACCGTTTCCGTCCGCCTGACGGACGCATAAAAGATCAAATACAGCACAAAAAACGGACTGATGCAGCGTTTGGCTTCTGCATCAGTCCTGTTTATTTATTCGCCTTCGCCCTCATCCGACGGATCGGATTCCGGCTCCGGCTCCGGTTCGGGTTCCGGTACGGGGGTCGGCGCAGCCGTTGGCGCGGGCGTGGGCGCTTCCGTCGGCGCGGGGGTGGGCGCGGCGGTGGGCGCAGCGGTCGGCTCCGCCGTCGGCTTGGCGGTCGGATCGGCGCCGGGCTTGTAATTCGGATCGTAATCCGGACTATCGGGATCCTGCCGCGGATCGTACCACGGTTCATATTCCGGCGTGCTGGTCGGCTGCACCGGAGAATCGGTGGGCTGCACCTCCGAGGGCTTGCCGTTCGGATAGCGCGCTTCCATTTCCTTGATCAGATCCATGTTCGCCCATTCGATCGCGTTCAGCTGGCCGCGGCTGAAGCCGCCGGGCTTGTACCACGCCTTCTTCGCAAAGTAGTTCGCGTAGGTCTTATTGCTGAACACATAGCCGTGGCGGGCGTAGATTTCATTGCGTCCGAGCGCCCACAGCGAACGATCCACCTTCAGGATATCCGCCTCGGTCAGATATTTCGTGCGGGAATTCGGGAAGATGTAGCTGTTGTCCGTCGGCCTGGTCGTGGGCTTGGCCGTGGGCTTCGCGGTGGGTTTGGCGGTCGGCTTCACCGTGGGCTTGGCCGTGGGCTTCACGGCGGGTTTCGCCGTAGCGCCGCCCGAAGGAATCGCGGTCGGCTTCGCAGTGGGTCTGGCGGTTGCATCGCCGAATCCGGAATTTCCGCCGCTGCCGTTGGGCTTCGGCGTGACCGCAATAAACGTGCCGTCCCCGCCGTTCGGGTTGGCGGTCGCCTGTTCGCCGTCGGGCGCGATCGTCGCTTCCGGCGAAGGTTCGGGCGTTGCCAGCTCCGCAATATCGGGAACCTGCGCAAGATCAATATTTTCGCTCAGCACGCGCGCAGCGCCGCCTGCGGAAACCTCGGTAAGCGTCTGCGCGTCCGGTTCCCATATGTACATGCGTTCGCCGTCGCAGCAGATCACGGCGTTTTCCGCCGGTTGATACAGCGCAGTCGGATCACCCGCGCCGTACAGCGTGAGCGCGCCGTCCTGCAGCGCCACAACGCCGGATGTAATCACCCACAGCCCCTGATCGGGCGCGCCGGTTACGCTTTCCAGCGTCTGGCGATCGATCGCAAAGCGGTAGATATGCCCGCGCACCGCATCATCTGCGGCGTATGCGTCTGCCATGTTGTGGAAATACAGATTGCCGCTCAGCACGTTCAGATCCTGCGCGCCGCTCTTCAGCAGCAGCGTATTTTCGCCGGTTTGCAGATTCAGCCGGTAGATGCAGCCCGCCTGCACGGTTGCATCCGTTCCCTCCGCGCCGTATTGAATCTGATCGGCGGCGGCGATGTAATAGGCGTTATCGCCCTCCAGCACATATTGATCCATCTGCGCGCCGGAAAGCTTCATGCGCACGTTGTTGCTGGGATCGATTGTGTACAGAAGATGATCGCTGCGCACCAGCAATTGATTGCCGTGCACCATCAGATCATCCGCGCGCTCCGTCCCGAAGGGATACAGGGTGCTCACCTGCGTGCCGGAGATGCGCAGAATCGCGGATGCATCGTTCGTGGTGGCAAGGCAGATCAGATCGCCGTTGTACGGCGTAAGATCGCTGATTTCACCGGCGCGGGTCAGCACCGCGGCCTGCCCGTTCTGCGGAACATATACGAGCGCGTCGCCCGCCGCGCCGGGCAGTACGAAATACAAATCTCCGTTCCGGACGGCGGCGTCATAGCCGTTTTGCGCGACGGCTTCCGCGCCCGCGCTGACGCACAGCATACTCGCCGCCAGAATCAATATCGCAATCAGCGCGATGATCGTTTTTCTTTGCATAATAACTCCTTATCCGTTGTTGGCAGGAAATATCCTACATCCACATTATATCATATTTGCCGCATTTCCTCAAGCGCGCGGCTTTTTCCCAAATATTAGACGCAGAAAAGCCAGTTTTTGCTCCCAGATTCGCCCAAAAAATTTTCATTGCAATGATCGAATAATTCTGCTATAATAAGTGTAAAATATGAATAAGCATACCCATATGGTCTGTAATTAAAGGAGGGTTCCTATGCCTTTATTTGATATGGAAGGTGAAGCCATGCGCAAGGCAAACCTGAAATCGTTGGAGGATAAGCGGCTTCGCTTTGCACAGGAGATGGAAGCGAAGGGCTTCCGCCCCGATAAGATGCTGTTCTGCTCCACCGAGGATGGCATGTTCGTCGGCGTGGCGCGCTGGCAGGATGGCGTGGCGCTGGTAATCGGCCCCCGCTTCGGCTCCGATGAGGATTTCCGCTTCGAATTCCACGATCACATCGATTTCGAAAAGGAAGAAATTTATGAAAAGGGTACCGGTCTGAACGGCATGTTCGGCTTCGGACGCAAGGGCGCCAGCGGCTATGTTTACCACATCACGCTGCACGATGGCACCGTTGCGCCGCTCTGCGCCGTACACGGCCGCACTTCCTGGCTGGAATGCGATTACAAGCGCAACGGTCTTTTGAAAACCAAGCGCCGCCGCGGCGACGCCAATTTCATCTGGGATTTCATCCCGTTCGAGCGCGAACAGAGCCGCAAGGCGATCGAACGCATCGATAATTTCTACCTGATCTGATTGGCATACGCAAAAACAGGATTCGCAGACTTCATCGACTGCAAATCCTGTTTTTTTATTTATTCTATTCCGTCCATTGCCCCAGCAGGCCGCGCATCCATGCGTACACATCGATATCATACGCCCGCGCCAGCAGATCGGGCGCGAACACATCCCGCACCGCGCCGGACGATAAGCATTTTCCGCGCTGCATCAGCACGGCGTGCGTCCCGTAGGCGCGCGCCAGCGATAGATCGTGCACCACGGAAACCACGGCGCGATCGCCCTGCGCGAGCCATTCTTCAATCAGCGAAAAAATCTGCTTCTGATATGCGAGATCCAGATGGTTCGTCGGTTCATCCAGCACCAGCAGGCGCGGATTCTGTGCGAACACCTGCGCCAGAAACGTGCGCTGCAATTCGCCGCCGGAGAGCGTAAGCACCGATTGCCCGCGCTGATCCAGCATGCCGGTCATGCGCAGCGCCTGTTCGATCGCCTGATCATCCGACGCGGTATTGCCGCGCAGCAGCCGCCCCGAATAGGCATACCTGCCCAGCCGCACGACCTCCTCCACCGAATAGGCGTAGCCCACGTAATTGTTCTGCATCAGCGCGCCGATGCGCCGCGCGCGCGCCTGCGGGCGCATTCGTTTCAGCGATTCGCCCTCGAAGGTTACATCGCCCGAATAGGGCGCGCCCTGCATGATCGCGCTCAGCGCTGTGGATTTGCCCGCGCCGTTTGGCCCCAGAATCATCATCCATTCGCCGCACGATACGGAAAAGGAAAGATCGTCTACCACGGTAAGATCGCCATAGCGAACCGAAAGGTTGTTTACCGTAAGCATCTGCCTTACCGCCTCCTCGATGTTCGGGAAAAGATCACGATGAACAAAAGCGCGCCGATCAGCGAAGTCACCACGCCGATGGGCAGCTCCTTCGGATTCAGAATCGTCCGCGCGGCGAGATCCGCAAGCATCAGAAAGCTTGCCCCGCCGAAGATCGAAGCGGGCAGCAGCCGCCGGTGGTTCGGCCCCACGATCATGCGCAGCATGTGCGGCGTAACCAGCCCTACAAAGCCGATCGTACCGCCGATGGATACGCATACGCCGATCAGCCCCGATACCGCGATCATCAGCATCAGCTTCGTGCGGCGCACGTTCACGCCCACGTTGCGCGCGTTGTCCTCGCCCACGGCGAAGGCGTTCAATTCCTGCGCGCTCGCGCAGATCGCGCCGCCGCAGATGATCATCGCGCCCGTCAGCATCATCGCGTTCGTATAATTCGATCCCTGCAGGCTGCCCATCGTCCAGAATGTGATGGATTGCACCTTATCCGCCGCGAACGTAATGATTATGGACATCGCGCTGGATACGAACATCGAATAGATCACGCCGATCAATATGATCGTATTGGTGGAAAGCGTGCGATCCAGCCGGTAGGCGAGCGACAGGATGATGATCAGCGATAAAAACGCAAACGCCATCGCCAACACCGTCGTGCCCGCCAGCGGAAGGCCGGGGAAGGATACGCCGAATGCGATGGCGATCACCGCGCCCAGCGATGCGCCGGAGGATACGCCCAGCGTGGAACCATCCGCCAGCGGATTTTTTAAAAGTCCCTGCATGGCGACACCCGCTACCGAAAGCGCTGCGCCCGTGAGCGCCACGCAAAGAACGCGCGGCACGCGCACGGTTAAGATAATCGGCGCGGCGATCCCCTCCGGCTGGGGATGGCCCAATATGCCGTTCCATATCGCGGTAAGCGTATCGCGCAGCGGAATGCCCACGCTGCCCACGCACACGCACAGGAAAAAAACCGCCACAGCGACGCCCGCGAAGGCGATGTATTCCCACAGCCGGAATCGTTCGCTTTTTGCCTTCATGCCGAAATCTCCGATCGATTGCGCGATCGCGCTCCCCAATTATTCGCCGTATACGAAATCGTACAGCATCTGCGCGCCGTCTGCCAGCCGGTTCGCCGGTCGGGACAGTTCATTGTTCGCCAGATTCAGAATCGCGCCGTTCTTCACCGCCGTCACATTTTCCCAGCCTGCGCGCGCCATGATTTCCTCCGTGGGCGTGGGGCCTTCGCCGTAGTACATCGAAATGGTTACGATGTAATCCGGATTGCGGGACAATACCTGTTCTTCGGAAATTTCCGCCCAGCCGTTTACATCGGCAAAGCAGTTCGTAAGCCCGATCATTTCTGCGATTTCATTCATGAATGTGCCCGCGCCCGCCGTCCAAAGGCCGTATTGCAGCGGCGATACCTCAAAATAGATCGTCTTGCCGCTGTTTTCGCGCTTTACCTGATCGAAGGTTTCCTGCATCGATGCGATTACGGCATCCGCCTCGGCCTCGCGCCCCATCAGCGCGCCGATCATCGAAATCGCCTGATAGGTGCCCGCGATATCATCCGCATCGCTGACCACCACGCGAATGCCCGCATTTTCCAGCTGCGCAACCTGGTCGGCGGTCTGATCCATGGCGCTCATCAGCAATACATCCGGATGCAGCGCGATGATCTGTTCCACATTGGTTTCATAGCCAGATTGTACGCTGGGCACATCCAGCACGGCATCGGGGTAATCGCAGTATTCGCCGCGGCCCACCAGATATTCGCCCGCGCCGATGGCATACAGAATTTCGCAGTCCGCTGCGGTCAGCGCCACGATGCGCTGCGCCGGCGCGGAAAGCTTTACCTCGCGCCCCATCATATCGGTAATGGAAATTTCCTCCGCGGATGCAAACGCCGTCATCGCGCATGCGGCGATGATCATGGCAAGAACGATGCAGAATAAACGCTTCATAAAACAGCCCTCCCAATGAATCATTCGTTTTTTCGCTCTGAGTGTAGCATACTTTCCCGCTTTCGTCAACCGCGGCATATATTCATCGCAGGGTGTTGAGATTTACATGAGATTTTCTTACAATGCTGTCATATCTTTCCGGCCGGCTGGACATTTTTGCACGGAGATGTTATAATCTTGTATTATGAGAGTGCTTGTGCCGGAAAAGTACATACCGCGGTATGCGAAGCTGCCGCTGCTGATCACCGCCGCGCTGAACTTTGCGGTGTATTATGGGTCGCGCATATTCGATGGCATGATGCCCGCGGTCAATATTCTGCTGCCGCTGGATTACAAAATCCCGCTGTTTCCGCCAATGATCGTGGTGTATGTGCTTTCCTATCTGTTCTGGATCGTGAATTGCATATTGATCGCGCGGGAAAGCCCCGAAAATTGCCGGTATGTGCTGCACGGCGAATGGATCGCCAAGATCATCTGCATGTTCTGCTTTATTCTGATCCCCACCGCCATGCCGCGCCCCGTGCCGCAGGGAAATGATATTTTTTCCGCGATCACGCGCATCATCTATTCGCTGGATGAACCTACGCATCTGCTGCCCAGCATCCATTGTCTGGAAAGCTGGCTCTGCTGGCGCGGGCTGTTCAGCTGCAAAAAAGTATCGCGCGGCTATAAGGCGTTCAGCCTGATCTTCGCCGTATCGGTATTTGCGTCCACGCTGCTGGTTCGCCAGCATGCAATCGTCGATATTCCCGCCGCGCTGCTGGCGGCTGAAATCGGCCTTTGGGGCTCGCGCGCCCTGACGGCTGCAAAAAGGAAGGCATGAAAAACAGGAAAACGATTCTCTATCCGGTATTGTTCATCGTATTGATCGGTCTTACCCTGTACGCCGTGATTTCGCAGAGCGCTTCCTTCACCGCGGAAGGCTTTGTGGATTACATCGCGGCGGCGAAGCCGGTCTATCTGATCTGCGCCGTGGGCAGTATGCTTCTGTACATTCTGTGCGAAGGGCTCGCGCTGCTGGTATTGTGCCGCGCGACGGGGCATCCCCAGAAGCTGCACAGCGGGATCATGTATTCCGCGGCGGATCTGTATTTTTCCGCGATCACGCCGTCGTCCACCGGCGGACAGCCCGCGTCCGCGCTTCTGATGATGCGCGATGGCATTCCGGGCGTTACCGCCACGGTGGTGCTCTTGATGAATCTGGCGCTCTACGCCGCTTCTACGCTGACGATCAGCGCGCTTTCGTTACTGCTGCGCCCGTCCGCGCTGGGCTGCTTCGGTACCACGTCCCGATTGCTGATCATCATCGGCGTCGCCGTGCAGGCGGCGCTGTTCGCCGGAATACTGATGCTGATTTACAACGCGCGCGCGTTTACGAAGATCGCCAATTTCTTCTGGCGCATCGGGCAGAAGCTGCATCTGATTCGCAATGTGGAAAACCATCGCGCGCGCCTTGCGCGGATGGAACAGGATTACCGGCTGTGCGGCGAAATGATGCACGGCCATCGGGGCGCGATCTTTGGCGCGTTCGCGTTCAATCTGGCGCAGCGCATTTTCCTGATCGCGGTCACGCCGCTCACCTATCTGGCGGCGAACGGGGCTGCATCCAAGGCGATCGATGCGTTCTGTATGCAAATGATGGTATCGGTCGGCTCCTACTGCATCCCGCTTCCGGGCAGCGTGGGCGTCGCGGATTATATGGCGCTGGACGGGTTGGGTTCCTTCGCGGCC
This sequence comes from uncultured Clostridia bacterium, assembly GCA_934663625.1. Lineage (GTDB taxonomy): Bacteria > Bacillota > Clostridia > Christensenellales > Aristaeellaceae > SFTH01. The sequence continues at coordinate 73,377 of CAKUKP010000001.1, forward strand.
GACCCCGTAAATCTGGAATTGCTGGCGCGAACCGTTTCCTTTTATGCGTGCATCCTGCTGTGCGCGCTGGCGCTGCTGATTTCCTACATCCTACGCAAGATAAACAGGAGGCAAAACAAATGATTGGATTTTACGGATATACGGTGTGGCTGACCTACGCATCGCTTCTTTCGGCGATCGCGGGCATATTCATGTGCTTTCTGGGCTTCGGTCATCCCTATATCGGCTCTATGTTCCTTCTGTTTTCCGGGCTTTGCGATGCGTTCGACGGCAAGGTGGCGCGCACCAAGAAAAACCGTACCGAGGCCGAAAAGCAATACGGAATCCAGCTGGATTCGTTGGCGGATCTGGTGGCGTTTGGCGTACTGCCGATTTGCATCGGCATCGCGGTCTATCGCACCAGCGCCGTTTTCGATTCGCTGATCGATCCCTGTCTGGTGGCGGAAATCCCCGTTTGGGCGTATCTGATCGTGTATTGCGCGTTTGCGCTGGGCGGGCTGATTCGTCTGGCGTATTTCAACGTGACCGAAGTGGAAAATCAGAAAAACGGCATCGCCGTGCGCAAGCAGTACACGGGCCTGCCGATCACCTCATCCTCGCTGATTTTCCCCACGTTCCTGCTGATTCGCTATCTGCTTCTGACCCTGACCGGCGTCGATATCGCCGTGGGCTATTATGCGCTGATGCTGCTGACCGCGTTTCTGTTCGTCAGCAAAATCAGCGTGCGCAAGCCGGGCTTCAAGGGCATCATGCTGATGGTGGGCATCGGCGTGGTGGAATTCGTGCTGATCTGGCTGGTGCGCTTTCTGGGCTATCGAAGGGGCTTCTGATGCTTCGCTTTCTGTATGAAACCATTCCCGGACGCGCGATTCTGCGCGTTCTGACCGCGCCATGGCTCTCCCGCGCCATCGGCGCGTTTCTGGATACCCGCGTGTCGCGAATCTTCATCCCGCTGTTTCTAAAAAAGGGTAATATCGATTTATCCGAATACCTGCCCGAACGCTATGCCAGCTTCAACGCGTGCTTTACGCGCCGCATTCGTCCGGAGCGCCGTCCCGTCGATGCAGCGGACGCGCACCTGATCGCGCCGTGCGACGGTCGCCTGTCCGCCTACCGCATCGATGGAAACACGATTCCCATCAAGCATAGCCGCTACAGCGTCGCGCAGCTGCTGGGCGATGATCCGCGCAGCGCCGAATTTCAGGATGGCGTCTGCCTCGTATTCCGCCTGTGCGTGGATGATTACCATCGCTATCGCTATTTCGACAGCGGGCGCAAGGGCGAAAACCATTTCATTGCCGGCGCGCTGCACACCGTGCGCCCGATTGCGCTGGAAAATACGGATGTGTTCGTGCAGAACGCGCGCGAATATACCTTTATGCAGACCGATCATTTCGGCTTGTGCGCGCAGATTGAAGTGGGCGCGATGCTGGTGGGCAGGATCAAAAATCTGCACGGCGCGCACACCTTCGCGCGCGGCGAAGAAAAGGGCTATTTCGAATACGGCGGCTCCACCATCGTGCTGCTGCTGAAGAAGAACGCCGCAAACATTCCGGAATCGATCTTTGCCGATACGCAGAACAATATCGAACGGCGCGTCCTGTGCGGATCGATGATCGCATCGTCCGGTGGCGAATAAGGCAGATCGGGGTTTTACAGATATTCGGTTGGGAGCAGTATTTCGTATTTCCCCGCCGATTGTTAAATACCCCTTCGCCCGCCGATTTCACTTGACTTTTTCAATCCGCTCGCGGTATAATAAATAAGCTGTGGAAGCGTATCGAAGTGGTCATAACGGCCCCGACTCGAAATCGGGTAATCCAGAGATGGGTTCGTGGGTTCGAATCCCACCGCTTCCGCCAAACGCCTGGCAGGCAGAGAGCTTGCCAGGTTTTTTCTGCCCCTGCCGCCATAGTGAAAGGATGTGAACCCCATGGCGAAATTCATCTCCCGCGAAAAGCTGAGCAAGAAAGCCCGTAAAGAACTGGACAATCAAAAGCGCACCACCTGGGCTTTCTCCCCCGCAACCAAAAAGATCGAAAGCAAAAAACTCTATAACCGCAAGAAAAGCGCTCACGCCTGGAAAAATGATTTCGGTGTGAGCGCTTGTTGTTTGGCGTACTAAATAACAGCATTCCAGCTGCATCGATAAACTCATCAGCAAAGCATTACCTGTCAGCTTCGTATTTGATCTCGCAGTTTCCATGATGATGGGGAGCCAGGAGAACAGCGCAATATCCGCTATTCTTATCTGGTAGAGCTGAGGGAAGATCGGTCGTAGCCCTTGCCTTCCTCTGACGAGGAAGGTGCCGACGCGACTTATCGCGATGACTTGAAAATGACAAACCTGCGATACCACTGGTCAACCAACAGATGAACCGTACAACTATCGGGCTTGTAATAGATTACTTGCAGACGTTTCCATTTATCCAACACCCATAGCGCAGCTTGAATGGAACTGATAGAAATTTGATAGAAATTTCCTTCATCGGTACGAAATAAAATATGATATAACATTTGTGTCGAGAAGAACATAGCCATGATGAAAATTATGAAAAGTAAACTTTGAAAAAAACTCAGGAGAGAGCAATTCTGCGGAAACTGAGGAACAGAAAAGCGGGGCAAATAACTGGATTATTTGAAACAGAGGATGAAGTTTGAAACAGCATCACCTTGCCAAAGGCATAAGGAAACAGACCATCCAAAGAGATGGTCGCAGGGATAAGTAGAACAATCAGGCAGGGACGGGAGAATCGTCTTTAATGAGATAACCCATCTGTCTGAGCAGAGCAAGTCCCTGAGATTTGGACAGAGGCTTGGAAACGAAAGAAGGCTGCAGGACAGAGAAACCATCCGGAGAATAAGGGATGCCTTTTGCAAGCACGTTCCAGATAGCGGTCAGGAGCATGCGGCAAATGGCGATGATGGCTTTCTTGTGCCCACGACGAGCCTTGATGCGGCGATAACGCACACCGAATTCGGGGTGATCTTTGGATTTAATCACAGCATTGGCAACCTGAACGAGAAGCGGTTTAAGACAGGAACCCGCTTTGGAAATACGGGATGACTTGATCTTGCCGCCGCTCTGGTCGTTGCGAGGGCAGCAGCCCGCCCACGATACAAGATTCTTAGCCGAAGGGAACACGGACATATCGACGCCGATTTCGGAGACGACGGTGATAGCGGTCAAGGGATTCCTATCGAAGCCCGGGACGGTGTGAATCAAGTCGAGGGCGGTTGTGAACGGGGAGACGAGGCGGTGGATTTCAGCTTCGATCTGGGAACGGTGCTTTTCGAGTTCGTCGATGTGGTCGAGACACTGGCGGAGCTTGACAGCCTGCTCATGGGAGACAGCGCCGTCCACAGCGG
>CAKUKP010000002.1 GCA_934663625.1 uncultured Clostridia bacterium
GTATATTTGTTCAGCAGGTAATACCCCTCCGGCATCTTTACCAGATAATCGACGCCCACAAGCTGCTGCCAGTCCGTTCGCCACTGCGTTTCCTCCGCAAAAGCGGCGGCTGTACATGTGATCAGAATCAGCAGCACCATCGCCAGAAGCTTTTTCATCCGCACCGTTCCCCCTACATCAGTTGCATTTCATCGTCCGTGCACGCAAAAAACAGGTTATCATTTCCAAACCATTCCATAATATAGTATACATTATTCAAAAATAAATGTCCAGTAAAAAAGCGCCAAACAAACAAATCTTTGTATGACGCAATTATATTTTGAAAATGACGATCCCTTTCCTTGCGCACAATCAATACGCAATGCGGAAATAGTCCAGGTACCGCTTGAATCTGTCCTGCGCGGTCAGGCAGGTATCCATCAGATAGCCACGTTCGTTATCCCATTCGGCGAGCCCGCGATAATAGAACATCTTCAGATCATCCTCGATCATGAAGGGCACCACGCCGTATTTCAGGCATTCCTTGAACAGAATCAGGCGGCCAACCCTGCCGTTTCCATCCTGAAATGGATGGATGCGCTCAAGGCGCACATGAAATTCGATCATATCTTCGAAAGTCATATTCTGAATGGCGTTATAATCGGCAATCAGCCGCTTCATCGCCGCCGGAACATCCTCCGGCAGCGTCGTTTCCCTGCCGCCGACCTCGTTGGGATAGCGCTTGTAATCTCCGACGGCAAACCAGTCCCTTCGGCTGTCGCTGGTACCGGTTTTCAGCGCTGCATGCAGCTGCCTGATCAGCCCCTCGGTAAGCGGGGCGTTCGCCCGATCGATCACCCGATCGATGCAGCGAAAATGATTGGCGGTTTCGATCACATCATCCACGTTTACGCTTTCATCGGTAACGCCGATGGTGTTGGTTTCAAATATATAGCGCGTTTGATCGTGGGTCAGGCGGCTGCCCTCGATGCGATTGGAATTGTAGGTCAGATCGATCTGGATTTTATGATAAATGCCGCCGGAACGTTTGGCAGCCTTTTCATCGCGCAATCTGTCCAGCAGCGTTTCGGGTGCGCGCCTTTTCGAAACGCGCGCGGGCTTTTCCGCGTCGGATGGAATATTCCATGTTTTTCCCGTCAGGAAAGCGCCCGCCACGCGCCCTTCGGCGCAATAATTGCGCACGCTGCGTTCGGATACATTCCATTTTTTCGATATTTCTGCAACGGAAAGATACGCCATGCATTGCCTCCTGCGGATGATCTAGCGATAGTATACCATCTTATCGGCAAAAATACAACCGATTCTCAAATCTATTTCTCGCTTATTTTTGCCGATAGCGGCAAAAAAACTGCCGCAGATACGCATTCTGCGACAGCTTTCATAAAATGATATACGTAGTACCCGCGGATTTACTTCTGCTCCGCCCGCGCGATGGAAGCGCCTACGAAGCCCAGGAACAGCGGATGCGGGCGGTTCGGGCGGCTCTTGAATTCGGGATGGAACTGCACGCCCAGATAGAAATCCTCGTCGGACAGCTCCACGGTCTCGACCAGCCTTCCGTTCGGGGAAATGCCGCTCAGCGTCAGCCCCGCAGCCTCCAGCCGTTCGCGGTACAGGTTGTTGAATTCATAGCGGTGGCGATGGCGTTCATCGATGCGATCCTTTCCATAGCAGCGCGCCATCGTGGTATCGGGAACGACGCAGCAGGGATAGCTGCCCAGCCGCAGCGTGCCGCCCTTATCGATTTCGTCGCTCTGGCCGGGCATGAAATCGATCACGGGATCGGGCGTGCATTCATCAAATTCATGGGAATTCGCCTTTTGCAGCCCCAGCGCGTGGCGCGCGTATTCGATCACGGCGATCTGCATGCCCAGGCAGATGCCGAAATACGGCACATGGTGCAGCCGCGCATATTTCGCCGTCAGAATCATGCCTTCAATGCCGCGCGAACCGAAGCCGCCGGGCACGATGATGCCGTCCAGACCGGAGAGCAGTTCTTCGCAGGTTTCCTCGGTAATCGCTTCGGAATCGATCCATTCGATATTTACGCGCGCATCCAGCGCATAGCCCGCGTGCCGCAGCGCTTCCGCCACGGAAAGATACGCATCGTGCAGCTGCACATATTTGCCCACCAGCCCGATGGTCACGCGCTTGTTCTGGTGCCGCACGCGATCCACCATGGCGCTCCATTCGGTCAGATCGGGCGCGGGCGCATCGATATGCAGTTCGCGGCACACGATGCCGGAAAGGTTCGCTTCCTCCAGCATCAGCGGCGCTTCGTACAGAATCGGCAGCGTAAGATTTTCGATGACGCAGTCCGGCGCGACATTGCAGAAATTGGCGACCTTGCGGAAGATGCTTTCATCGGTGATTTTTTCATCGGTGCGCAGTACGATGATGTCCGGCGAAATGCCCATGCCCTGCAGCTCCTTCACGGAATGCTGCGTGGGCTTGGATTTATGCTCGCCCGAAGCCTTCAGATACGGCACGAGCGTTACATGAATGTACAGCGAATTATCCTTGCCGACCTCGCGCCCCACCTGGCGGATGGCGTCGATGAAGGGCTGGCTTTCGATATCGCCGATGGTGCCGCCGATTTCGGTGATCACCACATCGGCGTCGGTCTTTTTGCCTACGGAATAGATAAAGCGCTTGATTTCATCCGTAATGTGGGGAATAATCTGCACGGTAGAGCCCAGATAGCCGCCCTGCCGTTCGCGGGAGATGACGTTGGAAAACACCTTGCCGGTGGTCAGATTGGAGTACTTGTTCAGATCCTCATCGATGAAGCGTTCGTAATGTCCCAGATCCAGATCGGTTTCCGCGCCGTCCTCGGTCACGTATACCTCGCCGTGCTGATAGGGGCTCATCGTGCCGGGATCGACGTTGATGTAGGGATCCAGCTTCTGCGCCGCGACCTTCAGCCCGCGCGCCTTGAGCAGCCTGCCCAGCGAAGCCGCCGTAATGCCCTTGCCCAGACCGGAAACCACGCCGCCGGTTACGAAAATATACTTTTTGCCGTACTCGCTCATGTATCGTACCTCCCCGAAAAATAAAAAAGAGCGAAAGACGCCTTCCAAACGTCACGCCCTTGCTCAGTTCCTAAAAATAATACCATCTCATGTTTTCCGCGTCAAGCAATTTTCCCGCGTTCGCCTGTAAAAAATTTGCGCAGGCGAACGCGGAAAACTGCAATTCCTACATCGACGATACGAATCGGATACGCAAACGCGTTATGCGTATTCCTCGAAGCCCCACTTGAAGGTGTTCAGCTCCTCCGCGCCGTTTTCGGTAACCAGAATCATGTGCTCAAGGCGCACGCCGACACCATCATCCGTGCCTGAGAAATTCTGCGGCTCCATGCACACCACCATGTTGGGCACGATGGGCGTATCCGGATCGTAGCAGAGGATGCGGGCGGGTTCATTTACATTGCAGCCCACATGATGTCCGCTGTATACGATCGGTTCATGGCCATAGCGGTTGAATACCTTCTTCATCGCTTCATCCACGCCGCGCAGCGTGTTGCCGGGCTTCAGCATGGAAAGACCGGTATTGAACACATCGCGCACCATCTTGAAATAATCCAGTTCCTTTTCGGAGGGCTTCGCGCCGAAGGTTACGGTATTCGCACAATCGCACCAGTAGCCGTTCAGGCGGATGCTGGTATCGAATATGCCGTTATCACCGCGCTGGATCACGCGATCCACCGGACCGGAAATGCCGGCAAGCCTGCCCACGCGCGGGCCTGTCGCCACATCGCCGGTGAGCGTTACCTTGCCCGCCGCGCCGAAGATCGCCTGATACACCGCGAAATATACATCGTATTCGGTCATGCCTTCGCGGTATTCGCGCGCCTGACGCATAAATTCCGCGTGTCCCGCGTTCAGCGCGTTCGCCGCGCGGCGCAGGCGTTCGATTTCGTAGGGCATTTTCACCATGCGAATCACATCGATCCACGCCTGCGCATCGATCGTTTCGCCGCTGAAGCGCTTATCTACTGCGCTCTTTACGAACCACGGGGTCGCCAGCATTTCCACCGCGATGCGCTTTGCGCCCTTCAGCGCGCCGTCCAGCACATCGTCGAACAGGCTGTACAGGCACTGGGGATAATGCTTATCCTCGAAGAAATCCATGGTGCCAAAGGGCAGAACCTCATCCGCAAAGCTGTTTTCCTTTGCGGAGCCGAATACGCAATCCGCCGCCAGCATCGTCACCTTGCCGCGCTGCGCATCCACAACGGCGTAGGTAAACGCGCCGTCTACGCAGCTGTCGCTCGCGCCATAGGAAATCGGGGTATCATAGCCCGTTACATACGCCACATTATCCGGCCTGCAAAGGATCATCAGATCGATGTTGTCCTTCTGCATCGCGCCAAACAGTTTCGTGTTCATCATCATCCGTATCTCCTTATTGATTGTTCTCCTGCGCCCGATTCGCTTCCTCTACCTGATCCAGTATGCTGTCCGCTTCTCCCGAAGCGACGTATACGGGATTTGCGCCGCTGAAATCGCAGCGCATCAGCCGGAAGCCCTCGTCCACATTTTTGTAGTACAGCTTGCCGGAACCGACGCAGAGCATGGACGCCTGATTCTGGCGCACCCAGTTCATTTTTTCATCGCCGGATCCGATGCGGAAAATGCCCACGGAATAATCCACCTTGCCGGTGTAGGAATACACCGCCATAAACAGATCCGTTCCGCCGATCGATAAAGCGTTCGCCGGAATGGGCATAATGATCCGCGCGCCCTTGCCATCCAGCCCGCAGGAATACACCGCCTTCGTGGTGGAAAAATACATCTTCGATTCCGCTTCATGGATCAGCGCGCAATAGACATATTCGTCGATCAGCGTCTTTTGATTCTGACCGTCGTGATCTGTGCGCACCAGCGCGTTTCTCGCATCCTTATCCGTATAATACAGATATGCATCCGTGGTCAGCAGGAAGCCGACGTTCGCATCCGAAAGCTTCGTAAGATCGCTTCCATCCGCGCCGCAGCGATACAGGCCGCGATGCTCCAGCCGCTTTACGCACGCGAAAAACAGTTCATCGCCCGAAAAGGCAAAGAATTCCGCGCTGAACGGCACGATCCGCTTCGCTTCACCGCCCGCCACGGGTCTGCAATACAGCGCGTTGGACTGGCCCGCATCGGTATAATAGATCATACCATCCCGATAAATCAGCGAAGTGGCGTACACATCCCACAGCATATAGGGATCGCCGTCATCCGGCTTTACCCAAATGCCGTTGCTGCAATAATAGGTGCAGCCATCGCCCTGTGCGACGGCGCCGCCGTTTACGATATTTGCGGTATCCACCGTCCATTGCGTGGCTTCCGCCATTCCATCCGGCAGACCATATTCCGCCAGCGCGCCGCCGATATTCAGCATAAGCAGCGCGAGCAAAATAACCGCGCAGATTTGCAAGCATCTTCTTTTCATATCGATGAACTCCATCATACAGGTTTGGGAGGGACGATGAAGCCCCTCCCCGCCCACTATATTACATTACCGCTTTTTTGCCCTGATTCTGGCGCAGAATCGTTACGTATACCGCGACCAGCAGGATCACGCCGTACACGATGTTCTTGACTGCATCGGGCATCATGAACGCGGACAGCATGCCGTTCGCGATGGTCAGCACCAGTGCGCCCGCGATCGTGCCGATATAATTGCCGCGGCCGCCGGACATGGAAGTACCGCCGATCGCCACAACCGCGATGGACTGGAACAGAATGAAATCGCCCATGCCCAGATACGCGTTGGTGATCTTGCCCGCGTACAAAATGCCGCCGAACGCCGCGAACAGGCCGCTGATGCCGTAAGCGATCATCTTGGTCATTCGAGTATCGATGCCGGAATAGTGCGCCACGGATTCATTGTTGCCGATGGCGTACACCTTGCGGCCAAAGGGGGTTTTCCACAGCAGCAGCGTAATGATCACGGCGACGACCAGCCACACCCATACGATGTTCGGCAGGCCGAGCGGCGAAGCCATCACGAATTTCTGCAAATCGGCAGGCGTATAGCCGCCCGCGAAGGAATTGTGCGTAAGGCCTACCGTAATGCCCTGAATGATTACGTTTACGCCGTAGGTCATAATCAGCGGGCTGATGTTCAGATAGGCGATACCGAAGCCCTTGAACATGCCGACCGCCGCGCCCAGCAGACAGCAGATCGCCATAACGCCGATTTCCGCCCATCCGCCTTCGATGCCATTGCTCTTGCACATCATTACGAACAGCACCGCCGCGCCGTTCAGCGTCCACTGAATGGAAAGATCGATGCCGCACAGCAGGATCGCAAACGTCTGGCCGACCGCCAGAATGCCTAGGATCGCCGCCTGCGCCGTCAGCAGTCGAATCTGACCGATGGTGGCGAATTCCGGCTTTAAAATACTTACGACGATATACATGACAATCGCCATTGCGTAGCTGAAGTATATCGAAGAATTCTTGCGGTACGACCGCTTGATCTTAGTCAGCATTATACTTCTCTCCCTTCAGCGATGCGCTTGTTTTTGATGATGGCGATGATCTGGTTGAAAGCGACCATCACGATCAGCAGAATGCCCTGAATCAGGGACGTCCAATACGCCTTCAGGCCGAGGAACAGCAGCGTATCCGTGAGCAGCTTCAGCACGAACGCGCCCACGATGGTGCCCGTCAGCGATCCGCGTCCGGTAGACGCATTCACGCCGCCGATGACGCATGCGCAGCAGGTCAGCAGCACATAGCTGTCGCCCGCCGTAGGCGAACCCGAATTTACATAAGCGGTTCTGTACAGACCGGCGATCGCGGCGAACAGGCCGGAGAAGGCGTACACCATCAAAATCGTGCGGTTTACATTGATGCCGCTGTAATGCGCGCGCGAAGGATCCAGACCGATCGCAAACAGCGCGGTGCCGAAGCGCGTGCGCTTGATCCATTGCCACATCAGAATCAGCAGAATGATAAAGATCAGGGAAACCGGAATCTTGCCCCAGCGATGCATGATCGTGCTGGTAAAGCCCCACGCGGGCGAACCGCCATCGTAGCGCAGGATCAGCAGCGCGATGCCATCGAAGATCTGCCAGGTGCCCAGCGTTACGATCCACGGCTGCATGCGCAGCTTGGTGATCATCAAACCGTTCAGCGAACCGCCCACCACGCCGATTAACATGATCAGCAGCACCGTGCCGATGATACCGATGGTGCTATCCGGCATGATAACCGCCGCCAGCGAATTGGTAAGGCAGATCATGCCCGCGATCGAAAGATCGGTGCCGTACAGCAGGGATACAAACGCCTGTCCCATCGAAGCGAACACCAGAATCATCGTGCCTTCGATCTTGTTGGCGATCCAGTTGCCGGAAAGCGCCGTGGGCTGGGCAATGCGAATGATGATCAATACGATCAGCAGCATGATATAGGGGAAAATCTGATCAAAATTGCTTTTGAACCATCCCCAGAGGCTGAATTTTCTTGCCTTGTTTGCCCTTTCCATTATTCAGCAACCTCCTTATCGTTTTCAAAATCATGGATGGCTGCGCCAACGGAAGCCAGAATAATATTTTCTTTGGTAATGTTTTTGCCCTCGAGCAATGCGGAAACCTTGCCATCGCATACCACGGCAACGCTGTCGCACACGTTTACCAGTTCCTCAACATCGGAGGAATAATAGATTACCGTATAGCCCTGCCGCACCAGATCGCGCAGCAGCACGAAGATATCCGCCTTGGTGCCCACGTCAACGCCGCGCGTGCAATCGTACATCAGGAAGATCTTCGGATCGGTCGCAAACAGCTTGGAGAACAGCACCTTCTGCTGGTTGCCGCCCGAAAGCTCGCCCACGTTCATTTCCGCATCGATCGCCTTGATGCGCAGATGGTTCATCGAAGAATTGATGATCTGATCTTCGCTCTTGCCATCCAGGAACGGCCCCTTGCAGATGCGGTTCAGCACCGGGAACGTAATGTTTTCACGAATCGAAAGCGTAAGGATCAGACCCTGCGTGCTTCGATCCTCAGGAATCAGCGCAATGCCGTGCTTGAATGCATCGGCGGGCTTATGCATCGTGATCTTTTTGCCCTCGGCGATGATTTCGCCCTGCTGCGGACGGATCACGCCCGCCAACGCAGAGAACAATTCGGATTGTCCCTGTCCGGCAAGTCCGCCCACGCCCAGAATTTCGCCCTTGTGCGCCTTCAGGTTGATGCCGTGCAGATATTTGCCGTAGTGAATATCCTTTATTTCCAGCATAACCTCCTCGGTGCGGGTGTTCTCCTTCGGCGGGAAATAGCCCTCCTGCTTGCGGCCGAGCATCATCGATACCAGTTCATCGTTATTGGTTTCCTTAATATTACGGCTGCCCACATATTCGCCGTTGCGGAATACGATCACGCGATCGCAGCCGCCGTGAATTTCCGCCAGTCGATGCGATATAAAAATGACGATACGGCCCTCATCCGCCATCTGGCGGGCGATCTTCAAAAGCCATTCCACGCGATCCTCCGGCAGTGCGGAAGTCGCTTCATCCAGAATAACCACCTTCGGATCGCGAGCGAGCGCCTTCACGATTTCCACCATCTGGCGGAAGGGCAGGCCGAGATCGCGAACCAGATCGGTGGGCTTTACTTCGGAAATGCCGTATCTGTCCAATAGCTCCTGCGTTTTACGATTGATTTCCCTGCGGTTGATCATCTGGCCCACGCGCATATCGTCGCGATACAGGAAAACATTGTGCGCAACATCCAGATTGGGCGCCAGCGACAGTTCCTGATAAACGGGGCTGATGCCATAGCGGAAAGCATCGCGGGGAGAGCGAATGTCCAGCTGCTCTCCATCCAATGTAATCGTTCCGGAATCCGCACGCAAAGAACCGCTGAGAATCTTGATCAGCGTGCTTTTACCGGCGCCATTTTCACCCAGCAACGCGCATACCTCGCCATGATTCGCGCAAAACTCAACGCCGCGCAGCGCCTTCACACCGCTGAATGATTTGGTGATATTTTTCAGTTCCAGATCCATATTTCGATCTCCATTCCTGATCAAAATTCCAATAAATAGGCAATGTTCGATGTCCGATAATGGATGCGAGTCCACCCGAAGGTGGGCGGACTCGCTTTTGTTTGAACAGTTTTACAAATTATTCGCGTTGATTAGTGGAAGCTCTTCTGGCGCTCTACCAGTTCTTCCATGTTGATCTGTACCGGGAAATCTGCCGGCAGTACCCATGCTTCGTAGGCGGGGGTGTAGTTGGAGAACACGGTTTCGCCCTCGACATACTCATAAGCTTCCGCCAGTTCGCCGCCGATCTTGTCGGTCAGATCCTTGCGGTTGGTGAGCCATACGCCGCCCATCAGGATGTGCTTCTCTTCCGGCACCTGACCGTTGAGCATCTGCAGCGCGTATTCCATCGCAACTGCGCCCAGACCCGGCCAGTTTACCAGCCACTGCAGTACATCGTAATCGCCGTTCGCCAGAACGTCGATGCCGGTGCCGTTCGCGCCGCCGCCGGTGATCACGGGGATCTTCTTGCCCGCGTTGCGGAACTGACGCGCGATGCAGTTTACATAGCCCTGAGAGAATACAGCGTCGATCTGGGAATTCGCCGCCATCGCGGATGCGATCGCTTCTTCAGCGGGCGCTTCTGCGAACTGACCTTCGAAGGTAGCAACTTCTACCATTTCGGGCGCATTTTCCTTCATCCATGCTTCCGCAGCATCCGACATCGCGGCGCCGGTCGCAGAACCGTTCAGACCGATGTCCAGAACCCAGTTGCCCTTGTAATCGCAGGCTTCCGCGATGAACTCAGCGCACAGTCTTGCAACTGCCGCCCAGTCGGTTTCGATCTTTACGAAATGATCGGTGGTTACTACCTGGTCGAAAACTACAACCGCCAGACCGGCCTGCTCGGCGCGCATCAGCGCGTTGTCGATACCGGTAACGGAGGAGGAGTCTACCAGGATCGCATCGTAGCCCATCTCAACGATGGCGTCGATGGAAGCGGTCTGGGATTCGGGGTCGTTGTCGCACTCGATGATGTCAACGGTGCACTGGTTTGCATAATAGGGATCCGCTGCTACCATCTGGGTAACGGCTTCCATGTTCTGACGCCAATCGTTGCCGATAAAGTTGTTGGACATGGCGATCTTCCAGATCTTGCCTTCTTCGGCAAGCTCTGCGGAGTTCCACTTGTTCTCAGCCAGCGCCGCGCCTGCGATCACCATGCAGAGAACCAGGATCAGAGAAACGATTCTTTTCATGATTGGTAACCCTCCATCTTTTTTTTCATTGGCGCTCCCGCCAATAAATTCGTTGGTTATAAACAGGGACGTATGGATCAGAAATCTCTGGTTACGCCGATGTCCCATGCGCCGTCAACCGGAATGATCGCGCCGTTGATGTAAGAAGCCGCGTCCGTCGCCAGGAAGCAGCAGATGCCCGCGAAATCCTCCGGCTTGGCGATTCTGCCCGCCGGAATGTGGCTCAGCATCAGCTTCATGGATTCTTCGTCCAGCTTGGAAACTTCCTCATTTTCCACATCGCCCGCCGCCAGTGCGTTGATGCGGATGCCGTCCGGCGCCATTTCCATGCCCACCGCGCGGGTGAAGTTAAACATGCCCGCCTTCGCCGCCGAGAACGCGCATTGCAGCTTGGACGGCATAAGTCCCTTCGCGGAACCGACCGTCGTAATGCTGCCGCCGCGCCCCTGCGCAACCATCTGCTGCGCCGCGGCCTTGACGCAATAGAACGCGCCCGTCATATCCGTCGCGATCACATCGTCGAACAGATCATCATCGTAATCCTGCAATTCCGCGCGATGCGCGATGTTGCCCATCACGCCCGCCGCGTTTACCATGGCGTCCAGTCCGCCGTAGAGGGAAACCGCCTTTTCGACCATGGCGTGTGCGCTGTCCATATTGCGCACGTCCACTTCCACCGCTTCGACCGTGCCCAGCTTTTTCAGATCTTCGGCAACCTTATCCAGCTCCGCCTTGCGAATGTCCGCAATTACGACCTTCGCGCCGTTTTTCACAAACGCCTTCGCCACAGCCGCGCCGGTTGCGCCCGCCGCGCCCACAACGATAACGACCTTATCTTTCAATTCCTGCATCATTTTTCTGTTCCTCCTGTCCTGCTTACAGATCGCGGTTGTAGCCGCAGATCCAGCCGCCGTCCACCGTGATGTTCGTGCCGGTCATATACTTGGAAGCGTCGGAGGCCAGGAAGCAGGTCGCGCCCGCGATATCCTCAGGATCGCCCGGACGGCCCTGCGGAATGTGCGATGTGATGCCCTCCGCCGTCACGGGGTTGGCATAGAACAACGCGCGCGTACCTTCAAACATAACCGATCCGGGCGCGATGCTGTTTACGCGGATGCCCTTCGGCGCAAGCTCCAGCGCCATCGTGCGCGTCAGCGAAAATACGCCGCCCTTCGCCGCGGCGAAGCCGCACTGCAGGCGCAGCGGGGTAAGGCCAACGATCGAACCTACGTTGATGATGCTGCCGCCTTCGCCCTGCGCGATCATCTGGCGCGCGGCATACTTCGAACAATTGTATACGCCCTTCAGGTCGATCGAAACGATGCGATCCCACAGGCCTTCATCATATTCATGCACGCGCTTGCGGTACTGGGGACCGCCGTTGATGCCCGCGTTGTTCACCATGATGTCCACGCGGCCATAGATGCGCACGGTTTCCTGAATCAGATGTTCGGCGCTTTCGCGCTTGGATACGTCGCACACCACGGGGGAGGCTTCGCCGCCCTCGGCGCGGATTTCATCCACGATCTTCTGCAGCGTTTCCAGCGTGCGTCCCGTCAGAACCACCTTCGCGCCGTTGCGCGCAAGTTCCTTGCACATTGCGCTGCCGATGGCGCCGCCGCCGCCGGTAACAATTGCAACTTTTCCCTTCAGATCTTCAACCTTCATATTCTCATCCTCTTGTTTTTTTCGCTGTCGTTTCCGGCAAAGGCCGCCGCATCGGCGATCCTCCGCCCTCTCCGGCGTTGCTTTGATTGTTCCGACCAATTTCATTGGTATTTGTCATACCAATTTCCTATAATATTTTACTATAAAAGATTGGCAATTGTCAATACACTCCCCCGCAATTGGCTGCGATTGTTAACATGCATTTCGAAAAAGATACAAATGGCACCACCTCATTTTCGCATACTGTCCACTTTAATCATTTCTTTTCCCCTTTTTGATTCGCATTTCTAACGCGCATACAACGCCCAAATCCCCTTTTAATGAAATCAAAAAGCAGAAAATAAAAGTTCGCACGGCCTGTGTTCCCCGCCAAAGCCTGCCCACCGCGCTCCCAAACAAAAAGATCAGCCGGAGTGAATCCGCCGGCTGACCTGCGCTTTGCACCTGCAAAGCCGTTATATTTCCCGATACTTTTTCTTCTGATTCCGATAGCGTTCATAGCGCGAAATCTGCGCTGCCGCTTCTCCTTTTTCCGCGGGCTGCATTTCGCCACGCATTTCCGCGGAATGCAGCAGCTGATCGCACGCCGCGTCGATTTCCTGAATCGATTCCTCCCGAAAGGGAAACGCATCCACCGGACGCAGACCGGTTTCCTCGCACAGCGCATCGTACACCGCCAGATGCCGGCTCAATTCCTCATCCAGCGCTCGCGCATCCTTTTCATATTTGCGCAGCCGGTTCGCGAGGGGCTGCACATCGTAAATCTCCAGCTGATGCAGCGCCGCGGTATCGGGATCGCGCTCCCGAAGCTGTTCCAGCGCGCGGTCAATCCGCCCAAACGCATCGTCCGCAAAGCCCGCGATGTCCGCCCTGCGCCGCAATTCGCGCATGCCGGCTTTGATCCGGCGATAGCCGTTTTCAAATTCCAGAATGTGCTTTCGTTCCCGCAGCCTTCGTTCCTGCTTCTGCCGCTCCGGCTCGCCCTCACAGGCGGCAAGCGCTTTTGTTTCGATTTTCTGAAACGCTTCGTTCAGGCATTTCACGCGATGATTGCGCAATTGCATTTTCAGCGTCTGCAAAAGCGCCGTTTTGCCATCAGCGATCTGCTTCAGGCGCGCAATTCCCTCCCGAATCCTTGCGTTTTCCGCCGTCAAAGCATCGTTTGATTCGCCCGCCAGCCCGTTCACCGCAGCTTCCCAACCGCGCAGACCATCCTGTATTTTGCGCAAAATCAACAGCGCGCACTTTCTCGCCGGACTTTTTCCCTCGTCCACGATTCCCTGATAGCCTGCCAGCAGCCCCTCCAGCTCGGCACACATACCGTAGCCCTGCTGAATCAGCCATAGCTGCTCCGCGCGCAGCTCCGTTCTCTCCGCCTGTTTCATCTGTATTTTCAGCCGTTCCAGCCGAGCCTGATCCTGTCCCAGCTGGCTTTGTACCCGCTCCAAATAGGCTCCTCCCGCACTTCCACAATTTCCACGTTTCCCCAACGATTACACGCATTATTTTAATCTATACCTTTCATTTTCGCAAACCGCTCACGCCGTGAATCATACCGTTCGTGCGTCCCGCGTTGTTTTTAACAAAATGTTTTCGTAGATCGACGCAAGCAAACGCGCCGCCCGACTTCATTTGAAATCAGACGGCGCGTTGATGCTTGCCTGTATGAACGATTTGCAATTTCATTGATGTGTGAAAACAGAAATGACGCTTATAGCTGATCCAATTCCTCCATCATTGCCCTGCGGCGCGGGTATTCGGCGCGCCATGCTTTGACGATTTCATTGACGATCGCTTCTCCGCCCGAAATTTTCCGCATATGCTTCAACGTCGCTACCCATCCGCGATAGATCGTTCGATCCGCGGTGGTTCGCGCCTCGGCTTTGATTGCGTCGGCGTATTTTCCCAGCACCTGTTCGGGATACCGCTTCACCAGCACGTTTTCATATTGTTTCAGCAGGTACGTTCCGCGCTGCGCCACCGCGCGCTCCAGCAGGCGATCGTACAATTCCTCATCCGCGTACAGCGCCGCGACGTCGGCGTACCGCGGCAGCGCCGCAAAAAGCCGTTCCCGTTCCGCAATCCAGTTCTCCGGTTCGAACAGGGATCGATATTCGCGGTAGACATCCATGTTCGCCGGCGCGATTTCCGTCACGATCTTCCAAAGTGCATTCCGGTATTCGTCCGTCCAGCCGAGCGCCGCATAAGCATCCTTGAGCTGCAAATGATAATACGCCTCGCTGCCGAGCGGATCCTCCTTCTGATCGAGGGCTTCCTTCAGAAGCGCAACGGTCTCCGCCCACTTGCCTGCCCGCCTGCACCGTTCAATCATCATTTTGCGTCCGAACGGCGCCGTGCGGTATTGCGCGAGCCACGCATCCACCACTTCCGCCGAGTCGCCCCGCTTTTCCATCAGCCGCACGCAGTTCTGAATGCAGCGCCTGATGAGATAGCTGTCATTTTTACTGCCAAGCTCCCGATCCAGCGCTTCCTGTTCGGAATTGAGCAGCTTTTCCGTATACTTCGGCGCATCGAAGCACCGCATCAGCGTATCCGCACAGCAACCCTCCAGATAATCTGCGATTGTGTCGTCGCTGTTTGCGGTCAGCCAGTCAAACATCTTCTGCTGCAGATCATCGTCGGCGCGTTCCGCGATCTGTTCCCAGATGGATCTGCACGCACTTGCAACCATGGTGACGCCACCGTTTGAATCATCCATATCGACGTCGTTCAGCGCGAGAAACACAAACGTCGATACGCGAAATGCATCCAGATCCTGACCGTGTTCCATGCGCGGAACCGCTTCATCCTCCAGAATATCCAGCATCTCGCTGACAAAATTGTCCGCTTCATAATAATCGATGTAGCCATCCGCCATGTATTTATCAACGATCGTGTCTACGGCAGCTTCGACATCATCTAAAATGGATGGGGCACCGTCCGGCTGTGCTTCGATCATGAACCGCCGACAAAGCCTGTCATCCCGCAGAAGCGCGTCCACCAGGAAACGCCGCACCAACGCCTCGTCCGCGCGCTGCACCGCTTCCCGAATCTGCGCATCGGCGCCGCGCGATCCCGTTTTTTTGCCCTGCCATGCGTACAGCACCGCCGCCATGTGCTTACAATTCTCGCCGCCCTCGGCATAGGGACAGGTGCATTCCATGCCGGAAACGCCGTCCTCATCCAGCTCGATGGAAACATCATACGGCTCCGATCCCTCCACCACCGCGGTGATCTCATCTTCATATATTTCAAGATCTTCAACGCGGCCTAAGCAATAATACGCCATCCCCCGTTCCAGAATGTGCGGCTTGAATAAACGTTCCCAGTTCATAGATGCACCTCGAATGAATCGTTGTCAATGTTTCGTCGTTTTGTGATTATAGTATAAATCATTCGTCCGGTTTTGTAAACGGTCGATGACGGAACAGGATCTGCACATGAATGAAACACCACCTATTTTGCAGTTAAGTGCAATCATAAACATTTGACGATGTAAGCCCAATTTCTTGAAATGAAGTACGGCTGCAAAACGAAAGGGTGAAACAAAAATGAAATCAAATTATCGTTTTAATCAGAAGCAGCTCCGTTTTTTTATCAAACAAAGAATCCATGACCCTCAAATATATGGGGTCATGGATTCGTCATTTGTCACGCGGCAGCTGCTGGGATTAAGCGCCCTGCGCTTAGTCTTCAGGGATTTCGAGGGTTACATCTACGGTGATGAACTCATAGCCGCCGGACACGGTGACATCCACCAGCGTCTGATCCTGCGCCTGTGCGGAGCTGGAGCTATCGCTGTCGGAGCTGCCGCTGCCGTTGTAATTACCGCCGTTGCCATAGCCGTAATTGTAGCCGTAGCCGCCGTTGCCGAAGAAGTAATCATAGGGGTTGAAGTAGCCGCCGTTGCCATAGCCATAATTGCCGTTGCCGCCGTAGCTGCTGGTATTGTTGTTGGCATAGACAGGCGTTACATTCTTGTACCGAACGACCTTCAGGGTGATGGTATCGCCCGCCTGCATCTTATCCAGAATGCCGGTCAGTTCGCGGTAGGAGGTCACACGCTGATCGTTTACGGAGTAGATGAAATCATAGGGCTGCAGACCCGCCGCTTCCGCGGAGCTACCCGCGCTTACGGTGTTGATCATCACGCTTGCGGGAGCGTAATTGTCCATCGGCTCATCGGGGCCTTCATAATCGGCGACGGTTACGCCCATCTGCGGACGAACGACCTTGCCGTTTTCAATCAACTGTACCGCGATCGGGTAAGCGGTATCGATCGGGATCGCGAAGCCCAGGCCATCATACGATGCGCTGGAATAGGAACCCAGATCATACTTCAGCGTGTTGATGCCCACCAGGTTGCCCTGATAATCGAACAGACCGCCGCCGCTGTTGCCCTTGTTGATGGCGGCGTCGTGCTGGATGTAATCCACGCCGCGGGTGGTGTTGCTGGAATAGAAGCCGGTGCGCTTCAGCGCGGAAACGATGCCCTGCGTTACGCTGTTGGCAAAGATTTCGCCGCCCGGATTGCCGATGGCAACCACGGTGCTGCCGACCACCAGATCATCGGTCGAGCCGATGGTTACAGGAACCAGCTGATCCGCATACGCATCATCGATCTTCAGGATCGCGATATCGATGGACGAATCGGTGCCCACCAGCGTAGCGGCTACCTTTTCACCGCTGGGCAGGAGCAGCTTGTAGCTGTTGCCGGATTCGATTACATGATTGTTGGTCAGTACATAACCGCCTTCGCGGATGCATACGCCGCTGCCCTCAGCATACAGGGTTTCCTTCACTTCGCCGCTGGAACGATCCCATTCCTGCGTATAGGTCAGAACGCCCACGACGCTGTTTGCATTCTTCTGCGCCACATAGATCGCCGGACTGGGATCGGATGCGGGCGCGGTCGCCGTCTGTGCGGTTTCTGCAACCGCCGCGGTCTTATTGGTAATCAGGCTGCCCGCCGTGAATGCGCCGAACGCAAACAGGCATACGAGCGCGATGCTCAATACGCACAGCCATCCGCGATTCGCTGATCTGCGATTATTGTTTTTCATAATGCCGTCTCCTTTGCATTGAACTTTGATATTGGCGTTGCCGGAGAGATGCTTCCCTCACGGAACGATTGTATTATAGATCACAGGTCAGGGAAAGTCAATGAACAAACCTGACGCAATTTGTGAACAAGCTGTAACGGTTTTTGAGCGCCAAAATTGTGCCAAAAAATGGAAATGGAGCCGAAAAACGCGATTCCGTTTTTGCGGCTCCAATCCCATTGTCCGGACTTTATGCTGCGTCGTGCACGCGATCCGTATTGCGATCGCGGAACAGCAGCGAAATGCACCACAGGCTGGCGATGCCCACCACCGTATAGATGATGCGGCTGACGATCGCGGTCTGACCGCCACAAATGTAGGAAACCAGATCGAAGCGGAACAGGCCCACCAGCAGCCAGTTGATGCCGCCGATGATGGTAAGAATCAGAGAAGTGCGATCCAACATAGTTCATATCCTCCTTATCTGCCCGCGTATCGCGGGTACAGATTCATTATTTCCCTTTTTTTGCAGATTATTCAGGTCTGTATCCGTTTTTCCGATCATAGATAATGCCACATTTGAAAATCGGAGGTGCTTATCCATGCTTCGCGCCATCAAGATGCCCATTTCCCTTCGAATCACCGCAAAATTTGCCCGCAGCGCCGCCATCGGCTGCATCGCGCTGCTGCTCGCGCGCGCGCAGATTCTGCCCGGATCGCCGTTATGCGCCGCATTGCTGGCGGCAGCCATCGCCGTCGGCGAAAACGCCGCCGCGCCGGTAATCGGCATTCTGCTGGGCTCGATTCGCTTCCCGCTGGGCAGCACCGATATACAAACCGCCGCGTGCGCCGCCGCTGTGCTGGCAGCCGAGCTTATATTATCGTTCATCCCCGCGTTGCGCGGCATGTCAAAGGCGAAGCGCGCATGCATCACCGCTTCATTCGGCACGCTGATCCCGATGGCAATCTGGGCGAACGCCGATCTGCTGAACACGGCGCGCGCGGTCGCGGCGGCGCTGCTGGCAGGCGCGAGCGCGCCGTTTCTGCTGGACGCGCTGCGGATTCGTCTGAGCCGAACGCGCCTGTCGATGCGCGAACGCACGGGCGCGGCGCTGATCATCGGCGGCTGCATCGCGGGCATGTGGGGCATTTATTCGCACGCGGCGATGTTCTGCGCGATCTTCTGCGCGCTGCTGCTGCCCGCGACGGGCGGAATCGGCGCGTGTGCGCTGGCGATCTGCGGCGCGGGCGCATCGCCCGCCGTGGCGGCTTCGCTATGCGGCATGACGGCAGGACTGCCCGTGTATCGAAACCGCCGGCTGCGCGCGCCCGCCGTGCTGGGCGGTTGCATCGCGCTGTACTATCTGGTGGGACAGCCGCACCCGATTCCCGCGCTGGCGGCGTGCTGCGCCTATGTACTCGTAGGCGAGGGTCTGCACCGGAAAATCGCGCATTTCGCCGCGCGATCCGATCCAACCGACGCGGACGCGCTGGCGCAGGAGGTTACGCGCCGCGCGCGCGATCGTCTGCGCGCACTGGGCGATGCGTTCGGCGCGCTGGCAGAGGAGGGCTGCGCGGATACGGAATTGCCCGATGAACAGCAGCTGATCTATGAAATGCGCGCGCGGCTATGCGATGGCTGCGGCGGTTATGCGCAATGCTGGATGGGCGAAGAAAACCGCGGTGCGCGCTTCCTTTGCCGCCTGATCGCGGAAGCCGCCGAAAAGGGCGATGCGCCGGCGGGCGAGCGCGTGCTCTATTCCGATGATGTGCCGCCCGATGTTTTGCGGCGGTGCCGGCGTGGGCGCACGATTCCCGAACGGCTGGGACTGATGCTGGCGGACTTTGCGCGGCGGCGGCAGCTTGAAATTCTGCGCGGCATGGGCGGCGATATGATGCAGCGGCAGTTTTTGCAGGCGCGGGACGTTTTATACGCGCTGGCGGATCGCCAGGCCGCGCCGCTGCGCGTACTGCGCGGAGCTGCGGATGATCTTGCGGCGGCGCTGGATTCGGCGGGGCTGCGCAAAATCCAGATTTCCGCCTTTGATGCGGACACCACGCATATTCTGCTCCGGCGCGCGCAGGGCTGGACGGAAAGCACGGTTGCGCAGGCGCGGCGCGCCGCCGCACAGGCACTGGGCGGCGATTACGCCGTACATGTGCGCGGCGAAGCGCTGCGGCTCACCCCGCGGGCGCGTTTATCCTGCGATACCGGCGCGGCATGCCAGTCCGGCGATGCGCAAACCGCGTCCGGCGACAGCCACATGATACGCCGAATCGACGACGACCGCATGATCGCCATGCTTTCGGACGGCATGGGCAGCGGCGATGCGGCGGCGGAGGAAAGCGCGCGGGCGCTGCGCCTGATGTGGCACTTTTTACGCGCCGATATTCCCGTAGAAAACGCCGCCGACTGCGCCAATCGCCGGATGCTGATGTGCGATGGCGATGAAATCTTCGCCACGCTGGATCTATGCGCGCTGGATCTGCGCACTGGGCGCGCCGAGTTTACCAAGCTGGCCGCCAGTCGCACGCTGATCCTGCGCGGCGATCGAATCATCCCCATCGACGGCGCACATCTGCCGCTGGGCATCATCGAAGGCGTGCGCGGCGAGGCGCGCACCGTGCGCGTGCAGGACGGCGATGTGATCATCATGGGCTCGGACGGGCTGATGGAATCGGTAACCATCGATCAGATCACCGATATCGCGCGCGACAAATCCGCGTCCGCACAGCTGATCGCCGAACGCCTGACCCACGCCGCCGCCACAACCCGCACCCGAATCGACGATATCACCTGCCTCGTCCTCCTCTTGCGGGCAGTGCCCGCTGCCAGCAACTGCCGCGCCAAACGCTGTGCGTTTGATCCCAGCAACTGCCGTGTGCATAAAAACGAATCCATGTCCCCATAAGTTTGAGGGACATGGATTCTATGTTTCTATTCGATTTGGGCTTATCTCTGATTCACGTTTTGAAATCCATTGATTTGAGATTTCAAAACTTATGGAATTCTCTCCTTCCGTCATCGCGACAAGTCGCGCTGACACCTTCCTCGTCAGAGGAAGGCTTATTCCTTGGCTCCACCTGATGGGGGAGCTGTCAAAACCACAGGTTTTGACTGAGGGAGAGAAACCCATAGATCGCTGCACTCACGAAGTTTTTGAAGCTTAAATCTATGGCTTCAAAAACGTCGTTTTATGCTGCCCATAATCTACGGGCAGCATAAACCAGCGCGGTAGCTACTGGGTGCAGGCTCAGCCTGCCAGCGCGGCAGCTACTGGCTATCGTCACTGCCGACTAGTCGGCCAGCTTCTTGTAGGATGCCAGGCGCGCAGCCGCGTCTTCCTGATTCAGCTTGAACAGTTCGGGCGCGATGTCCGGGAACTGACGCAGCAGGGAAGCATAGCGGTTTTCGCCCTTGATGAAGGCCTGATAATCCTCGGTGGGATCCTTGGAATCCAGCGTGAACTTCTTGCCTTCCGCAGCGGGGTTGAAGCGATAGGTCTGCCAGTAACCGGCGGCGACGGCCTTCTTGATTTCGGCCTGCGCCTGATCCATCTTAATGCCGTGGTTGATGCACGGAGCATACGCGATGATCAGGGACGGGCCATCATAGGCTTCCGCCTCGGTCATGGCCTTGAGCACCTGCGCGGGATCCGACATGGCGACCTGCGCTACGTATACGTAGCCGTAGGACATTGCCATCATGCCCAGATCCTTCTTCTTGGTGCGCTTGCCGGCAGCGGCGAACTTCGCAACCGCGGCGTGCGGGGAGGACTTGGATGCCTGTCCGCCGGTGTTGGAGTACACTTCGGTATCCAGTACGAGGACGTTGACATCCTGACCCTGTGCCAGTACGTGATCCAATCCGCCGTAGCCGATATCGTATGCCCAGCCATCGCCGCCGAAGATCCAGAAGGACTTCTTGGTCAGCAGATCAGCGTCCGCAACGATCGCGCGGCAGGTATCGCAGTCGGTATCCTTGATGAGTTCAACCAGCTTATCGCCGTATTCGCGGGACAGCTTGGCGTCCTTCATATTTTCGAGCCACTTCGCGGCGACTTCCTTGACCTCGGCGGGCGCTTCATCGCAGTCCGCAACGGCCTTGACGTTCTCCGCCAGCTTTTCGCGGCGCTGGGTGATGCCCAGATTCATGCCGAAGCCGAATTCCGCATTATCCTCGAACAGGGAGTTCGCCCATGCGGGGCCGTGGCCTTCTTCGTTCACGGTGTAGGGGCAGGTAGGCGCGGAACCGCCATAGATGGAGGAGCAGCCCGTCGCGTTGGCGATGATCATACGATCGCCGAACAGCTGGGTAACCAGCTTGACATAGGGCGTTTCGCCGCAGCCTGCGCACGCGCCGGAGAACTCGAACAGCGGCTTCTTGAACTGGCTGTCCTTCACCATCTTCAGGTTCAGAGCGCCCTTGAATTCAGGCAGCTTCTGGGCGAATTCCCAGTTGGCTTCCTGATCGCGCTGGGTGGACAGGGGCTTCATTTCGAGCGCAACCTTCTGACCCTTCGCATTTACGGGGCAAACGCCAACGCAGTTGCCGCAGCCGGTGCAATCCATCGGGGAAACCTGCATACGGTACTGATATCCGGCGAACGCCTTGCCGATGGCGGGCTTGGTTTCGAAGGAAGCGGGCTTTTCTGCGCCATCCGCTACCAGATACGGACGGATGCAGGCGTGCGGGCAAACGATGGAGCAATTGCCGCACTGTACGCAGGCATTGATGTTCCACTGGGGAACCATAACGGCGATGCCGCGCTTTTCATACTTCGTGGTGCCGACCGGCACGCGGCCCTGCGCATCCACCTTGGATACGGGCAGCTTATTGCCTTCCTGCATCAGGATCGGATGGATAAAGGTATCGAAGTATTCGGTAGCTTCCACCTTCAGCGCCACTGCGCCCGTGGTGGCTTCCTTCCACGCTTCGGGAACCTTAACTTCTACCAGACCGGAAATGGCGATATCGATCGCATCCCAGTTCTTCTTGACGACCTCGTCGCCCTTCTTGCCGTAGGTCTTCTTGGCATACGCCTTCATGTATTCATCCGCCTGCTCGTAGGGGATGATTCCCGCCAGCTTGAAGAATGCCGCCTGCATGATGGTATTGATGCGGCCGCCCATGCCCACCTGACGCGCCAGCTTGATGGCGTCGATGGTGTAGAGCTTGGCTTCCTTCTTGGCGAGCAGCTGCTTCATGGTCGCGGGCAGCTGTGCATCCAGCTCTTCCGCGGTCCAGGGGCAGTTCAGCAGGAACGTGCCGCCCTGCTTCAGCGCGGATACCATATCATACATGGTCACATACGCCGGATTGTGGCAGGCGATGAAGTCCGCACTGTCGATCAGATAGGTGGACTGGATCGGGCTGTCGCCGAAGCGCAGGTGGGATACGGTGATGCCGCCGGACTTCTTGGAATCATAGCTGAAGTACGCCTGTACATACTTATCGGTATGATCGCCGATGATCTTGATGGAGTTCTTGTTCGCGCCGACCGTACCATCGGAGCCCAGACCATAGAACATGCAGGAAACGGTGCCCTTCGGCGCGGTATCCAGCGTTTCGCCCAGCTTCAGGCTGGTCTTGGTCACATCGTCCTCAATGCCCACGGTGAAGTGGTTCTTCGGGCACTTCTTGGCGAGGTTATCGTATACCGCCTTGACCATGGTGGGGTTGAATTCCTTCGAGCCCAGACCATAGCGTCCGCCGACAACGCAGATATCATCGCGGCCGGCTTCCTTCAGCGCGGAGCATACGTCCAGATACAGCGGCTCGCCCAGGGAGCCGGATTCCTTCGTGCGATCCAGAACGGCGATCTTGGTGCAGGTCGCGGGGATGGCAGCCAGGAAATGCTTCATGGAGAAGGGGCGGAACAGGCGAACCTTGATCAGACCCAGCTTCTTATTCTTCTTGTTCAGATAATTGATGGTTTCTTCGATCGCATCGCAGCCGGAGCCCATGGCGATGACAACCTTGTCCGCATCGGGCGCGCCGACGTAATCGAACAGCTTGTAATTGCGGCCGGTCAGCTTGCCGACCTTCTTCATCACCTTTTCTACGATTGCGGGGGTGGCGTCATAATACTTGTTCGCCGCTTCACGACCCTGGAAGTAGATATCCGGGTTCTGCGCGGTGCCCTGCTGATGCGGATGATCCGGGTTCAGGCCGCCCTCGCGGAACGCCTTGATCTTGTCCCAGTTCACCAGATTCTTGATCTCCGCATAGCTGTCCTTGGGATCGATCGCGCTGATCTTCTGGATTTCATGGCTGGTACGGAAGCCGTCGAAGAAGTGCAGGAACGGCACGGATGCTTCGATTGCGGAAAGATGCGCAACCAGCGCCAGGTCGGTCGCTTCCTGTACGGAGTTGGAGGCCAGCATTGCAAAGCCGGTCTGGCGGCACGCCATAACATCGGAATGATCGCCGAAGATGGACAGCGCATGATATGCCAGCGCGCGCGCGGAAACATGGAAGACGGACGGCATCAGTTCGCCGGAAATCTTATACATGTTCGGGATCATCAGCAGAAGACCCTGAGATGCGGTGAAGGTGGTGGTCATCGCGCCCGCGGCCAGAGAGCCGTGTACAGCGCCCGCCGCGCCCGCTTCAGACTGCATTTCTGCAACGCGTACCTTCTGGCCGAACAGGTTCGTGCGGCCGTGCGCCGCCCATTCATCCGCTACTTCCGCCATCGGGGAAGAGGGCGTGATGGGATAAATTGCTGCCACATCGCTGAATGCATATGCGACATGGCTGACGGCGGTATTGCCGTCACAAGTCAACTTGATGCTCAATGAAAGGACCTCCTTATTAATTCGTTCCAGTGATTCCATAAGTCATCACTTTATATTATAAGGAACTACGCGAACAAAGTCAAGAAATTCACAGGGCAAAAAAGTGAATACTTTGTTTCGTGGCGGGCTGTGCCCGCACCCGGCAACTACCGTGTTAGTTTGATTGCGCCCATAAGCTCAAGGCGCAATCAAAACGACGTTTTTGCAGCCACTGATTCAAGCTGCAAAAACTATGTTGGTGCAGCGATGTAAGGGGCTTCTCTCCCTCAGTCAAAACCTGTGGTTTTGACAGCTCCCTTCAGCAGTCGCGTGCTGCTTGCAGCCCGCGACCAGCCGGTGCGAATCCTACGGATTCCAGCACCGCGCTGCCGAAACCCTGCACAGCAGGGTCTTCGGTGCGTACCATCAGGTGGAGCCAAAAGAACGGCGTAACCCTTGCCTTCCTCTGATGAGGAAGGTGCCGACGCAGTCGGCGGAAGGAGAGATAACGTACCTGCCGTTTTGTGCAGGTTTTCGGGGTCAGGGCAACGGAACTATGGAGGCGTTTGCGCCGCGCTCAGGTTTCCGCGTGCTGATCGGATATTACCAGAAGCGTGCCGCGGCGCACGGATATGCGCGCGTAATCTTCGGTGAAATCATTGCCCGCGCCGATGGGAAAGGCGTTGGTAATGCATACGTTTTCAACCTCGTATTTCGCGCCGCGGATCGAAACGCCTTCGCAGACATCCGAAAGGGCGAACACGGATAATTTGCCCGCCGCGCGGGGCACGCATATTTCGCCGTTTTTCACGATGAACATATGTACATTTCCATCGGACAGCGCGCCGCGCGCGCCGTGATCCGCGATGAACGCAAGCGATTGCACGTTGGCGATCGTATGATCCAATCGCCCGCCGAGCCCGCCGATGATCAGAATATCGCGCAGGCCCATCGAAAGCGCGCGGCGGATGCACAGCATCACATCGGTATCATCCTTGATCACGGGATGCCGCTCCACGCGCCCGTGCGGCGGTTCCGGCGCGGAATCGAAATCGCCGATCGCCAGATCGCAATCGACGCCCGCCTGCGCCGCCAGCCGCCAGCCCTCATCCGCGCCCATGATGAAATCGCGCACGCCGGATGCATAGGCGGCGCGCACATCGCCTTCGCACCGCGCGGTGAAGATCACGCAGCGGATATCATCGGTCAGTTCGGAAAAATTCCGCGCCATGCGATCCGCCATTTCCGCCATGCGATCGTGCGCGTGGCTGGATGCTTCATCCATGATGCAGACCGCCCGCATGCCCGCGCGCTTCGCACCGGCAATGCCTTCGGGCATATCTTCAAACACGCAGCAGCGATCGCGCGAAACGCCCAGCCGATCCGCCGCCATGCGGAAGATCGTGCCGCTGGATTTATCGCGTTCGCCGATTTCATCGGTGGTCAGGCTCGCGGAGAACAGATCCAGTATGCCCAGCCGCGCAAGGCACGGCTCGAACAGCACCCGCGCGTTCGATGTGGCGATCGCCATTTTGATTCCGCACTGCGAAAGCAGCGCCAGATATTCCCGCGCGCCGGCCTTCAATTGCACGTGATGCGCGTATTCATCCTTCGCCATCGCCATCCATTCGGCGCAGATTTCTTCGATCGATTCCGGAAGGTGCAGATATTCCTTCGTAACCTTCGCCGTATCGGCAAAGCTCAGCCCCGATATGCGCTTGATATAATCGGGCGGGATCGTATGCCCGCGCTTTTCAAAGAATTCGCGGTCGATCTGCCCCCAGACGTACAGGCTGTCCAGCAGCGTTCCATCCAAATCGAATATCGCTGCATCGAAATCAAAAAGTCTGTTCATGTATTTTCTCCATTTTCAATCAGCGCTTCGGCGCAGCGCAGGCCGTCCACCGCGGCGGACAATATGCCGCCCGCGTAGCCCGCGCCTTCGCCGCAGGGATACAGGCCGCGCGCCGATGCGGACGCGCAATCCGCGCCGCGCAATATGCGCACGGGCGAGGAGGATCGGGTTTCCACGCCGGTCAGCACCGCATTTGCATCGGCAAAGCCGTGAATCCTGCGATCAAACATCGGCAGCGCCGCGCGCATATCGGCCAGCACATAATCCGGAAGGCAATCATCCAGCGCCGTATAGGCAACGCCCGGCCGATACGTAGGGCGCACCGAACCCGCCGCCTTCGACGGCGCGCCGCGCAGAAAATCGCCCACCAGCTGCGCGGGCGCATGATAATTGCTTCCGCCGGCGATGAACGCCGCGCGTTCCCATTTGCGCTGGAAGCGCACGCCCGCCAGCGGATCATCCGCACCGTAATCGCCGGGACCCACGGAAATCAGCAGCGCGCTGTTTGCGTTTTCGCCGTCGCGGGCAAACAGGCTCATGCCGTTTACCGCCACGCCGCCCGCCTCGGAAGCCGCCGCCACCACCTGCCCGCCGGGGCACATGCAGAACGTATACGCCGCGCGCCCGTCCGGCAGATGCGCGGACAATTTGTAATCCGCCGCGCCCAGCGCCGGATGCGCCGCCGCCGCGCCATATTGCGATCGATTGATCATGATCTGCTTATGTTCGATGCGCGCGCCCAGCGAAAACGGCTTCTGTTCCATCATGATCTGCATTGAATCCAGCATTTCAAACGTATCGCGCGCGCTGTGCCCGATCGCCAGAATCAGATGATCGCACGCCACATCCTGCCCGCCGAGCTTCGCGCCGGTCAGGCGGCCGTTTGTGATGTACAGCCCCTCCAGCTTCGTTTCAAAGCGCACCTCGCCGCCCAGACGGATGATCTCCCGACGGATGTTTTTCACCACCAGCCGCAATCGATCCGTGCCGATGTGCGGCTTCGCCTGATAGAGAATTTCCTCCGGCGCGCCCATCCGCGCGAAGGCTTCCAGCACGCGGCGGCAGCGCACGTCCTTGATGCCGGAATTTAATTTGCCATCGGAAAACGTGCCCGCGCCGCCCTCGCCGAACTGCACGTTGCTGGCGGGCGAAAACACGCCGCCGCTCCAGAAGGTTTCCACATCGTGCGCGCGCTCCTCCACGCATTTGCCGCGCTCGATCACGAGGGGCTTCAGCCCCGCCTGCGCCAGATGCAGCGCGGCGAACAGACCGGCCGGCCCCATGCCCACTACGATCGGGCGGTTGCGCATCGGCTTCGCCTGTGCGACCGGCGCTGCGGGCGCGGGATCGGGCAGAGCCTCCGCGTTTTTCGGAAGATGGGCGATCGGGCGCTTCATGCGCACATCCAGCGTGAGCGAAAAATGCACGTTGCGCTTATCGCGCGCATCCACGCTCTTTTTGCACACGCGCACATCATCGATTTCCTCCAGACGCACGTGCAGCGCGCGCGCCGCCATCTGTACATATTTCCCATCCGCGTCCAGCGGACAGGCGATCTGCGAAATTCGTATCATAAGCCGCACCTTTTCAGTATTTCATCCGTAACAAGCTTTGCGGAGGCCCACGCCCATTGCAGGTTGAAGCCGCCGCAATCGCCGTCCACATCCAGCACCTCGCCCGCCGCGAACAGGTTGGGGCAGCGTCCGGATTCCAGCGTGCCCTCGGAAAATTCCGTGATGCGCGCGCCGCCGGATGTAACCTGCGCCTGATCATAGCCCAGCGTACCGGTTACCGGCAGCGTAAAATCGGTAAGCCGCGCCTGCACCGCCATCGCCTCCGAGCGGCGCATGGAACCGGCTTCCGCGCTCAGCTGCACGCCCGCCGCCTTGACGATCGCCTGTCCCAGCCGCTTGGGTACGATGCCGGTCAGGAAATCATCCATCAATCGATCCGGCAACAATGCAGCGCGTTCCGGAATCAGATCGGGGTTTGCGTTCGGCAGGAAATTGAGATGCGCACGCAATTCTTCCCTCGCGCGAAGGTTTACATCCCGCGCCAGCTGCATCGCAGCGATGCCGGAAATCGCGCCGTCGCCGAACAGGATCTCCCCCGCTTCCGTGCGGATTGCGCCGTTTTTGCCGTGCAGCGAAATTTCGCCGTGCATCCGTATGCCCTTCAGCGCGCGCACCGCAGCGGGATCGGTTTTCAGCGCGGCGATCGCGGGATGGCGCGGCGTTATGGTATGCCCGAAGCCCTCCAGCAGCCGATAGCCGTCGGCGCACGCGCCGAGCTTCGGCGCCGCCAGCCCGCCGCACGCGATCAATACATAATCCGCGCGCACGCGCCGCCCATCCGCGCATTCGATCGAAAATCCATCCTTTCGGCGATCGACGCGCGCGGCGGCGCATTCGGTTTGCACATCGCAGCCATGCTCCGCAAGATACAACCGCAGCCCGTCCAGCACGCCCGCCGCCTGATTGCTGACGGGATATACGCGCCCTTCCGCATCCGGTGCGCAGAGCACGCCCAGCGATTCAAAAAGATCGATGGTCGCCGCGGGCGGCAGCGCGGCAAGCGCGGCGCGCACATAGCGCGCATCGCCGTGGTAATCCCGCGGCGATGCGTTTAAATTGGTCAGATTGCAGCGGCCGTTGCCGGTGGACAGAAGCTTTCTGCCCACGCGCGGCTGCTTTTCCAGCAGCACGACCTGCGCGCCGCGGCGGACGAGCAGACATGCCGCCATCAGCCCCGCCGCGCCGCCGCCGATAATTGCCGTAATCATAATACGATCCCCAGTTCCTTAATCAGCTTTCCGCCCGCCAACAGCGTGACCGAGTGCAGCGCGCGGGAGCACGCGGTGTACAGCCTGCGCCGTTCATCATCGGTCAGTTCCGCCTCCGGCCAGACCACGATCACCGCATCAAATTCCATGCCCTTCACCTGATGATAGCACGCCACCACGTTATCCGTGCTTTCATAATTCAGATCGGCTTCGCCGCCGTCCAGACGATATACATTGGACAGCCGCGCGGACAGCGAATCCGCCTGCGCCTGCGTGCGCGTGATCACCGCGATCGATGAAAAATTCTGCTTGCGCAGGTTCGCCAGCGTTTCCTTCAGGAGCGCTTCGCTGTACAGCGCCACCTGCGGCATTTCGCCCTCGCGCCCGAAGGGATTCAGGCGATCGCCGCCCGGCAGCAGCGCATTGCACAGCCGCGTAATCGGCAGCGTGGATCGATAGCAGCGGGTTAAATGGAATACATCCGCATCCTTCGCGCCGAAGCAATCGCCCCAGTTTTCGGGCTTGCATTCCGGAAGTCCGGGGCACGTGCGCTGCATGGGATCGCCCAGCAGCGTAACCCGCGCGTTCGGATAATAGGCGTGCAGCAGCGCCATTTCCACATCGGTATAATCCTGCGCTTCATCCACCAGCAGATGATATACGGTTTTATCCGGCTGCACAAAGCCGAGGCGCACCATGAAATACGCCTGCGCGGCGGCGTCCTCCCACCAGAGCACGTTTGCTTCGCAATTTTCCTTGTAGGCGCAGCGCAGCGCCCACGGCGCTTCCCGCAGCGCATCCTTCAGGATCGTCGCGCCGGTCACGGCGGTTAGATTCTTCAACTGACTGCGCACGGGCTGCAGGCGCTGGGAAACCGCCATCTTGCACATGAAGGCAAGCTCGCGCCCGCGATATCTATCGGCATACGCCGCTTCATACTGCTTATACAGCTTTTCTTCCCAGCTGGCGAGGCGCGTGTTCAGCGTGCCCTTCATGCGTTCGATGCGCTGGGCGGGCGTGAGCAGCGAAAACTCATTTTTGTACATCTTGCGCAGCTCATCGCGATGGATCAGCACCTGATCATCCAACCGCACATTGCCGAAATCGGGCCCCAGCGCGGCGAAGCTTTCCGCCGTATCGCGCACGCGGTGCAGGAATTTCGGGCCGCTCTTGTACGCGACGGATTTCATGCGCAATTCCATATTTTCGGGCAGCGTGTTTTCCAGCTGGCGCACCAGCGGCTCCGCCTTGCGCCCCAGAACGCCCTCCACGATTTCGCGCATCGTGCGGGCGCGGATATTTTCCTCGCCCAGCTCCGGCAATACATCGGATACGTATTCCGAAAACGCGGTGCTGGGAGATACGATCTGAATGCGGCTGGCATCCAGCACATCGCGGCGGCGGTACATCAGATACGCCGCGCGGTGCATCGCCACGCTGGTTTTGCCGCTGCCCGCGCCGCCGACCACGCACACCACGGGCGCATCATCGCAGCGAATCGCGGCGTTCTGCTCCGCCTGAATCGTGGAAACGATCTGGCGCATGTGGCGGCTGGTCGCGCCGGACAGAATATCCAGCAGCAATTTATCATCGATGGACACCTGCGTATCCACGTAATATTTCAATTGACCCTTTTCCATGCAATACTGGCGCTTGAGCGTCATTTTGCCGATGATCCTGCCGCTCGGACTATCGTAGGAAACATCGCCCGGCATGGAATCATAATACAGGCTGCACACCGGCGCGCGCCAGTCGTGCACCAGTAAATGTCCCTTTTCATCCTCCAGACTGTACAGGCCGATAACGATCTTTTCGATTTCATCCGCGCCCGCTTCGATGAAATCCACGCGGGCGAAGAAGGGGTTCATCAGCATCCGGCGGTAGCGCTGCGCCATTTCCAGCGTGAATTCCCGCCGCGCGGCGAAGCGATCGATTTCCACGGAAAGCTGTTCCAGATCCTGCACCGATAACTGTGTGGGGCGAACGCGCAGCTCCTCCCACGCATCGGCAATGATCGCGCGTATCGATTCCGAATGGCTGTCTGAAATCAGATCGGCCTGCTTAATAATCGCCAGCATCATTTCCTGAACCTTCGCGGTGTATGCCTGCTCCTGCCGGAATTCCTGATCCTGCTGCATATTCTTCCCCCTTTAACCGGATACTACTTGCGGTCTGCCCACAAAATACGTTATAATGAATTTATTATAGCATGAGCAGCGCCAAAAGAAAATAGTCAATCCGGAACTTATGCCCGATGCGCTTCGTCCTATTTACAGATATTTCCACGGGAAGCGCGAAATCGAAAGGAAGGGATACGCATGCATCTGGAACCCAGGCGCGACGCGGTGCGCCTTTTGAAAACCGCAGTCGCGGCGGCGATATTCGCGTTCAACATCAAAACCTTCGTGCGCGGCGCGGGGCTGTTCCCCGGCGGCTTTTCGGGGCTGACGATCCTGATTCAATCGATCTTTGAAAAGTATCTGCACATTGCGGTTCCGTATACGCTGATCAACGTGATATTGAACATCGCGCCCACTGTAATCGGCATTCGCTTCGTCGGCAAAAAGTTTACGATTCTGACATGCGTAAACGTGGTGCTCGCCAGCGTGCTGGTGGACGTGATTCCGGGCGTATATTTAACGGACAACGTGCTGCTGCTCACCATCTTCGGCGGCATCATCAACGGCTTTGCCATGAGCCTGTGCTTCAGCGCGGATGCAACCAGCGGCGGAACGGACATCTTTTCCATTTATATGTCCGAGCACAGCAATATCGATGCGTTTAATTTCTTTCTGGCGGCGAATACGGCGATGCTGTGCGTCGCGGGCGTGCTGTTCGGCTGGGAACGATCGCTGTATTCGATCATCTATCAGTTTACCAGCACGCAGGTGATCCACGCGCTGTTTACGCGCTATCAGAAGCAGACGCTGTTTATCGTAACCGAAAAGCCGGAGGCTGTATACAACGTAATCCGCGAAACCACGCACCACGGCGCGACGCTGTTCAAGGGCGAAGGGCTGTATCAGCAGGAGGAGCGCAGTATGGTATACAGCGTGGTTTCCCGCGAACAGGCATCGGAAGTCACCCGCCGCGTGCGCGAAACGGATGAACATGCGTTTATCAATTCCATCCGCACGCAATCCATCACCGGCCGGTTTTACCAGCGCCCGAACGATTAATAAAGGAATTTCGGCGCATGCGTCGAATATCTTTATTATATATTGATCCCGGAATCCCATAACACATAATATACAGGAGGTACTTTACATGTACGCAGCATCTTCATCCCTGTTGGCGGTGATCCTTTCCGTGATTATCGCCCTGTCCGGCGCGGGCGCGGTTTCGCCGATTCCGGAAACCGCCACGCAGACCACCATCCGCGATATTACCGTAACCCTCAATGATGAAACCTACCACATCGAGGCGCAGCCGTACTTCACCCAAGCGATCGGCACCGAACTGGCGGCGGGAACCTTCGGCGTGCAGCTGGGCAATGAAGCGCTTCTGCCGATGCAGGCGGCGATCGATCCGAACGGCATTCGCCTGTCCGTGGGCGACAGCGGCAAGGTGTACACGCTGACGAATGAAACGCTTGCCGAATCGATGGATATCGATCCGGAAGACCTGCAGGTTATCGAAGATATGATTTCTTCCATCGGAGAGCTGGCAAGCTACGATACGGCGGAAGCCCTTCAAACGAATCGTGCCGCCTATGCGGCGCTCAAGCAGGTGCTGCCCGCCGGCGAATCCACCGGAAGCGTGCAGCTGAGCGGCGAAGTGGTCGATCTGGAAACCTATTCCGGAACGCTGGATGGTCAGACCCTCGCTGCGATGCTAGACGCGCTGATGAACGGCGAAAACCAGCCGCTGGCGAATTACATGAAGCAGCTTCTTGCGGTTGGCAATCGCGTCAGCAATACCGAATATGCCAGCTGGAGCGAAGCGCTGGAAGCGGAAGGCATGGACGAGGATCTTTCCTACATCACGCTGACCTACGAAACGGCGGAAAGCGGCGATGATACCTACGATTGCATCACCCTGCATACGGACGGCGATGATGAAGCGCAGGCAATCGAGGCCGCCCTCGAATACACGCTGGAGAGCGGCGATTACCATTGCTCCATCGAAATGCTGACAGGCGATGACGAAGATCAGTTCTCTCTGTCCGGCACGGTGGACATCGAAAACGCGCTCACCGATGCGCCCTCCACAGAATTCGATTTCACCTACGGCATAAACAGCAGCTGGGGATACACCGATACGGATAGCCCCGAGGATTCCTACGGCTACAGCAACAATAAGGAAATGACGCTGTTCGGCAATGCACGCACCGAAAACGGTTTGGACAGCCTGAACGCCGATCTGACGGTGGAAACCTCAATGGAACGCCTCTCCGGCGCGGATCTGGAAACCATTGATTATTCCTACGATGAATATGCAAACTTCAATCTGATCGTCAGCGAAGCCGCTGCCGAAAACGAAGGCATTGATACCACCGTTGCGCTGGCAGTGGATATGGACGGCGATACACTGGGTCTGTCCTTCATCGCCAATCGGGTAGATATCCTCTTCGATGCGGACGCGCTGTTTGCGGGCGGCGAAGAAGTGATTCTGACGAACGATGAAAACGATACCGGTTCCGCGCAGATGGAAGCCGATTTCATGGCGCTCGCCAACGATGCAAGCACGCTGATGACGCAGGATACCGGCCTTGCCGATCTGATCAGCGCCTTGACCGGTTCCATGTATTCGGATGACGATGATTACGATGATTCCGATTGGGGCGAGGGCTATGAATATCTGACCGCAGACGAGGTTCTGGCGCGCTTCGCTGGCACGAAGTATACGATCGATGCGCCCGAAGGCTACGAGGTGGACGAGGATTCCACCTACATCACCACCGATAACAGCAACGCCGCAATCGGCTATCAGTCGGCAGACGGAAGCGATTACATTACGCTCTATCTGTACTACAGTCCGGACGATACGAACGAATATGCGGTGCTGAACGATGATGGCACCAGCGCGCTGATCGATAACACGGTCGTCACGCTGAAGGGCTGGGAGGATGGCACCTATTACGGCGCAGACCTGCACAAGGATGATGTAGATATCACCCTGTACTTCAACTCCATGACGCTGGAGGAGGTACAATCCCTGCTTTCCACCCTGCACGCAGCTGAATAATCCAAAATACCGCAATGGGGCTGTGAAGGACGATCCTTCACAGCCCCATTATGTTGACAAAGCTACCGGCTTTACTTCACTTTGCAAAATACAGAACGTAGCCCCTGCCTTCCTCCGAGGATACGCGGCGGTGCGATCGGTCGTAACCTTGCCTTCCTCCAATGATACGCGGCGGTGCGATTGGTCGTAGCCCCTGCCTTCCTCTGACGAGGAAGGTGGCAAAACCGCAGGTTTTGACGGAAGGAGAGATAACGTACCGATCGTTTTGCGCAGGTTTTCCGGTTCTGCGTCAGGAGTTCTCTCCCTCAGTCTGCACGCAAGCGTGCATCCAGCTCCCCCATCAGGTGGAGCCAAGAACGGTCTAACCCCTGTCTTCCTCTGATGATGTGCGGCAGCGCAGTCTGTCGTAGCCCCTGCCTTCCTCTGACGAGGAAGGTGTCAGCCGTAGGCTGACGGAAGGCGAGATAACGTACCTGCCGATTTGCGCAGGTTTTCAGGTTTTGTGTCAGGGCTTCTCTCCCTCAGTCAGCGGCAAATGCCGCTGACAGCTCCCCCATCAGGTGGAGCCAAGAACGGCCTAACCCCTGTCTTCCTCTGATGATGCGCGGCAGCGCGATCGGTCGTAACCTTGCCTTCCTCTGACGAGGAAGGTGGCAAAACCGCAGGTTTTGACGGAAGGCGAGATAACGTACCTGCCGATTTGCGCAGATTTTCCGGTTCTGCGTCAGGAGTTCTCTCCCTCAGTCTGCACGCAAGCGTGCATCCAGCTCCCTTCAGCAGTCGCGTGCTGCTTGCAGCCCGCGACCAGCCCGCGCGAAACCTTCGGTTTTCAGTGCGGCGCTGCCGGAACTTTGCTTTACAAAGTCTCCGGTGCGTACCATCAGGTGGAGCCAAGGAAACGGCCTAGCTCCTGCGTTCTTCTCGGGTGGAGCCAGGAGAACGGCACAGCCCACATTTTTCCTTCGATTCAATTGATCATCCGCGGCAGGTGCGCCTCCACCGCGCCGATGCGATCCGCCATCAGAATGCAGAAATCGTGCGTAGCTTCCGCGCGCGGCGTTTCCTCCAGCGCGAGGAAATCCTTTACCGGCGCGATCAGCTTTTCCACCGCATCGCAAAGCTCCGCCGATTGCATTTCATTGCGCCGCTCGCGCAGACGGCGGGTGATCAGGTCGCAGGCGCGCGCCAGATCGGCGTCGCCCGCGCGGCGCGCTTCATCGTTGAGCGCATCGCAGGATTCATTCAAATCGCAGCGCACGCGATGATGCACGTGCGGCGTATCGCACGCCACGCCCTCCTCATTCAGCTGATCCACGATTTCGCGCACGTATTCGGGGCGGCTCTTGATCACGGCGCGGTACTTGTTCTGGTAGCGCAGCATCAGGCTGTGATCGCCGCCGGACAGCTTTTGCAGGCAGGAACGCACGCTCTGTCCCGCCGCGCGCGCGATCAGTACCTGCCGAATCAGCCAGTCCACCTGATCCTGCGTGAACGGTACGAACCGCGCGGTATGGGTGGTATCGCCGCGGTCGCGCACCTGCGCATAGTAATAATTGCGTATGCTGTTGGGGCGGCGGCCGGTTTCCCGCGCGATCTGTTCAAATACGCCCTTCAGCGGAAGCCCCTGCTGCTGCGCCGCGTCCGCGGTTTCCCACAGCAGCCTGTTTTCCGTTTCGCTCCATCCGGCACGGCGGCCGGTCTTCATGACAGCCTGTTCCATTTTCGCATCCTCCAAACCCGATGGCGTTGATCCTGAACCATCCGCCATTGCCTTGATAGTAAAGATTATGCACTTCGTGTGCGATAAATATACATTGCGCGATCATCTTCAAAAGTTTTTCATAAGTTCCGCGGAATATGTCGAGCGCAATAGAGAATGCGATCGAACCGGATAGATTTCAATAAAAAATCCGGCACCGATTATAAACAAAATCGATGCCAGACCATTATGGTTCGCGGTAAATCAGGAAGCAGAAACGAGGCGAATCATCCGAACGGGGATTTCATCCTGCGCATCGAAGTTCAGCGTGAAGGTCGCCGTATCTTCGGTCACGGTGAAGGGCAGTTCCGTTTCCGTGCCGTCCGCATCCAGCAGCTTCAGCGCATAGCCTTCCAGCAGTTTTGCGGGCAGGTGAATCTCCCCCGGCTCGGTCGGCTGGGTCAGCTTGCCGCTGTATTCAAAGCCCACGCTCAGAATGTGTTCTCCGTTCTGCAATTCATTCAGGCGCAGCACCGGTTCGCCCTGCGGCAGATGCTCCGCCTTTGCAGCGGCTTCTATGACCAGTGCAAGGCGCGCGCCGTCCGATACCTCGCCGCAGACGGGACAGAGTTCGAAAACATAGTCCTCCGCGTCCGCAAACAGCAGACGATATTCAAACGTTTCACATTCCACCTTGCCCGTGTGTCTGCAGCCTTCGCGGCGGCAATCGGCGCTGTGCGTGCCATCGCCGTTCGGCGACCATTCGCCGTACCAGTGCAGCAGCTTCTTCACCGGATTTTCGGTATAGCCATCCTCGCAGCGGGAGCAGGTGTAGCGGGTGTAGCCGCCCTTTCCACAGGTGGGCTGCACGACGGTCTTTTGATAATCGTGTCCCAACGCCGGAAGCTCCACATAGGTGGTGTAATCGCAGCGGGTGCAGGTATCGTATTCGCCCCAGCCAATTTCGGTGCAGTTTGCCGCTTTCGCTTCGTGATGCACCAGATCGTGGTTATCCGGATCAATGGACAGTTCACTATAGGTGGTGTATTCGCAGCCATCGCGCTTGCAGGTTGCGTAAGCTTCCCAGCCCACTTCCGTACATGTTGCCGCCTTCGCTTCGTGATGCACGAGATCGTGGTTGTCCGGATCGATGGACAGTTCACTATAGGTGGTGTATTTGCAGCGGGTGCAGGTATCGTATTCGTTCCAGCCGATTTCCGTGCAGGTCGCTGCTTTCGCATCGTGCTGCACCGGATCGTGTCCCAGCGGCAGAAGCGGTTCTATGGGAGAAGTAAAATTACAGCGCTTGCAGGTGTAGTAAGCTTTCCAGCCCGCGTCCGTGCAGGTCGCTGCTTTCGCTTCGTGATGCACCAGATCATGATTCAGCGCGGGGAGTTCATGATATGTGGTATAATTGCAGCGTTTGCAGGTATCGTAATCATCCCAGCCTTTTTCAGTGCAGGTCGCCGCTTTTCCATCATGGTTCACAATATCATGGTTATTCGGAGCGATTTCACCATATTCCGCGCCGCATGTTGTGCAGACGGCTTTTGCAATGCAGGTCGCCGTGCCGCCGGAGCAGGAATCCGTCTGGGTATGACTGCCATCGCGCTTGCAGGTGCGGGTATGGGCGCCGTTACCGTTGGACTTCCACTCGCCCCAATCGTGGTCAAGCGGAGAACCATAGGCAGCTTTGCATACGCTGCATACGGCCTTTTCGGTGCAGGTCGCCGTGCCGCCGGAGCAGGATTCCGTCTGGGTATGGCTGCTGTCGCGCTTGCATGTGCGGGTGTGCTCGCCGCTGCCGTTGGACTTCCACTCGCCCCAATCGTGATCAAGCGGAGCGCCATAGGCAGCTTTGCATACGCTGCATACAGCCTTTTCGGTGCAGGTCGCCGTGCCGCCGGAATGAGCCTGCAGCATGCTGGGGAGATTCATTTGTGCTCCACAACCGGGACATTCTAATTTCCCAACATGCCAACTATCATTAAAATTAACAATTTTAACAAGCTTATATGTCTGTGTTTGCTTACACGTGGGACAATTGGTCTCATATTCTTTCGGCATTTCCGATGTGGGAGGAATTACCGCCATTGCAGGCAGACAGACGGTTGTGAACAGGGTCACCAGCATACCGCATATGAACAGCGCAAACAGAATTTTCTTCTTCATCTCATCCTCCTGTTTCTCCCACGACGGGGACTTCATTTTGTCTTATATAAGCATTATATCAGAAAGCATCTTACTTTGCAACCCTTTCAATGTATCAGAACCAATGACAATCTATGCAAAGACCCCGATGAGCGATGTACCCACCGAGGTCTTTATTCCTAAGGAATCACTGAACGGGCACGAGATGAATCGCCCGGACGGGGATTTCATCCTGCGCATCGAAGTTCAGCGTGAAGGTCGCTGTATCTTCGGTCACGGTGAAGGGCAGTTCCGTTTCCGTGCCATCCGCATCCAACAGCTTCAGCGCGTAGCCTTTCAGCAGTTCCGCGGGCAGGTGAATCTCCACCGGCTCGACCGCTTGGGTCAGCTTGCCGCTGTATTCGAAGCCCACGCTCAGCATGCGTTCACCGTTTTGCAATTCATTCAGGCGCAATACCGGTTCGCCCTGCGGCAGATGCTCCGCCTGTGCTTTCGCTTCCGTTACCAGTGCAAGGCGCGCGCCGTCCGATACTTCGCCGCAGACGGGGCAAAGTCCGAAAATGTAATCCTCCGCGTCCGCAAACAGCAGGCGGTATTCAAACGTTTTGCATTCCACCTTGCCCGTGTGCTTGCATCCCCCGCGGCGGCAATCGGCGCTGTGCGTGCCATCGCCGTTCGGCGACCATTCGCCGTACCAGTGCAGCAGCTTCTTCACCGGATTTTCGGTGTAGGTATCCTCGCAGCGAGAGCAGGTATAGCGGGTGTAGCCATCTTTTTCGCAGGTGGGCTGCACGACGGTCTTTTGATAATCGTGTCCCAGCTCCGGAAGTTCCACATAGGTGGTGTAATCGCAGCGGGTGCATGCATCGTATTCGTCCCAGCCGATTTCGGTACAGGTCGGCGTTTTCGCATCATGATGCACCAGATCGTGATTATTCGGATCGACAGGCAGTTCTTTATACGTAGTATAATTGCAGCCCTCGCGCTTGCAGGTTTTATACGCCTCCCAACCGATTTCCGTACAGGTAGGCGCTTTCCCATCATGACCTTCCAGATCATGGTTATCCGGATTTGTATTGCCGCTGGAAGTTTCGTACTGGTAGCCGCAATCGGTACAAGTTCTGAGCCGGACTGCCGGAGATACGCAGGTGGCCTCGGACTTCAGATACTCCGAAAATGAATGAGGTGTTTTTGCCTCTTCCGCACTGCATTGTGTGCAGCTGCGCCAGTGCCCGTCGGCGTTGTACTTCCACTGACCCCAGCTATGCTCCTTAAGCTCGCCATATTGCTGATAACACCGGCTGCATCTTGCCTTTCGGGTGCATGTGGCTCCGCTTTGCGTCCAATGGTTTTCCCAGATTTCTCTGAAGCATTTGTTACATCTTATTTTATGCTGCGTATCATTATAGTTTCCATCCCCGACCGCGAGATAGTAGCCTTCGTCCGCTTCACATTCCGCGCCGGTGTCCGGTCTGGTATGCGCCATTGCGGCGGTTGCCGCACAGATCAGCACCATCGCCAGCAGACATGCAACGAACCATTTTTTCATGTTTTTTCCCTCCCCAAATTTCTAAATTGATCTGTTTTCTCCTGTATCAAAAAACCGCTGGCCGCAGGCAAAAAGCCCGCGCTCGGCGGTCAATTGGCTCGATAATATGAAATAAGGGCGGAGCTATCCCCCGCCGGTATGCCGATCGGAGGATCACAGCCGTCATCATGGTTGTCAGGCTCCCTTCTGCAGCGATACAAAATATCAGTCGATCGTGCGTGTAAATTCATATTATTTAGTGTATCAGAAAACGTGACGGTTTTCAAGCGTTCCATGCCCGAACCATGAAATTTCGTTCCAATTTTATAAAACGGTCAAGAAATTAACATATGTTTCCTTTCTGTATATCCGTTTCCCGTTGGGATTGCAGCGGCTGTATAGAACAGTTTCCCCCGCCCGCGGCGAGCGCTTGCGAAATGCGCGCAAATGCGGTACAATAGAATATAGAAAATACCGATCGAGAGGAGATTGAGCCATGACTTACAGTTCTGCTGAAATGGAAATGCGGGCGGTATTGAACGCCGCCGCACAGATCTGCGCCGCGGCGCGCACCGCGCCGAAGGCGAGGGGAATCGACGTAATCCGCACCATCGTACTTACGGATCAGCACAAGGCGGCGCTGACGGCGGAAATGCGGCGCGTCGGCGCGGAATATGACGCATCGTTTTTGCTGCGCGACGCGGACAATATCGATGCGGCGCAGGCGGTAATCCTGATCGGCGCGGTGGAGGGCAAGCGCGGGCTGAACGACCTGTGCGGCTATTGCCACTTTGCCAACTGCGCGGATTGCGAACAGAAGGGCGGCATGTGCGCCATGGACGGCGTGGACGTGGGCATCGCGCTGGGCAGCGCGGCGGCGATGGCGGCCGATCTGCGCATGGACAATCGCATTCTGTTCTCCGCCGGACGCGCGGCGATCAATCTAAAGCTGCTGGGCGACGGCGTGGGACAGGTATTCGCGCTGCCGCTGAGCGTATCCGGCAAGAGCGTATTTTTTGACAGAAAACCGAAAAAATGAAAGGCAGCCGACTATGAAAAAACCAACGCTTGTGATTATGGCGGCGGGCATGGGCAGCCGCTTCGGCGGATGCAAACAGATCACCCCTGTGGATGACCGCGGCCACATCATCATCGATTATTCCATTTACGATGCGATTCGCGCGGGCTTCGGTCAGGTAATCTGCATCATCAAGCCGGAAATGGAGGCGGACTTCCGCGCCGCCATCGGCGATCGCATCGCCAAATCCGTGGATTTGAAATACGCCTATCAGACCATCGATCGCCTGCCCGACGGCTATCGCGTTCCGGAGGGGCGCGTAAAGCCCTGGGGCACGGCGCACGCGGTATTGTGCGCGGCGGATCAGATCGAGGGCGATTTTGCCGCGATCAACGCCGATGATTTCTACGGCCGCGGCGCATTTCAGGCGGCGCACGATTTCCTCACCGCGCCGCACGCACCCAACGATCATGCGATGGTCGGCTATCGGATTGAAAACACGCTGACCGAAAACGGCTATGTTTCGCGCGGCGTTTGCGAAACCGACGATCGCCACATGCTGACCCGCATCACCGAGCGCGTACATATCGAACCGCGCGAGGGCGGCGCGGCGTTTACCGAGGACGGCGAAAGCTATACCTTCCTGCCCGCGGGCACGATGGTTTCGATGAACATGTGGGCGTTCAGCCACAGCATTCTGGATGAAATGCGGGCGCGGTTTGCCGATTTTCTGGATACGAAGGCCGCCGAAAACCCGATGAAGGCGGAATATTATCTGCCCAGCGTGCCCGATCAGCTGATTCGCGAGGGCAAGGCGCAGGTGCGCGTGCTGCCGGTGCACGAACGCTGGTACGGCGTGACCTACCACGATGACCTTGCACACATCAACGAAGCCATGCGCAGGCTGTGCGCAGACGGGACGTATCCCGAAAAGCTATGGCAGTAAAGCTTCTCGCGGCGCTGTGCGCGCTGCTGTTGGCGTTCGGCTGCGCGTGCGCAGAGGAAAATGCTGCATATTTATCCTCCGGCGGCTTCATCGCGCAGGCGCAGAATGATGATCTGTATATCGCCGATGCATCCGGCATACTGCGCGTATCGGGAAATAACGCAGCACGCATTACCGAGGGCGCTGCAACGAATCTGCAAATCGCGGATGGCGCGCTGTATTACACCGATTCCGCCTACGATGAAAACGGCAATCGCACGGTATCGATTCGCCGCATCGATCTTGAAACCGGCGAAAACACCTGCATCGGCGATCCCCTGCCCGCGGGCACGGATTTTGAATACGACGCGAATTACTTCTATCTGACACGCCATACATCGCGGTACGGCTACGGCGATCTTGCCGTGCGCGGCGATACCATCTATTTCATCGGCGATGATGAAACGCCCGGCGCGACCCGCACGGAATGCATCGATTGGAACGACGCCGCCGGACATACGGGCTATCGCACGGAATACGAAAGCTGCGCGGCGGTATACCGCATGGATCTGAACGGCGAAAACCGCGAAATGCTGATTCCCCATCTGGGCAACGGCGCGAACGTTCACATGATCGTGACCGAGGATCAGATCATCGT
Organism: uncultured Clostridia bacterium; assembly: GCA_934663625.1. GTDB lineage: Bacteria > Bacillota > Clostridia > Christensenellales > Aristaeellaceae > SFTH01. The sequence goes on from CAKUKP010000002.1 coordinate 41,540, forward strand.
ATCCACCTGCTGGCAGAGCGCGGTATCGGATGAAGCGTTTGTGAACTTCATCCGGTACGATTTAACCGGCGCGCCGCTTGAGATGATCGCAAATCCATCGCCCGATCGCCACAGCCGCGTTTACCGCGAGGATCAGGAATTTACCTGCACCGTGGACGCGCTGCTGACGAACGGCGATACGATCTATGCATCCATCGCGGTGTCCGGCGGCGAAAGCGCCGCTTCGTACCTCGCGGATGTAAGCGATATGAATACGGCGCTGGCGTATGAAGCGTATTATACGCCGTCCGCGCTGTGCGGCGATACGATCATCTATCTGACCAGCGATGTGCAGAACACGCAATGGGAGGATCGAATTCCCTACACGCTGCGCCTGATGGCGCGCGATGCGCGCGGCGATCGCTGCATCGCCTACATTCCCGCGGAATACGCCGCCTACGGAATGCAGATTTCGGCGCTGGGCGATTGGGCGTATCTGAACATGAACGGTACGCTGCTGCGCGTTCGCCTGAGCGGCGATATGCCGCAGCTGCTGACGGAGAACGGCTTTGCCGATGCGGAGGCCTTTGCGCCCGCGCAGTACGCCGCCGCGGAATATCCCGATCCCGATGCGGAACCGGAAACGGAGGAAATGATTCCCTATCTTCTGCCCGGCAGCGATACGCGCCTGTACACGGAGGATGAATTATCCATCTATGATCATGATCTTCTGAAGCGGATGCGCGATGAAATTCCGGCGCGGCACGGCTACGTATTTCCCGATCCCGCCGACAGCGCCTATTTTGAACAATCCGGCTGGTATCAGCCCGATCCCGATTTTTCGCTGGACGAGCTTACCGATATCGAGCGCGCAAACATGAAAACCATCGATGCGATGCTGCAATAAAGGTGCGAAAAGCCTCCTCTGAGAAAAACTCAGGGGAGGCTTCTTTTGTATGCCTATTGAAACCAGATTTTATCACAGAACAGGATAAACAGGAAATAGCCCACGGCGAACACGGCGCAGACCAGCAGCGCCGCCGCCAGCACGCCCGCGATCACGGATCGGGTTTCCCGCGGGGTCAGCTTGGGGCGATCGCTCTTTTCGCCCGCCGGCCGATACCATGGCATTCCATCCACATTCATATTTACGATGGTGCGTCCGTCATCATCATCGTATTGCCTGCGCGCCACGGTTATTCACCCTTGCCTTCCTTCAGCGCGCCTTCCAGTTCGGCGGTGCGTTCCGGCGAATTGTACAGATGGCACGCGCAGAAGTGATCCGGCTCCAATTCCATAAAATCGGGGGTGAAGTGCTTGCAGATTTCCATACAATCCTTGCAGCGGGTATGGAATTTGCAGCCCTTCGGCGGGTTGGCGGGCGAAGGAATGCTGCCCTCCAGAATGATGCGATCCATCTTGTAATCCGGATCGGGCACGGGAATCGCCGAGAACAGCGCCCGCGTATAGGGATGCATGGGCTTCGCGTACAGCTTATCCGTGGGCGCGAATTCCACCATATTGCCCAGATACATCACGCCCACCGTATCGGAGATATGCTCCACCACGGAAAGATCGTGCGAAATGAACAGATAGGTCAGCCCGAACTGCTTTTGCAGATCGCGCAGCAGATTGATGATCTGCGCCTGAATGGAAACATCCAGCGCGGAAACCGGTTCATCGCACAGGATGAAATCGGGATTCAGCGCAAGCGCGCGGGCGATGCAGATGCGCTGCCGCTGGCCGCCGGAAAATTCATGGGGATAGCGCCCCTTATAATACTCCGGCAGACCGCACGCCTGCATCACGCGGGTGATATAATCATCGAATTCCTCCGGCGGCACGATATTGTGTTCGCGCACGGCTTCGCCGATGATTTCGCCGACGGGCAGGCGCGGCGAAAGGCTGGAATAGGGATCCTGAAAGATGATCTGGATATCGGGGCGATTCTTTCGCAGCTCCTTCTTATCCAGCGAAAAGATTTCCTTTCCGTTGAAATACACTTCGCCGTCGGTTTTATCCATCAGGCGCAGAATGGTTCTGCCGATGGTGGATTTACCGCAGCCGGATTCGCCCACCAGACCCATCGTGGTGCCGCGGCGAATCTTGAAGGATGCGCCGTCCACCGCCTTCACATAGCCGATCGTGCGCTTGAAAAAGCTGGACTTGATCGGGAAATACTTCTTCAGGTTTTTGACCACCAGCAGATACTGCGGATCATTTTCAGCGCCGTCAAAGCCGGATGCGGCATAGGCGTCGCGAATCTTTTCTTCACTCATTTCAGCGATCCTCCAGTTCTACGGATTTGGGATAGGAAAGCGCTTCGCCGCTCTCTAGGAAACGATAGCAGGATACCGTGTGGGTATCGCTGATGCGAATCTCCGGCGGATATTTGCCATCGCAGTGTTCGCACCGCATTTCGCAGCGATCGCGGAAATAGCAGTAATTGGGCATATCCACGGGGTTCGGCACGCTGCCGGGGATGTTATACAGTTCATCCACCTTGCGGCCGACCACGGGCTTGGAACGCATCAGACCGATGGTGTAGGGATGCGCGGGATGATGGAAGATATCATCCGCCGTGCCCTTCTCCACCACGCGCCCCGCATACATGACCACCACATAATCCGCCATGCCCGCGACCACGCCCAGATCGTGCGTGATCAGCATGATCGATGAAGAAAGCTTATCCTTCAGCGATTGCAACAGATCCAGAATCTGCGCCTGAATGGTTACATCCAGCGCGGTGGTCGGCTCATCGGCGATGATCAGCGTGGGGTTGCACGCCAGCGCGATGGCGATCATTACGCGCTGCCGCATACCGCCGGAAAGCTCGTGCGGATACATGGTGTATACGCCTTCCTTATTGGCGATGCCCACCAGCGCCAGCATTTCCAGCGTGCGCGCCTTGATCTGCTCCTGCGTCATATCCGGATTGTGCAGCTTGATCACCTCGTCCACCTGCATACCGATGCGGAACACGGGGTTCAGGCTGGTCATCGGCTCCTGAAAGATCATGGACATGCGGTTGCCGCGGATATCCTGCATCTTGGCGTTCGGGGTGTTTACGATGTTCAGCGCCGTGCCGTCGCCATTGTTGAAGCGGATTTCTCCGCCCGCGGTCTGTCCCGTGGGGCGGGGCAGCAGCTGCATCAGCGAAAGGCTGGTAACGGATTTGCCGCAGCCGGATTCGCCCACGACGCCCACCGTGGAATGCTTCGGCACATCGAAGGATACGCCGTCCACCGCGTGCACGGTGCCCACATCGGTAAAGAAGTAGGTGCAGACGTTGTCAAATTCCACAACGTTGTTTTCATCGCGCATTTTGGTGATATATTTGGAAGGATCCCTGCCCGCCGCGGCGCGCTCGGCCTCCAGCCGGCGGGTGATGCGGCGGTTATAGCGGCTGATGCGCCGCGATTCCTTCGCGGATATATAGGATTTATTCTTGCTGTCAGACATTGCTTCGCCCTCCCTCAGCGCTTGGCCTTCGGGTCATACGCATCGCGCAGACCATCGCCCACGAAGTTGAACGCAATTACGGTAAAGCAGATCAGCAGGCCTACCGGAATCCAGATGTGCGCATAATGCGCCATCGCGGATGCGGAGGATACGCTGTTGATGATCGTGCCCCAGGTTGCCAGCGGGTGCTTTACGCCCAGACCCAGATAGGAAAGCGTGGATTCGGTCAGAATCGTGCTGCCCATGCCCATCGTAGCAGATACGATCAGCTGCGGCATAACGTTCGGCACCAGATGGCGGAAGATGCGCGCCTTGACGCGAATGCCGGTCGCCTCGGTCGCCACCATGAATTCCTGTTCGCGCAGGGACAAAATCTGTCCGCGCACCAGCCGCGCCACGCTCGCCCAGCCCATCAGACCCAGTACCGCCATCATGACCAGCAGGCGGATGTAGGTATCCACGCGCATCGCGTCCATCATCGCGCCCAGAATGATCATGATCGGCGTGCTGGGCAGACAATAGAAGATATCCACCAGGCGCATGATCAGGTTATCCACCCATTTGCCATAGAAGCCCGCAAGGCCGCCCATGATGATGCCCAGCAGGGATTCCAGGAAAACGACCACGAAGCCGACCATCAGCGAAATGCGGCCGCCGTACATGATGCGCGAGAACACATCGAAGCCATCGCCATCCGTGCCCAGAATATGCGCGGCGGAGGGAGATGCATACATATCGATCACGTAGATGATCTGATCGCAGTTCACCACGTATTCGCCGGTATCCTTCTGCGTAATGCGCAGCTCGGTATCGTTGTACTGCAGATTGCCGTCCGTATCATAGGCGTATTCGCCGGCGTCGTTCTGCGCGGGCAGCGCGTAGGTAAACGCGCCGTTGTGCAAGCCGGCTTCGTTCATGCCCTTGATGCATTCGTACAGCGCGGTTTTCAGGCCGTATTCCATCGTATCATCGCCATTGTAGCGGCGCATGACGAAGGTTGTAAATTCGGCGTATTCATTGCCATCGGCATCGCGGATCACCAGAATGCCGTCCTCCGGCTGGATGGTGTAATCCGCGCCATCCGCGGTGAAGCTTCCGTCCGCGGCGTGCAGCAGCGCCTGCACGCGGAATTCATCGCTCGCCTGCTGGCTTACATCATAGGTATCCAGCGCGCAGCGCGTGTACACGCGCACGATCTTCGAATCCACGGCGCGGTATACCGCTCCGCCCTCGCCCGCGATCACGGGAAGGTACGTATTGCCCTCGAAATCAAAGGCGTTTCCGCCCGCGGCTTCCGCGGCGGCTTCAAATTCGGGGGTCATCGCTTCGCCCTCGTAGATAAAGCCCTCGGTGCTCGCCGTGATTTCGTATTTCTTCGCCTTCGCCATCTGGTAGGTGTAGGTCACGCCGCCAAATTCGAAGGTGCCGTTCTTGCCCTTGCACGCCTTTACGGCGGTCTTGACGAAATCATCGCCCAGATCATCGGTCTCATAGCTTACGCGCTTGCCAACGGAATCCAGCGTGCCGATCAGCGCGGCGCCGCTGCCGAAGGAGCAGATCTTTTCCGCCTGCGCCTGATCCAGCGAATATACGTTATCCGCGATATAATCATAGGCGTAGATCATGCCATCATCGCCCAGGAAGGCATGGCGCGTTTCGCCGTCCGCCTGCATTTTCTTGATCGCGGTATTCGCCATATTGGCGGCGTTGGTATTGACCTTCGCATCGCCATCCACGGTATAGCCGGTGTAGGCGCTGTTTTCCTTCGCCAGCGCGTAATTTACGTTCTGCGAAGCATATTTATAGAAGATATCCTTCTGACCGTAGGCGTAAAACAGCGGGCCCACGAACGAAAACAGGAACATGACGATCAGCGTGCAGGTTCCGAACACCGCCAGGCGGTTTCGGATGAAGCGCTTGAACACCTGCCGCGCGGGGGACAATACCTTCACGCGGGATACATCGTCCAGATGGATTTCCGATTGCGTCTGATCCGCGGCGGGCGCGCTCTTCTTTTTCAGAACTTCATTCAGATTGTAGGAAGCCATTTGCGCACCCCCTTAGCTCAGCCGCACGCGCGGGTCCACCGCGGCGTACAGCAAATCGGACAGCAGATTTCCCAGCAGCGTAAGGATGGAAATGAACGCCAGATAGAACATCACGAAGGGAATATCCGCCTGAATCATCGAATTGTAGGAGGTATAGCCGATGCCGCGAATGCCGAACAGCGTTTCGGTAATCAGCGCGCCGGAAAACAGACTCGGCAGCGAACCGCCCAGCACGGTAATCAGCGGGATCAGCGTATTTCGGAAGGCGTGGCGGCTGATGACCTTATTTTCCGGCACGCCCTTGGCGCGCGCGGTGCGGATATAATCGGCGGACAGCACTTCCAACATATTTGTACGGGTATAGCGCATCAGCGAGCCGATGGAAATCACCGTGAGCGTGACCGCCGGCAGCACGAAATGCTTCGCCATATCCAGGAATTTTCCAAATTCAGAAAGGTACAGATAATCGCGCCCCTGCATACCGGTTAAATCAAACCAGCCCAGCTTAATCGAAAATACGTACTTCAGCAGGGTCGCCAGGAAGAATGTGGGCATCGAAATACACACCATCGAAACTACGGTAGTGAAATAATCGGTAAAGGAATACTGCTTGCGCGCAGCCTTTACGCCCAGCGGGATCGCAATGATGATTTGAAAGAACATCGATACCAGGCTGAGCGCGAAGCTGTACCAGATCACATCGCGGAACTTTGCGGTAACAGACATATTCCATGCCCAGCTTTCGCCCCAGTTGCCGGTGAGGGCGCTCTTAATCCAGGTAAGGTAACCGCGCAGCACGCCCTTGTTCATGCCGTACTGCTCATTTAAATCTTCCAGCCATTCGGTGTAGCTCTTGCCCGCGCCGGGACGCGAAGCCAGCTCGCGCGCCTTCGTTTCCAGATAGCCCGCGGGCATATTGTACATCAGAATATAGATCAGGAACATGACGAAAAACAGTATCACGATGCTGTAAAGCAAGCGCTTTGCTGTGTACTTCAGCATTTTGCTCTCTCTCCTTATAATATGCTTGTGCCGGAGGGCGGCAGGCGCCGCCCTCCGGTTTTGTCAAGAATTGTCGATGGTTTCCCGCGGAAGCCGCCGACCCGCAAAACTACGTTGCGAATTCTTGCATTTCAAATAATCCTGAAGAGATTACTTTACAGCCAGGGTGTTGATTTCCGCAGCCCAGCCCCAGTAGGGAGTCATATCCTTGGGCAGGGTTTCGGTATCGATGCGGATCGTGGAAGCTACGACGGCGTCCTTGCGCTGATACAGCGGCAGTTCAACGCCCCAATCCAGGATCTCTTCCATCGCGGACTTGTAGGTCGCCTTGCGGAAATCGGTATCCGGGCTGGTGCGGCCCGCCATGATCAGCTCATCCAGTTCATCAGATACGATCTGATAGTGGTTGGAGTTGGTGTTCTGGCCGTTTGCGTTGGAGGAATGATATACCTGGTACATATCGGGATCCGCAGTGGCCTGCCATGCAGCCGCCCACATCTGCGCGGTGTTGCTTTCCAGCGCGTTGTTCCATACGGAGGTGCCGACGTCGTTCACCTGCATGGTGATGCCGATCTTCGCCAGCTGTTCAGAGGCGGCAACTGCCACGCCGTACGCCGGATGGTCGCCGATGCCCTGGCCGGGGATCATGACCTCGTAGGATAGGGAAGCGCCTTCGGGAGCCGCGGTGAACTTGCCGGCCGCATCGTCCCAGGTGAAGCCCGCCGCCTTCAGATAGCCGATCGCCGCGGTCAGCGCCGCATCGTACTTCTGTTCATCGCTCATGCCCTCGGTGTAGATGGGATTGCCGTCCACATCGCGGGAATAGCAGTTTTCATAGCCTTCATCGGTCGGACGCGGCGCCGCCCAGCTGGTGTTGGAGATGGGGTACTGGATGACCGCAGCGCGATCGCCGTAGTAGGAGTTCACAACGGTATCACGATATACGCTCAGCAGGGTCATGAACGCCTTGCGCAGATCCTTGGATTCCTCGGAACCTGCTTCGCCCGCCACGGAAACCAGATTGGCGTTGATGCCAACATAGCCGTAGCCGCGATAGTCGATCAGGGTGGTGGTCAGGGTGTCGCCGGTCAGCTCGCCGTTGGAGTTGGCGTCCTGGATGGCGGCGACGGTATCGGCGCTGATGGACGGCAGCGCGATATCGAAGGTACCGGTGATGATGCCGGGCACATAGTCGGAATCGATCGCGGTCTGCATCAGCAGATTCTTGGTGGCGGGTTCGCCTTCGAAGTACAGGGGATTGGCTTCCAGCGTTACCACGCCGTTTTCATAGCCCTTGAACAGGTATGCGCCGGAGCCCAGAGGTTCGCGGGTCTTGGACTTCACGCCGGAAAGATCGCCCTTTACGAAGCCGAAGGAATCTTCGCCGTTGTACAGTTCGGGATCGCCGTAGTAGTGCAGCGGCGCTACCAGGATGCCCAACTGATAGATCGTCGTCGTGCTGAATTCGGTGGTATGGATGGTCATGCTGTAATCGCCGGTCTTCTTGATACCGCTGATGGACTTCACGGTATCGCCGGTGGCTACGCCGTAGCCATACTTGGCGGTATAATCATCGATGAAATCAGTCAGCGCGCTGCCGGCAGATTCGGTATCGGAAGCTTCGAAGATGGTGCCGAAGTTGGCTTCAATCGCCTTCCAGTAATCGGCGGCGGTTGCGCCCTCGGTCCATGCATCGCCATAGCCCCATTCGGTCATGCCGAACTTCACCGCCAGAGACGCATCCGCGCGGATCTCATCGGCGGTCGCTTCGATATCGGATGCATTATCATCGGCATAGTTGGCGACGACGTAATCTACGATTTCCTGCGCGAACTTTTCGCCCGCAGCATCAACGTCCGCCCAGAAAGCGGTCTGGGTGGCTTCATCCCACTTGGAGAAATCGGTGTTGTCGCGTCCGGCTTCGGCAATCAGCGTGCCCAGCGCGGTCATGGACTTATAGTACTCATCCATGCCTTCGATGGGCAGCGTATAGAACGTGGAAGCGCCATCATAGGTAGGATCGCTCAGCACGTACATATCGAAGATCACGTCATCGATCGTCATGGGCGTGCCATCGGAGAATACGACGTCGTCGCGCAGGGTGATGTTGTAATCAACAGTGCTGTCGTCGTTCATCACGATATCCAGATTGGCAAGACCATAGTAGGTGTAATCGGTGCCGTTGTAGTTCACGGTTTCGCCTTCGATGCTGTTCTGCAGTACGTTGCCGCCGCGGTCGCTGGGCAGCAGGTAGGTGAACACCATCTCGGTCAGTTCGGTATCATATGCGACGGTGGTGAAGAACGGGCTGAACTTCTCGCCGAAGGTTGAAGTCGCGTACACGAGCGTATCGGTGCGCGCTTCAGTGGTTTCTGCAACGCCCGCGAAGGACAGAACCATCGCCAGCATCAGCAGAAGAGAAACGATTTTCTTCATTGAATTATCCTCCCTGTCAGATTGATTTATATACAGTGCGATCGATCGCACGGCATATACGCATGGATTTGCGCGGCTTTTATTCCGCGCGGGCGCTTTCCACCTCGGCAGCGGCAAAGCACGAAGATAATTTGTATTGCGCAAGCGCCGATGCAAAAATACCCAGCGCCGCGGCGAGATATACGATATCCCGCGCCGTTTCCCCATATGCGATCGCATACGGGATGTGCGCAAGCGCCGATATTCCGGATAGAATCATGGCAAAGATCGGGCATCTGCGCGTGCGCGACGCGATGTGATCATTGGTTTCGCGGGTGAATTTTTCCTTCGCCAGCATCAGATTTACCGCGCCCGCGCAGATCAGAAACACCGGCGGCAGCAAAAAGGCGAAGGGCACCATCACATAGAAAACGCGGCTGCAGCCGGCGTTGGTAAACAGCGCCATCAGAATCAGCGCAGCCTGTGCCGCCGCCAGAGCGGCAAACGAACGTGCGCAAAGGCGCACCCGTTCCCAATTTTCCGTAAACGCGTGGTAGCTTCCGCAGTACACCGCAACGGTGCGCTTCTTTCCGTTTTTGCCGGTTACATTTTCCATCCGGTAATCCTTCAGATATTTGCGCATGCCCATCGCGGAGTCCTCCCCTCTTATACGCATATATATAGTCTTATTCATTATACTCCAAATAATATGATTTCTCAATATGCAAAACAAAAATTCTTCGGCGGAAATTTCAACAAAAAAGGTGCAAAATGCCATCTCGCCCCGTATTTTTTGGGCGAAGTGATATTCATACGGCGGTTTCGCCGCAGGCGGGGCGATAAAAAGCCGTCCGGGCGACATCGCCCGAACGGCGCAGTTTGATGCAATTAATCTTCCAATTCCTTTTGCCTGCGCGCTTCCAGATGTTTGTAATTTTCGCCGGTCGCCACCCTGCGTCCGGTCTGCGCCTCCAGATTGCGGCGCGCATCTCCGGCAATCTTGCCGCCGCGCTGGGCGGCGTCGCGGTTTTCGGGCATTCCCTGCGCATCGGTGTTGCGCGCGATTTCTTTGGTCGCCGCCTCGCCAAGCTCGGTGAACAGCAGTTCAAGCGTGGTCATGTGGTCGCGCAGATTTTCATTCTTCAATCCCTTCAGCCGCTTGTATTCGGCGGGCGTCATGCCGAAGGTCGCCTTGCTGATATCGGCGGTCAGAATCGCGTAATCGCTCTGCGTTTCAACGCCGCGCTTCTTCCATTCCTCGGTAAGTTCGGCGCGGGTCGCGATCCCGCGGGCGCGCAGCGCGATCCAATCATCCGGATAGCCCTTTTTGCGGTACAGCTCCTGCGCGCGCTGAGCGGCGATTTCCGGATCGGAAATTTCGCGAATGCGCTCCGCGCCGATCGCGGCGAGCCAGCGCTTGAACGGCTCCGCCTTCGGCGAGGGGATGGATTGAATGATGCGCAGAAGCTGCTCCGTATCGGCGCAGTCGGTCTTATAGGTTTTTCCATCCTTGGGCGAGCGCATTTTCAGTTGGTTACAATTTGTAACCAACTCTGCAGCGCCTTCTTTTTTAAGCCGATTCTTCAATACGCGCCAATAATTGCGCGCGCCATCGTAGTTCGGTTGATCCGTCAAAACGCTAACCACGTCCACGACCGAAAAATACCATTTTTCGTCCTGCCACGTGCGGCGAATCTCTTTCTGTTCAAAGAGGGCGACCCTGTTTTCTTCTGTTTTTCGATTTTCTTTCATCTTCTGTACCTCGCTTCCGGTTGATCCGCCGAATCATGCATCTCCATTTCCGCAGTCGTTCGTTTCCATTATCATAACACAATTCATTCGAAAATGCAACCGTATTCTTTCGTGTACACAAGCAAAATCGTTTTGTCCGGCCGCCCTCCACGCTTTCTTCAATCCGCAAACAGCGGCGTGGAAAGATAGCGATCTCCGGTATCGGGCAGCAGGGCGACGATGGTCTTGCCGCGGTTCTCCGTCCGCTTTGCCAGCTGAATCGCAGCCCACACGGCGGCGCCGGAGGAAATGCCCACCAGCACGCCTTCCTTCCTGCCGATCAGCCGTCCGGCGGCAAACGCGTCCTCGTTGGCGACAGGGATGATTTCATCGTAGACCGCCGTATCCAGCACATCGGGCACAAAGCCCGCGCCGATGCCCTGAATCTTATGGCCGCCCGCCGCGCCGCCGCTCAGCACAGGCGATGAAGCCGGTTCTACCGCCACTACCTTTACAACGGGGTTCTGCTGCTTCAGATATTCGCCGACGCCGGTGATGGTGCCGCCGGTGCCCACGCCCGCCACGAAGATATCTACCTTGCCATCCGTATCCGCCCAGATTTCGGGGCCGGTCGTCGCCCGATGCGCGGCGGGATTGGCGGGATTTACAAACTGGCCGGGGATGAAGCTGTTCGGAATCTCCCGCGCCAGCTCCTCCGCCCGCGCGATCGCGCCCTTCATGCCCTTCGCGCCCTCGGTCAGCACCAGCTCCGCGCCATACGCCTTCATCAGCTGGCGGCGCTCCACGCTCATGCTGTCCGGCATGACGATGATGATCCGATAGCCGCGCGCCGCCGCCACGGAGGCCAGCCCGATGCCCGTATTGCCGGAGGTCGGTTCAATGATCACAGCGCCCGGCTTCAGCAGCCCCTTCTGTTCCGCATCGTCGATCATCGCTTTGGCGATGCGATCCTTCACGCTGCCCGCGGGATTCAGATATTCCAGCTTGCCCAGAATTCTTGCTTCCAGACCCTCGGTTCGTTCAATGTGCGTCAGCTCCAGCAAGGGGGTGTTTCCGATCAGTTGATCCGCAGATGTATAGATTTTACGCATAATATTGCTCCTCTCAAATGTTCATCGCTGTGATTTTATGATTTATGCGCAGCGGCAACATCGAAAGTCCGGACGGAAAATCATTTCTATTACCAACCTTTCTTATAGGTTTATATGCATTATAAGGACTCTCTCTCCGTTTGTCAATAGCTTTTGCGAAATTTTATTGATTTACCCATTTCCCTGTTGTATAATAGGTTTGATCTTGAAGGAGGGATAACCATGCTGATTTCAACCAAGGGACGTTACGCGCTTCGGGTTATGATCGATCTGGCGGAGCACCCGGACGACGGCTATATTCCTCTGAAGGTAATTGCGCAGCGGCAGGACATTTCCGAAAAATATCTGGAAAGCATCATCAAGCTGCTGGTCAAAGCGAAGCTGGTCAGCGGTCTGCGGGGAAAGGGCGGCGGCTATCAGTTAACCAAAGCGCCGGAACAATATACCGTGGGCAGCATTCTGCGCATCACGGAAGATACCCTCTCGCCCGTCGCCTGTCTGGAGCCGAACGCGGAAGCCTGTCCCCGCGCGGCGGACTGCCGCACGCTCGCCCTCTGGAAGGGGCTGGATAAGGTCATCAGCGATTACCTGAATAACTACACCCTCGCCGATCTGATGCACCGCGATCCGGAGGGATATGATTATGTGATTTAAAAAGGAGCCGTGAAAAACGTTAACTCGCTTTTCATGGCTCCTGACTTTATGCATTCAACCGTCATGCCGCCTGATCGAACTGGCTGTTGTAGAGATCGGCGTAGAAGCCGCCCTTTTGCATCAGTTCATCGTGCGTGCCGCTTTCGATTACATCGCCATCGCGCATGACCAGAATCAGATCGGCGTTTTTGATGGTGGACAGGCGATGGGCGATTACGAAGCTGGTGCGATCGTGCGTAAGTTCATCCATCGCGCGCTGAATCAGCAGTTCGGTGCGGGTATCGACGGAGGAAGTGGCTTCATCAAGAATCAGCATCGGCGCGTTTTGCAGCATCGCGCGGGCGATGGTCAGAAGCTGCTTCTGTCCGGCGGAGATGGACGTGCTATCGGACAGCACCGTATCAAAGCCGTTCGGCAGCGCGTGGACGAACTTATCCAGCCCGCAGGCTCGGCACACGGTTTCCAGCTGATCATCAGTAATGCCCTGCATATTGTAAACCAGATTTTCGCGCACGGTGCCCTCGAACAGCCAGGTATCCTGCAATACCATGCTGAACAGGCTGTGCACATCCTCGCGGCGCATATCGGAGGTCTTTACGCCGTCGATGGAAATGCTGCCCGCGTTGATTTCGAAAAAGCGCATCAGCAGGTTGACCATCGTGGTTTTGCCCGCGCCGGTGGGGCCGACGATCGCCACCTTCTGGCCGGGCTGCACCACAGCGGAGAAATCCCTGATGACCACCTTATCGGGCGCATCCGGATAGCTGAAGCGCACGTGATCAAAGGTAACCTGTCCGCGGGTCTGAATCGCATGCGCGGGTTTATTGCTCTCATCGGAAAGCTCCTCGCTCTCCAGAAAATCGAAGATGCGATGCGCCGACGCCGCAGCCGTCTGCAAATTGGTCATGCCCTGCGCGATCTGCGTGAGCGGCGATGTGAACAGGCGAACGTACAGGATAAAGGATACGATCACGCCGAATTCGATGGTTCCATTCATCGCCAGCAGCGATCCCACCACGCACACCGCCACATAGGAGATATTGCCGATGACGTTCATCAGCGGCTGCATCACGCCGGACAGGAACTGGGAGCGCCAGTTGGCGTCGTATACATCGGCGTTCAGCCGGTCGAAGCGTTCGCCCACGCCGCGTTCGGCGCGGCTGATGCGCACGACCTCGTGACCGGAATACATTTCCTCCACATAGCCGTTCAATTCGCCCAGACTCTTCTGCCGCGCGGCGAAGTACCGCTGGGATCTGGACATAATCAGCACCAGCGCCGCCATGCCGAAGAGCGTTATGCACAGCGCGATCAGCGCCAGCCGCCATTCGGTGAAAAACATCATGATCAGACAACCGATGAACTGCGTCGCCGCGCTGATGATCGTGGGCAGGCTGTTGGTCAATCCCTGCTGCAGGGTGGATACATCGTTGGTGATGCGGCTTAATATATCGCCCTGCGATGTGGTATTGAAGGTTTTCTGCGGCACGCGGTTGATCTTTTCAGAAAGCTCACCGCGCATTTTATAGGAAGTTTTCAGCGTGACCACAGACATAATATAATGCTGCGCAAAGCCGAACAGCGCGCTGAGCCCGTAGATCACCGCCAGAAATATGCCCACCTTCGCAATGGCGGTCAGATCGATGCCGGTCGTAAGTCCATCGGACATGATCGTCGCCATATCGCCGATTTTGTTCGGGCCGATGATCGTCATCACAGCGCTGAGCGCCGCCAGCACCAGCGCGAAGATAATTATGCCCATGCTGGAGCGCAGATAGCCGGTCATGCGCGGCAGTGCGGTGCGGATATCGCCCTTTTCCTGCGTTTTATTTCTCATCATCATAATGCGTTCCTCCCTTCGGCCTTATGCCAACTCCGCGGCGCTGAGCTGGGACATGGCAATTTCGCGGTAGACCGCGCAGTTCTGCATCAATTCGTCGTGCGTGCCCATCCCCACCGCTTCGCCGCGATCCAGCACGATGATCTGATCCGCGTAGCGGATGGTACTGATGCGCTGAGCGACGATGATCTTCGTGGTATCGCGCAGCTGTCTGGAAAGCCCTTCGCGGAGCTTTGCATCGGTGCGGTAATCCAGCGCGGAGAAGGAATCATCGAAGATCAGAATCTCCGGCTTGCGCGCCAGTGCGCGGGCGATGGACAGGCGCTGCTTCTGGCCGCCGGATACGTTGCGACCCATCTGGGCGATGCGATGCGCCGCGCCCTCCGGCAGCTTATCCACAAATTCCTTCGCCTGTGAAAGTTCGATGGCGGCGTTCAGATCGTTTTCGTCCTGTTGGGCGGCGCTTTCGCCGAAGAACACATTTTCCCGAATGGAACCGGAGAACAGCACCGCCTTCTGCGTGACGTAGCCCAGCTTATCGTAGAGCGCATCGAAGGTATAATCCTTTACGTTCACGCCGTCCACCAGCACTTCGCCGCCGGTGGCATCGTAGAAGCGGGGAATCAGGCTGATCAGCGTGGATTTGCCGCTGCCGGTCGCGCCGATGATCGCGAGCGTCTGCCCCTTTTCCACCTTGAAGGATACATCGTTCAGCGCGTCCGCGGATGCGTGAGGATAGCGGAAGGATACGTTTTTGAATTCAATCGTGCCGGTTTCGGGCGCGGATACCGCCGCGCCCTCGGCGATGGACGCTTTGCGATCCAGCACTTCGTTGATGCGCTCGGCGGATACCTGCGCCTGCGGCAGCAGCATGAAGATCATCACCAGCATCATAAACGACATCACGATGTAAGTGGCGTAGGTGCTGAACACCAGTACATTGCTGAACAGGCTCAGCCTGCCCATCGGATCGGTGAGCGCGATTTTGTTGATCAGCGCCGCGCCCAGCCAGTAAATCGCCAGCGCCAGACCGTTCATGCCCAGCATCATCGTGGGCTGCACCAGCGAAAACAGCTTCTGATTCTTCATCTGCACGTTCATCATGTCCAGGCTGGGCTTGCTGAATTTATCGTTCTGATAGGCTTCGGCATTGAAGGCATGCACCACGTTGATGCCGGTCAGATTTTCGCGGGCGACGCGGTTGATGCTGTCGGTCAGCTTCTGCACGATGCGGAAGCGGGGAATGCAGGTGGCCATCACCATAAAGATCGTGGCGCAGATCGCCAATACGAAGCCCGCCGTTACCGCGGAAAGCTCCCAGCTCTTGCCCAGAATCTTGACAACGCCCCAAACCGCCATGATCGGCGCCTTGATCATCATCTGCAGGCCCATCGCCACGATCATCTGAATCTGGGTAATATCATTCGTAGTGCGGGTAATCAGGCTCGGCACGGAAAAATCGGACATTTCCTCCTGCCCGATTTCCATCACATGATGGAATACCTTGCCGCGCACGGTGTAGCTGAAGCCGGACGCGGTCTTCGCCGCCAGATAGCCGCAGATCACCGCCAGCAGCGCGCTGACCAGCGTGCAGCCCAGCATTTTCAGACCGACGTTCCAGATATCGCCCGACGCGCCGGAGGTTTTGATCAGCATGGTCAGCTCCGTCATGTAATCGGGCAGGCGCAGGTCGAAATACACCTGACCTACGACGAACGCGGCGCAGATCAGCGTCATCAGCTTTTCCTTCCGCCGCATGTTCTTCAATAGTTTCAACATAGCGATTTTCTCCTTTACAGGCCGTTTTTGCGAATTTCTTCGATGTTGTTATCCAACAGGGTCATCGCCTTGTGCAGGGCTTCCCGATCGGCGTCGCTCATGCCCAGCGTCAGCCGTTCGGAAAACTGCTTTTGCAGATCTCTGCCGTGTTCGATCAGCGACCGCGCCCGTTCGGTGCAGATCAGCAGCGTCTGCCGCCGGTCGCCCGGCACCTCCTGCCGCTGCAGATAGCCTTCGCCAACCAGCCGTTCCACATGCACCGATACGATGCTGGGTTTCATGCCGCGGTATTTGCAGATGTTTTTGGCGGTGGCGTATTCGGGGTTGTTTGCGGCGAACATCAGAATATCCACCGCCAGCGGCGGCAGACCGCTTTCACGGCACAGCGGCTGAAGCACGCGGTGGTAGGCTTCAATGAAGCGGGCGGCGTTGCTGAAAACCCGAATCGGGGTAATCCCTGTATCAAGCATGGTAAACCTCCAATTTCAAATAGTTCAATATTGGAATATCTAGAATTATATCATTCGAATTTAAAATGTCAACGCCCGATTCGGTAAACAATTTATGAACGCGCGCAGCCGGGGCACGCAAAATCACGGTTTACTTTCATGCTAATTTCGGATACAATATTCGCAGGAACGGAGTGCATGAATGCGCCGGAGAATGCCTGAAGGCCATCGTGCTTCGGCATCGCGGACGGCGGGAAAGGAAACGAGGCATGAAAACAGGATTGATACTGGAGGGCGGCGCCATGCGCGGGTTATTCAGCGCGGGCGTGATGGACGTTATGTACGAAAACGGCATCCGGTTTGATGGTATCATCGGCGTTTCCGCGGGGGCGGCGTTCGGCGTGAATTACAAATCGGGGCAAATCGGGCGGGTGATCCGGTACAACGCAAAATATTGTCGGGACAGACGCTATTGCGGCGTCGGTTCGCTGCTGAAAACGGGAAACCTTTTCAATACGGCGTTCTGCTACGGCGAAGTGCCGCTGAAGCTGGACGTATTTGATTTTGACGCCTTTGAAAGCGATCCGGCCGCGTTTTATATTACCTGTACGGATGTAGAGCGCGGGCAGCCGGTTTACCACGAATACCGCGGGCGAAACGACCACGGCTTCGATTGGATTCGCGCATCCGCATCGCTCCCGCTGGTTTCGCAGATCGTAGAAATCGACGGCATGAAGCTGCTCGACGGCGGGATAACGGATTCCATCCCCGCCGCATGGTTTGAAAGCGCCGGTTACACGAAAAACGTGGCGATTCTGACGCAGCCCGAAGGCTATCGGAAGGAGAAAAACCGGATGCTTCCGCTGATTCGCATGAAGTACCGGAAATATCCAAAGCTCGTCCGCGCGTTGGAAAATCGCCATCTGATGTACAATGCGGAATTGGATTTCATCCGGATGCGGGAAGAACAGGGCGGACTTTTCGTCATCCGTCCCGATTCGCCGCTGCCGGTAAAGCGCGTGGAAAAGGATCCCGACAAATTGAAGACCTGCTATGAAATCGGCAGGCGGATCGCCGAAAGGGAGCTTGCGCGGCTCCGCGCGTATATGCAATGAGTGCGGATACACGATCGGGACTGTATTTCGGCGTTGGCAAATCGGGATTTAACGGGGGATTTGAAATGAATATTGAAACCGCCAGAATGGTCATTCGTGATTTTACCATGAATGATATAAACGATATGCAGGATATTTTGGGCGATGCTGAAACAATGAAGAATTACTGTCCGATTTTTGACTTGAGCTCCAATGAATTTATTGGTTGCTGTGGACTGAGGCCATACAAGAAAAATCAATATGAAATGGGCTTTCATCTTCGTCCGAAGTACTGGGGAAAGGGATACGCAACGGAAGCAGCAAACGCTGTCATTGATTATGCTTTCCATCACTTTCATGCAGATGGATTATTTGCCGGCCATAATCCAAAGAATGTTGTTTCAAGAAAGGTATTATTAAAACTTGGATTCGTGTATATTGGTGATAAATTTTACGCACCAACAGGCCTATATCATCCTTCTTATGACTTGAAGAATCTTTGCTAACTTCCGGTTTTCGGAGGTATTCATGAAGATCATAAATCGAGAAAACGCGGAACACTACCGTTGGAAAACGGTATGCGATGGATGGCACTTTGTGAAATCTGACGCACTGAGCATCATTGCAGAAAAAATGCCGCCGCATACGGAAGAGGATATGCACCTTCATCACAAATCGCGGCAGTTTTTCTATATTCTTTCGGGCGAAGCGGAAATGCGCCTTAGGGATGAAAGCGTGCGGCTGAGCGCGGGCGCCGGAATCGAAATCGCGCCCTTAGAAGCGCATCAGATGCGGAATGTATCCGATGCGGCGGTCGAATTCATGGTCGTTTCCATGCCGAAATCGCACGGCGATCGCGAACTGGTGTGAACACAGTTACAAAAAAGTGCGTACTTGTATATGCGCGCGCCGTGATGTAGACTATAGGCACGCAAGGAACCTTGCAAATACATCCGGAGGATATCATCATGGCAAACTACACAAAATGCAGCATTGGAAATGAAGGTCGCGTTGAGCTTCACGATAAACTGGCACTGACCGGCGCGGAAATCAGCGTCAATCGGCTTCCCGCGGGCGCGGGCGTTCCGTTCGTACATTCCCACAAGAACAACGAAGAAATCTATGGCGTTCTTTCGGGCAGGGGAAAGGCGATAATCGACGGCGCAGAAGTTGCGCTCGCCGCCGGAGACTGGCTGAAGGTCGCGCCCGCCGCAAAGCGCCAGTTTTCCGCGGCGGAGGATACAGGGATCGAATTTATCTGCATTCAGGTGAAGGAAAATTCCCTCGACAGCTTTACCGCAGCGGACGCAATCGTATATTGATATATCGGGCAAAAGCCGGCGGCGGCCAAACGGTCGCCGCCGGCTTTATATCCTACAGTCGCCGCGCTTCCAGATAGTAGCGCTTTTCGTTGGCTTCGCCCATGGAGAAGGTTTTGCGGGGCAGCACGCCGTTTGCGCGCACGTAGGGGAACAGCTGATCCTTTTCAAAACTGCACGGCAGGAACGCGGCGGCATGCTCCGCCCGCGCCATTTCGCGCACGGTATTCTCGCCGTGGATATAATCGATCTGCGCGCCGGGGTGCGACGCCACATAATCATCCAGGAACGATTGCAGATCGCGCAGCGGATGATCGGGGTAGGCGTAGCCGCGCTCAAAGCCGTTGTATACGCAGATGACCTCGCGCCCGTCCCGCACGCCGATTCCGGTATCGCGCAGGTGCGCTTCGTAAGCCGATTGCAGATCGACAGGATCAATGCTGCGCAGAATGCGGTATATCGGTTCGAACCGGATCGCATCGCTGTGCAGATTCACGATTTCGGCAAGCGCATAGCGCGCGGGATGGCACGCGCGGGCGTATTCCGGCAGCCGTTCGCGGAATTCCAGCCAGTGCGCGCGCGCCGCCGCCAGCGAATGATTACCATCGCCCACGGCGAGGAACAGCCCATCGCAGCGATCGTACAGGTTATCCAGCGCATCCTCCAATTCCTGCGCCTGATCGCCCTCAACGCGCCAGCCGCGGATGTGTCCGCCGTTTTGCATCAGATCAAAATCGTATAAAAGCTCCAGCGCGTCGCGCCGGTCATACAGCTTTTCGATCGCGGATTTATCCGGATCATCCAGCAGCATCAGCACGTGCGGAAGCTCCAGACATGCGCCGCGGCGCACCTTTACGCGCGGCGGCACGCGTTCAATCACCGTGCCTTCCGTGGCGCGAATCAGGCTCTGACTGCCGGACGCAAAATCGTACTGCTCCAGATCCAGCGCCGCCATCAGCCCGATGCGCACGCCGGACTGCGTGGCGCGCTCCACCAGCACATAGCCGCTGCGCACTTCGATGCGCAGCGCCTGATCATCCAGATAGGCGCGCATGTTCTTCTGCATCTCCTCGGTGTGATCCTGTCCGTCCGCCAGATACGCCTCCGGCAGCGTAACGCGCAGCGCGGACGGCGCATCACCCACGATTTCCTCCACCTGCCGCCAATATTCCGGCTGGCTCGTATATTGATCCACCGCCACGATGGCCCATTTGCTGTAATCTACATTCTTCCGCTTCGAGGGAAGCAAAATTTCCGATCTGTGAATGACAGGGTTTTTCATATGATTCATCCTCCGTTTGTACCGCTGTATACGATTATACACGATCCAACGGCGATTGACAATTGTACAAAACATAATTTGACGCACAATTACCGCTATGTTATAATAGCGGTGAAGCCGAAAGGCTTCCGGCAGGAAGGAAACAGATGGCGCTTGGCTTTTACCCTCCCTATACAAAGGGAGGTGATGATCATGACCGATTACGAAATTCTCGCGATCGTGCTTTTGATAATCACTTTGGCATTTTCGATACATAACGAAAGCCATAGAAAGTAAAACTACAGCCGCCATCCAGCGCTAACTGGCAGGCGGCTCAACCCACAACGGAGGGGAGAAGCCCAACCAAAAGCGTCATCCCTTCCTGCTGTTATTATATCACGGTACAGTTTGACTGTCAACGATGAATTTCTGCGCGAGTATCCTATTGCGCAGATAAGGAGTGATCGATCATGACTCGACAGGAATTTTCCGATCTTGCGAAGCGCGGGATCGTGCTGCTGGACGGCGCGACGGGATCGAATCTGCGCGCGGCGGGTATGCCCGTGGGCGTATGCGTGGAGGACTGGGTGCTATCCCATCCCGATGTGATCATCGATCTGCAAACGCGCTATGCCGACGCGGGCAGCGATATCATCTATGCGCCCACGTTCGGCGCGAATACGGCGAACCTTTCCATGTACGGCATGGCGGATCGCGCGGCGGACATGAATCGGCGGCTGGTAGACCTTACGCGCCGCGCGGTGGGCGATCGCGCGCGCATCGCGGGCGATATGACTACGCTGGGCAAGCCCGCAGACGCGCCGGACGGCTATACCTACGATGCGATGGTTGAAATCTACGCCGCGCAGGCGCGCGCGCTGTGCGATGCGGGCGTGGATCTGTTCGCGGTGGAAACCATGCTGGGCGTAACCGAATGCTGCGCCGCCATCGAAGCGATTCGTGCGGAGTGCGATATGCCCATCATCTGCACGCTGACGCTGGACGGCGTGGGCAAGGCGTATTTCGACGGCGACGCGGAATCCGCCGCCGCGCATCTGCCCGCCATGGGCGCGGATGCGATCGGCGTAAACTGCGGGCAGGGGCCGGAGCTGTTTGAAAACGTGGTACGGACGCTGGCAACCGGCGGCGTGCCCGTGGTCGCCAAGCCGAACGCTGGACTTCCGCAGGTGCAGCCGGACGGTTCCTGCATCTATTCCATGACCCCAACGCGCTTTGCCCGCGCGATGGGCGCGCTGGTGCGCGCGGGTGCGACCATCATCGGCGGCTGCTGCGGCACGAATCCCGATTATATTTATGCGTTAGCGCAATTTCGCAATATGGAATTAACGTAAATGGGTTATTATGGTGCAAAGGGGCTGCGTGTATGCATCACCCTGAAAATAAGGAAGGACGGGTAACATCATGAAAAAACTTCTTGCACTGCTTCTGGTTCTTTCCATGCTTCTGGGCTTCGCCGCGATCGCGGAGGAAGCCGCGCCGGAGCATAGCTCCGTCGTCGTACTCTACACCAACGACGTCCATTGCGGCTACGCGGACAACATCGGCTATGCGGGTCTTTCCGCATACAAAAAGGCCTTTGAAAAGGCCGGCAATACCGTGCTGCTGGCGGACTGCGGCGATGCGATTCAAGGCGATACCATCGGCACGCTGTCCAAGGGCGAATACATCATCGATATGATGAATTACGTGGGCTACGACGTCGCCACCATCGGCAACCATGAATTCGATTACGGCATGGATCAGTTCATGGCGCTGACCGAAAAGGCGAATTTCCCCTACGTATCCGCAAACTTTGTGGATAAGGACGGCAATCCCTTCTTCGATGCGTACAAGATCATCGAAGCGGGCGGCTGGAAGATCGCCTTTGTGGGCGTTTCCACGCCGGAAACCCTGTTCAAATCCAATCCGGTGAACTTCCAGGATGCGGAAGGCAATTTCATCTATTCCTTCTGCGGCGAAGGCGATGGCAAGGGCGTATACACTGCGGCGCAGAACGCCGTTGACGCGGCGCGCGCAGAGGGCGCGGACATCGTAATCGCGATCACCCATCTGGGCACGGATGCGGCTTCCATCCCCTTCACCAGCAACGATCTGATCATGAATACCACCGGCATCGATGCGGTACTGGACGGTCATTCCCATTCCACCTGGGAACAGGAAATGGTAAAGAACGCGGCGAGCGAGGAAGTAATCCTGACCTCCACCGGCACGAAGCTGGAAAACGTCGGCGCGCTGACCATCGGCTACGATGCGGAAAACGACGTACCTACGCTTTCGACCAAGCTGCACAATGAATCCCTGTTCCAGGATGATGAAACCGCTGAATTCATCGCGGGCATCGCGGTGCAGTTCGAAGGCCTGCTGAACGAAGTGGTCGCGCATACGGACGTTGATCTGACCACGAAGGATCCCGCCACCGGCGAACGCATGGTGCGTTCCGGCGAAACCAACCTGGGCGACCTGTGCGCGGACGCATATCTGAATATGCTGGGTGCGGATATCGCCTTCGTCAACGGCGGCGGCGTGCGCGCGGACATCGCGGCGGGCGATATCACCTACGGCAACATCATCAAGGTGCATCCCTTCGGCAACGAAGCCTGCCTGATTCTAGCGACCGGCCAGCAGATTCTGGACGCGCTGGAGCTGGGCAGCAGCGGTCTGCCGGGCGAGCTGGGCGGTTTCCTGCAGGTTGCGGGTCTGACCTACGAAGTGGATACCTCCATTCCCTCCACCGTTGAACAGGATGCAAACGGCGCGTTCACGGGCGTTGCCGGCGAACGCCGCGTAAAGAACGTTCTGGTGAACGGCGAACCGATCGATCCCGCGGGCGAATATAAGCTCGCCAGCCATAACTTCATGCTGAAGAACGGCGGCGACGGCTACGCGATGTTCAAGGATGATGAAATCCTGAAGGACTGCGTGATGATCGATAATCAGGTGCTGATCAACTACATCAAGGATTACCTCGGCGGCGTTGTCGGCGAAGAATACGCCGATCCCTACGGCCAGGGCCGCATCGTAATCAAGTAAGAACTCCATCGTTAAAGCAAGGGGACTGTCCGGCGACAGTCCCCTTATTCTATAGATTCCATAGCGTATCCGTTTGGCTTTACCAGAAGTGGCTGGCAATCGGCACTGTCGGCAGTAATTCGATATGTGCGTTATCTCTCCTTCCGTCAGCCTTCGGCTGACACCTTCCTCATCAGAGGAAGGCAGGGGGTACGTCGTTCTTTGGCTCCACCAGAAGCAGCTGGAAGCTGATATTGTCCGCTGTAGTTCGATCGATGCGTTATCTCTCCTTCCGTCATCGCGACAAGTCGCGCTGACACCTTCCTCATCAGAGGAAGGCATGGGGTTAACGTTCTTCGTCATCCGGCTCCACCTGATGGTACGCACCAAAGCCCCTGCTATGCATGGGCTTTGGCAGCGCCGCGCTGGAAACCGAAGGTTTCGCGCGGGCTGGTCGCGGGCTGCAAGCAGCGGTGCCGCGCCTCAATCTTTGATTGAGCCGTCGGCAGTCGGCTAAAAGCCGACCGGCAAACCATCAGGTTTGCCGCCTTACGCGACTGCTGAAGGGAGCTGTCAAAACCGCAGGTTTTGACTGAGGGAGAGAAGCCCCTCAGTCGCTGCACCCACGCAGTTTTTGCAGCTTGAATCAATGGCTGCAAAAACGCCGGTTCGCGGCGGTCATTCTGACTATAGCAGTCGCTCCTCAGCAAAGCTGAGTTGCGACCAGCCGCCGGAAATCCTTTGGATTTCCACGGCGCGCTGCCGAAACCCGCTCCGCGGGTCTTCGGTGCGTTAACCGCCGCGAACCAGCGCGGCAGCTATTGGCAGCGGGCACAGCCCGCCAGCGCGGCAGCAGCTGGGATCAAACGCCCTGCGTTTGGCTCGCCAGCATCAGTACGAAGCGGCCGTTCTCATCCTTGTAGCTGCAGGTTACGAGGGACAGGAGATGATCGCCGGGCTGCACATCCACATCAAACTGATAATAGGAACGCTCGCGCGCGGCGTTGACATATTCCATGAACGCTTCGTCGGTTTCGAAATTAAACTGCTGCATTTCAAAGAACCGGGAATTGCCCGGATCGGCGGACATATCGAACACCGCGATGGGCACATATACGCGATCCTCGTAGAGCGTGCTGAAGGTCACGCTGGGATACTTCGCCAGCGTTTCCTCTTCGCGGAACTGTTCCAGATCGCCGAACACCGTGCCATTTTTCATGTTGTGACCGTGAATCAGCAGGTGCTGATCGAACAGCGTATTGCCCTCGTCGAGGAACGCCGCGCCCTCCACCGCCGATTCACCGAAGAAGTTATGGTCGAGATAATAGACGTTATCCCGCTGAACAACGGCAAAATCGATGGTTTCCGTCGCCTTCAGCCAGCCCACCGTATCCGGATTCGCATCCAGCAGCGCCTGAAACTGTTCCCGCGGCGCAAGCTCCTCCGCGCCCGCAGACGGATCAAACAACGCGCGCATGGCTTCGTTTACCTTCAGCCCATGCTGATGCACGCTCCACTGCCATAGCAATCCCGCCGCGCTCGCCAGCGCGACGATCAGGCACAGTATGCGCAAAACCAAATTCAACCTTTTATTCATCCTATCCTCCCATATCATTTGGTGCGGCCGATTGCGATTTGCTGATAGACCATGCCGGTCACAAATAATTTGTGACCGGCACTTTTTATACGGGAATCAGCGATGCAGAGAGCGACGCTTCAGCAGCGCATAGCCGATGGCGGAGATCAGACCGCTGACCTGCAGGGCTGCCGCCGGAATCGTTTCCACGCCGGTCTTGGGCATGGTGCTTTCCGACTTCAGCTTCGCGATTTCGCGGGTTTCCTTCGCTTCGCAGCGCTTGCATACGCGCTCCTCGACGCCCTTTTTGCTCGTGGTCGGCTTCTTCGTTACCTTCCATTCGCCCCAATCGTGTTCGTATTTCGCTTCATGCGTATCGCAGTAGATATAACCGCAGTAGATGTATTCATCCGGAATCCCATATACCTCAACGTTGACAACTCTGTATTCATCGGTGGCAGGGTTATAGATAATTTTGCCATCATGCCCCAGACACCAGCGGATCTCAACCAGGCACTTGGAAAAACCTTCTTCATCGATCAGCCACTGGATGTATTCCGGATCTTCTTCACGCGTAATCCACTCGTCCCAGTTGTGCTCGGTGAAGAAACCGGACTTCGTGCAATCATCGATCTCGCCATACCACTTGATTACGCGCTTACTTTCCTCATCGATCACTTTGCATACTTCGCAGAAGCGCGCCATCAGACCATCGCAGCCCGAACCATTCTCGTTGGGATAGGTCACGACTTCCAGATCGCCCCACTTATGATTGTAACGGTATTCTGTCACAGTGCAGTAAAGTCCGCCGCACCAGACGCAATCATCTCCGGGATCGTCTTCCCCATACACCTTGAAATAGCTGCCATCCTTCAGCGAATAGTACCAGCCGTAATCATTATTGCCATCGCAATAGCGATACTGCTCACAGCCGTTGGGAATTACATCCGTCCATTCGCCAAAGCTATGGTTGCCGCAATCGTTGCTCTCGCCTTTCCAGTCGATATCTACATCTTCAGCCGCGTTACAGCCTTCAACCGTGCACGCACGATGGGCATGACCCTTACTATTCTGATTCGGCTCTTTGGTATCCCACGCGCTCCAGACGTGCTCGTGACCTTCAGGATCGCCGCCCTCGGGATCGCCGCCTTCGGGATCGCCACCGTCGGGATCGCCACCGTCGGGATCGCCACCGTCGGGATCGCCACCTTCGGGATCGCCGCCTTCGGGATCGCCGCCGGTGGGGTTGGCGTCAACCACTTCCTGCTTTTCACCCTCGATTACCTCGGTCGCGCTTGCGATGATCGGCGTAACGACGAGCGTCAGCGCCAGCAGGCAAGCCAGCAACAGTTTCCAGAACTTCATTCCTTCTCCTCCATTCCACGGTATTTCCGCGATTTCCTGTGAAAGTGCGTTTTCAGAAGCCGAATTATTTCAAATTCCGAAACACACTTTCAATAATATATATTATACACCATACCACCTATTATTTGTTACGGAATTGTGTTATTTTGGTTGAAATAATCCAATGTCGCATTTTGCGCCACCTATTTATGCGGCAGCAATTTGAAGATCAGCGAAACCAGCGCGATGCCGGCGGCCATGCTGGCGGCAAAGAGCAGCGTTTGCAGCGCCTGCGCGCCGGCGAGCGGCCAATTGCCCTGCAGCATTGCATCGGCAGTGCGATACAGACCCGCGCCGGGGATCATGGGGATGGCGGCGACCGCCATGAAGATCGTCGCCGGTGCGCGCAGCCGGTGCGCCAGAAATTCGGAATACAGCGTAAACAGCGCCGATACCGCCAGCGCGCATACGTTGGGATTGGGCACGATGCGACCCAGCGCGCGGTAGCAGCCCCAGGAGAGCATCCCGCCCAGCGCGGAAACCACCAGTTTCTTTCCATGCAGATTGAATAAGCCGGCGTAGCCCAGCGAACCGACCAGCGCCGCGAGCAATTCCAGAATCATGCGCGCGCCTCCCTTCAGAACAGAAGATTCGCCAATGCGAAGCCGAACGCCAACAATATCGCCAGCAGCAGCGATTCGCACAGCCGAATCAGGCCGGTAACCGTATCGCCCGAGAACAGATCGCGCAGCGAATTCGTAAACGCGAGCCCCGGAATAAACAGCATGATATCGCCCAGCGCAATCAGATCGGCATGGTGACCCGCGCCGATCATCACGGCGAAATTCGCCAGCACGCCGCCGCAGAAGCCATACAGCAATTGCGTAAACATCCGGTTGAACGAAGCCGGAAGCAGCGCCGTTTCCGCCAGCCGCAGCAGCGCGCCGATGACCGCCGATGCGATGATATCGATAAAATCGCCGCCGAACAGCGCGGAAAAGCCCGCGGCAATCGTCGCGTAAATCAGCAGCATCGCGGCGGGCGAATAGCGCTTCCGCGCGGCGATGCGCTTTAGCTCCGCGCGGATCCATTCGCCGCTCGGTCGGGTTTTACAGATCGTGCGCGAAAGCTGGTTCAGCCGGTCGATCGCGTCAAAATCGTTCAGCGATGAAGTCACGCGGCGCGATTGCGATACAAATTGATCCGTCCCGTAATACAGCGTGGCCAGAATGCTGGATGTGATCGAAAACACGTCCACGCGCTCCGCGCCATACGCCAGCCCGATCCGGCGAATCGTATCCTCCACGCGGCTGACCTCCGCACCGCTGATCAGCAGCTGTTCGCCGACCGACATCGCATAAAACAGCGCCTGTTCCGCTTCCGCCCTTTCCATACACATCCCCCCTTGGTCGGCAGTGCCGACAGCCAGCAACTACCGTGTTGGTTTGATTGCGCCCATATATTCAAGGCGCAATCAAAACGACGTTTTTGCAGGTTGAACCTGCACCCAATTGCTGCCGCGCTGGTTCGCGGCGGTTAACGCACCGAAGACCCGCGGAGCGGGTTTCGGCAGCGCGCCGTGGAAATCCAAAGGATTTCCGGCGGCTGGTCGCAACTCAGCTTTGCTGAGGAGCGACTGCTATAGTCAGAATGACCGCCGCGAAACGACGTTTTTGCAGCCATAAGGCCAAGCTGCAAAAACTGCGTTTGTACAGCGATCTATGGGTTTCTCTCCCTCAGTCGACTTCGTCGACAGCTCCCCCATCAGGTGGAGCCCAAAATAGCCTTCCTCTGATGAGGAAGGTGTCAGCGCGACTTGTCGCGATGACGGAAGGAGAACCACATAAGTTTTGATGCCTTAAATCTATGGGCATCAAAACGTGGGCCTGTCATAAGCCCGAACAGAATAGAACCGCAGAATTCATGTCCCTTAAATCTATGGGGACATGAATTCGTCTTTCCCTGCGCGGCAGCAGCTGGGTGCAGGCTCAGCCTGCCGACCGTAAGTTTTGAAATCTCAAATCAATGGATTTCAAAACGTGGGCCTGTCATAAGCCCGAATAGAATAGAAACATAGAATTCATGTCCCTTAAATCTATGGGGACATGAATTCGTCTTTTTCACCGCGGCAGTTACTGCAAGCGGGCTCAGCCCGCCAACTGGGTGCGGATACTATCCGCCAGGGCGCGGCCGAGGAGTTCGTGCTGATCGGCGTCCAGGTGCAGACCATCGATGGCGCTGGTTTTAACCACTTCATCGGCGTTGAAGAGCGGCACGCCGTATTTATCGGCGACGGCTTTGAAGTAGGGATAGAGCTGCGCAGATTTTTCTTCCGAACCGCCGAACATCGGATCGAAATAGGTTTCGGAAACCGGGCCGAGCCGCGGCGGACAGACCAGCAGGATATTGGGCTTGCCGTTTACGAAATCATTGGGCCGCGCCAGCGCGCGCTGCACCAGCAGCCCCGCGCCCTCGGCGATATCATGCGGATGCACATTGAAGCGATTCTTCAGATCGTTCGTGCCGAGCATGATGATCAGCAGCTCGAACGGCGCATCCACATCCATGGCGACCGGCAATTGATCCTTGCCGCAGCGGTATTCCTCGATGGGATCATCCCACACGGTGGTTCTGCCGTTCAGGCCTTCGTTGATCACTTCGAACGCATCGCCCAGTTCGCGCTGCAAAACGCCCGTCCAGCGCACATCGTCCGGCCAGCGATTGCAGATTCCGGTTCGGTTGGAGGGATCCCAGCCCCAGGTATTGGAATCGCCGAACGCCACAATTTTACGTTTGTTCACTCGAATTTCCCCTTCATACTGTATTTTCCTGCGCCGCGGGAGCAGCACATCGCTCACCCGCGCGCGGATCATCGATCTGGAAATCGCGCCGACGCGCATATTCCGGCTGTCCGACGACGCCGGACGATTATCGCCCATCACAAAATATTCATCCGCGCCCAGCACGCGCGGCGGATAGCTTCGCGCGCACGACCTGTGCGGAAAATCCTCCGGCAGCGGAACGCCGTTGATGTAGGTTACACCCTTTTGAATCGATATCATTTCATTCGGTAGCGCGATCACGCGCTTGACGAACGTTTCCTTTCGATTCGGATACCGGCATAATACCACATCGAACCGGCGCACATCGCGCCTGCGCCCGTACCGCCGCGCCAGCATAATATCGCGATCCGAAAGCGTATCCCGCATCGATGCGCCCTTCACCCACGCGAGCAGGAACACGCACCGAAACAGAATTAATATCAGGATCGCCAGCGCCGCATCGCAAATTACATATTTCCACCACATAGCTTCATTATAATGATAATAAACCTTTTGTCAATCAAAACTCAGATTGCTGTTCAGCAGAACATAGTTGATTTTTCAGCATAATTGAATATAATGGACATATACCCTGAAAAAACTGCGATTCGGAGGGCGCATATGCAAACGATTATCAACCGCGGCTACCTGCGGGAGAACTACCGGCTGTTTCATTCCACGGATCACCGCGATATGGATTTCCAGACGCATAGCCATGATTTTCATAAGGTGGTGCTGTGCCTTTCCGGACAGGTGACCTACATCATGGAGGGCACGACCTACTATCTGCGCGCGTGGGACGTGCTGCTGGTGCCGGAGCATCAGATTCACCAATCGATCTTTTCCTCCGCCGAGGTGTACGAACGGATCATACTGTGGATCAACGATTCCTTTCTGCGGAGATTCGGCGAGCCCGCGCTGACGGAGCTTTTTTCTTCGGCGGTGCAGCGGCATTTCGGGCTGTTCCGCCCCGATCTGCGGCAGCGCGCGATATTGATCGAACGGCTGAACGCGCTGGAGCACGCGCAGGCGGCGGAATATCCGGGGCATGCGCTGATGGCGGATACCTACCTTCTGCAATTTCTGCTGGAGCTGGGCGGGATGCTGCGCGGCGCGGACGGCGATGCATCCGCCGCGCGCGCGAACCCGCGATTCCAGCAGATGCTGGATTACATCAACCAGAACCTGACCGACGATCTTTCCATCAACGCGCTGGCGGATCGATTCTTCATCAGCCCATCGCACCTGATGCACGCATTCAAGCAGCATACCGGCTGCACGATTCACCGCTACGTGACCGAAAAACGCCTGATTCGCGCTGCTGAAATCATCGCCGCGGGGGAAAGCATCGCCCACGCCGCCGAGCAATCCGGCTTTTCCGATTACACCACATTTTTAAAGGCGTACCGCCGCTTCTACGGGCACAGCCCGCGGCAGTAAAGAATAAATGATGTAAAAAATGTCGGCGCTCTGCCCATCCGGAACCAACGGACGGACAGAGCGCCTTGCTCTAATAGAAATGTAGAAAGGGGGATTCCTTAGGGGGTGTTATTGGGGGATTATTCTTCGCCGGAAAGATTTTCCGTTGCGAACAGGTTGATCGCGTTGATCACGGTTTCCGCATCGCAGTTTTCCGCGATCGCCGCCGCGTTCCAGTAGGCATAATTGCCTTCGAACCAGCTCTGCAGATCGTTCACATCTTCCGCATAGCGGAATTCCAGATGATAGGTGGTTTCCATGGTATCGGGCGAGAACGCGAAATACGTGAATTCGCCGGAATCCGCATCTTCGCTCTGGTAGAAGATGAAGCCGTTTTCATTTTCCAGATCCATCGGCTGATAGGCGTGGGAGAACACCGTTTCGCCATTTTCATCAACGCCGGTGATCACATTGCCATCCATGATGAACTTATCTACGCCGCCCAGGAAATAGCAGTTGAACGCCATGCTGTCTGGATCGGCTTCATACTTTTCCGCAGCTTCCGCGCCGTAGGGCTCCGCCATGCACATGGAAAGCAGCAGTTCCGTGGCGGCTTCCGCATTTTCTTCGCCCACCAGCGGCGCGGTGGCTTCCAGCCACGCCGAATGATATTCATCCATCGAAAGTACGGGGAACAGTTCTACATAGGTGCCGCTGATCGAATTCAGATAATCGCCATCCGCCGTTTCGGCAAAGCAGAAGGAAGAAAGCAGGCACAGAACCGCCAGCACGATCGCAAAAAATTTCCTGTTCATAATGAGCCTCCTGAATTGAATTTGTGGGATTTCTTTCAGTTACCTGTGGTTAACTGTATGAGATAATCTACCACATCCACGCGCGGAAAACTACTCCATTTTCGTTTCAATATTCCGTTTTGACACCAGGTTTGCATCGGCGCGGTACTTCGATGGCGTCGCGCCGTAGCGCGCCTTGAAGCACGCCGAAAATTTGCTGGCGTTATCATAGCCCGCATCCTGCGCGATTTCGGTAATCGGCCGCGCGCTGCGCACCAGCGCCACCGCCGCCTGTTCCAGCCGGTATTCGCGGATATAATGATAGATGGGCATCCCATAAATCTGCTTGAACAGCTTTTGCAGATGGGATACGGAAATTTCATGCTCCGCCGCCAGCTGGGCGAGGGAAACATAGCCCTCCTGATTGGTTAAAAGATGATCGCGCAGATGGCGAATCAGCGCAGCCTGACGGGCGGAGCAATACGAATCCTGCGCCGCTTCCCGCGGAATTCTGCACAGCAGCATCAACAGTTCCAGCGTTTTCAGGCGCAGAAGCTGCGCATCCAGATAGGCGGCATTTTCGTACAGCTCCCGAAAAACGTGTTCGCATCGGGGGCCGGCGCTGCCGCACATATACCATTTATCGCGGAGCAGATTGCGCTTCAGCGCATCGAAATCGATGGAAAACGCAGGCGCGTTGCGCTCGATCCACCGGCGCGCGGCGTCGGGGCATACGCGAAGGCAGATGCCCTCGTAATAGCCCAATGGAAAATGCGATTCGGATTGCGCGCCGCGCGAGCCATTATAGCAGCTGACCGCCATATCGCCCGGCTTCAGCAGCACATGCTCGCGCGATGAAAAGCTGGTTTCAAATCGCCCATTGGCGCAGAAATTGATCTCCAGCGCATCGGATTTATCGCGCGTTTCGGTATAGGATTGCATTTCAAGGCGCATCGCCATCGCATCGACCCCCGAAAACAGGGTATAGAAATGCACCTGCCCATCGCCATCGCCGCGATCGAATCCGCCGTTCCAATCGGCGGCGGGCGAAGCTTCGCCCGCCGCGCCGTGATGCGAAAATGTCAGCATAGCGTATTCGAGCCTTATTTTCTGCCGAAGTGGAAGAAGCCCTTCTTTTCGTAGGGTTCTGAAGTGATTTCGCCCACGGTATAGCCGGTTTTCGTGATGGTCTCGCGAAGAATTTCTTCGTTCAGCGGCTCTTTGGAGAGGATCACCGTTTCGCCGTGGGAATGCGATGAAGTCACTTTATCCACGGGCAGCGCCGCGCGAACGGCGTCGTTGATGTGCGCTTCGCACATGGAACATGCCATACCGGAAACCTTTGCAACCGTCTTAATCATTTGAATACTTCCTTTCAATTCCAGTTTTTTGTGCATTCCGCATAGGTCAGCGGGAAAGACGCCTTCAGCACCGCGCATTTGCGGATATGCCATCCGTTTCTGCGCAGAAACGCGATGTATTCCGCGTTCGTCCATTGGGCGTGCAGTGGAAAGCCCACGAGCTTCATCGCGAACGCCCGAATCCTGCCGGAGAGCGAATTTTCGGCATGGGTGAACGTCGGCGCGATCAGCACCCCATCATCCTTCAACACCCGCCGGATTTCGCGCAGCGCATCCTCCGGATGCGGCACGATGTGCAGGGCGTTCGATACGATGATCACATCGAAGGATTGATCCGCATAGGGCAGATGAAACATATCCTGCACCGAAAAATGCAGCTTCGCGGATTGATTATCGCGCTTTGCTTCGGCGATCATTTCCTCGGATAGATCCGTGGCTTCGATCAGCTCGGCGGAATTTACGATGTGCTTCGCGATCAGCCCCGTGCCCGTCGCCAGTTCCAGCACCGTTTTGTGCCGCACTGCGGGCTGCATCATGGCGTACATCTGTTCATACGCCGCCGCATCCTTTCGCATGAAGCGATCGTATATCCATGCGTTTCTGTCCCAGAAGCTTTTGCGTTCCTTCATCGCTTTCACCCTTCCTTCAAATAATGCCATTCGCAGTTAGCCGCAGGTAACTCACGTCCGTTTGAAAGGCCGCCGAAGGGCGACCATGACAAACCCTCATTGCAGGAATTCGCAATGCGCGTTATCTCTCCTTCCGTCAAAACCTGCGGTTTTGCCACCTTCCTCATCAGAGAAAGGCAGGGATTACGAACGTTCGTTTCTCGGCTCCTCCTGATGGGGGAGCTGGCATCGCGCAGCGATGGCTGAGGGAGAGAAGCCCTTGCCGCACAACCTGCAAACCAACGAAATTCGGTATGCCCGTTATCTCTCCTTCTGCCTGCCTTTGGCAGGCACCTTCCTCGTCAGAGGAAGGCAGGGATTACAAACGTTCGTTCCTCGGCTCCTCCTGATGGGGGGAACTGGCATCGCGCAGCGATGGCTGAGGGAGAGAAGCCCTTGCCGCACAACCTGCAAACCAACGAAATTCGGTATGCCCGTTATCTCTCCTTCCGTCAAAACCTGCGGTTTTGCCACCTTCCTCGTCAGAGGAAGGCAGGGGTTACGACCGAGCCCTAAAACAATTCCCGACACGCGCCGCGCACCAGCGTTTCCAGCACCTGCGGGTAGAGCGCGCCGATCTGTTCCTGATGCGACACCGTTAAGATCAGGCCGCGCACCGTAGCGGCGGCGAGCGCCATGCCGCCCCGCGGCTGAAGTCCGCTTTCCTCCAACAGCGCGCGGATGTGGGTTTCATCATCATGATAATGCGCGGTTTTGACCTCCTCCGGAAGCCGGTGCAGCAGAAATTCCGCATCATTTTCGATGAACACGAACGCCTGCGTTTCGGAAAGCCAGCGGCACGCCGCCAATATCGCCGCCGCCGCGCGATCCGCCGCCGCCAGACGCGCATTTTCCAGCAGCGATTTCCGCGCCGCGGCGAAGCATTCCGTGTGAATGTCCTCCAGCACGACGAAGAAGAGCAATTCCTTCGAATCAAAGAACTTATAAAACGATCCCTTGGAAATGCCGACCGCCTCCGTCAGCTGTTCCACGGATGTTTTGCGCATCCCGATGGTCACGCCGCAGCGCCGCGCTTCCCGGATCAAATCCGATCGAATCGATTCGTTCTGTCTTTCCGTAAATGCCACGCGCGCCTCCTATATATATGACCAAATTCGTTATTCCGGTCATATTTTAGCAGATTCCGGCGCAAAAGTCAAGCCCTTCCGGCGACAGCGGCACGGCCGCAGCGTCAAATTAAGCAGTTGCTGCGAATACTACATATGTATTACCAAAAGGATTTTAGAGGGGAGTGGCGAATAAAGACACTGAGGTGATCTGTATGATGAAAGAAAGTTTCAGCA
>CAKUKP010000003.1 GCA_934663625.1 uncultured Clostridia bacterium
GCCGAACGAATCCAAAGGATTCGCGGCGGCTGGTCGCGGGCTGCAAGCAGCACGCGACTGCTAAAAGGAAGGTGTCAGCCGTAGGCTGAAGGAAGGAGAGATAACGTGGCTGTCGAATTATGAATGTTCTGCGGAACTTTGATTTGCAAAGTCTCCGGTGCGTACCATCAGGTGGAGCCAGGAAAATGAAGATTTGAAATCTTGCCATCCACTTGACAAAACGCACCGAAACCTGCTTTGCGGGGTTTCGGTGCGTTTCTCATCGGAGTGAGCCGAGGCTATTGCTGCCCTTTATCGGCAAACGAATTACTCATACCGCCGCGCCAGTTCGAGGCTTTGCGTAAGATCATCGAAATCGGCGGCGAATGGGAGCGATTTATGGTTGTTGCTGCGCGCGAGCGTGGCTTCGAAGGCGCGGCGCCATTCGGCGCGATTCGCGCTTTCAAGCCCCAGTTCCGCGCGCGTCGTGGGAATGCCGCAGGCTTTGCAGAATTCCACGTAGCGGCGGATTTCCGCATCATCCGCGCCCTGGCGGCACAGCATGGCGATCGTGGCGTAGCCTACGCGCAGACCGTGCGGCACGCGGTGCGCGGATTCAAAGTACAGAAACATTTCATCCAGCACGTGCGCGTAGCCGGTGGTGCAGATCATGCCCAGCGGGCCGCAGTTGTGCATGATCATGGAAAGCACATTTTCAAACGCGGGCGTGATGGTTTTCGTATCCGCCGCGCGGAGCGCTTCCGGCGCAAGCTCCATCATAATGCGGATGGAATTCTGCACGCCCTCCAGCGCGAAGCGCGGAACGATATCCGTTTTACCGGTGATGCGGAAATTGCACAGCGCTTCATAATAGGTGCTCAGGATATCGCCGATGCCGGCGGCGAGCACGCGCGGCGGGTTCTGGATCAGCACTTCGGTATCCACAAGCACCAGCTCCGGCGCGTTATCCATGCGGAAATACTGATCGATTCGTCCATCGGACGTGTAGAGCACGCTCAGCGTGGAAATGCTCGCGTTGGTCGCCGCCAGCGTGGGCACGAGCACCACCTTTACCGGTGCGAAGCCGGTCAGCGCGCGCGCGAAATCCTGTCCCTTGCCGCCGCCGACGCCCGCTACGGTATCGTAGCCCTGCGCCAATACTTCTTCGGCGATTTTGCGCACGTTTCCCTTCGTAATCATCAGCTGCGAAACATCGCGGAAGGTAAAGGACATATCGCGGCGCAGATCATCCATCCGATCGGTCATGGGCATATAGCGCGCATAGCGAACGCTTTCCTGCGCAAGGCGCGGGTTCATCCATGCGGCGGCGGGGCGATCGATGCCCTCCTGAAGCTTGCGCTGAATCTGCTCCGTGACCGGATCGCAGGCAGTCAGAATCAATACCTTCCTGCCGAACAGCGATACATAATTTGCGAATTCATGCAGCGCGCCCTCGAACTGTACGTAGCGGCGGGCGACGTGGTATTCATAGTAGCTCATCGAATTTCCATGCGCTCCTCTTCGGGGAATACGACCACCGTGCAATCCTTTGCATAGGTGCGCTCCGGCAGTACGCAAAGGTTGCTGACGGAATCCTGATCGATGGCGAAGGGCGCATGATGCCATACGCCGGGGCGCAGGATCACCATCGTGCCCTGCGGCACGCGGAATACTTCAAATCGATCGTAGGGCACGACGCCGTGCGGCGTGGCGGGCGCGACGTGGATGTATACATCGCCGTTCAGCGGCAGGCAGGCTTCGCAGCAGGTATCATGGTATTCTGCCTTTTCGATGACCAGCGGGCGCTTTTTGCATTTGGTTACGGACATGCCCGTGACTTCCGTGGGCGCGGTGACCGCCAGACGATCGCGGTAGAATTCAATGATGCTGCCCGGCGTGCCGGTGATATCCCCATCGGGATTGATCATATCGGCGAAGGTTCCGTAGCGGTTAAAGGCTTCCAGCGTAAGTTCCTGTGCGTGAATCGTTTTCATGTTTTTTCCCTCCGTGCTGTATTTTTTCAGGGAACGCCGCGCGTTCCCAAATACGACTTTTTCTCCATTCCTATTATAGCAAAGCGGCGGGGGCAGGGGTATGCATTCGCCTGTCGCGGTTGATCACTTTTCTGCTATTCTTGCGATCAAACATAGCAGGAAAGTGCATAGCAATAGCATGATAAACACTTGTGCGCAAACGGGGCGGATGCTAGAATGAATTGAAGATGCGAAAGCAAACATATACGGCAATTTGAACAAAGAACAACACGAGGAGGACGCAGCCCATGAATCACAATTTGTATGAAATCACGGCGGAAGAACTGTTGGATTCCCCGCGCATCCCGCTGCTGCTGGCGGGCAGCGCAGGCGAGGTTTATTATGAATACGCCGTTCAGATGATCGATGAAATCCGGCAGAACAACGCGCAGGGAAAGAAAACCGTGATGATTCTGCCCTGCGGCCCGATCGATCAATATCCGATCTTTGCGCGGCTGGTAAATCGCTATCAGATCAGCCTGAAGAACGTATGGTTTATCAATATGGATGAATATCTGGACAACGGCGAATGGCTGGACGATCGCTTTTCCTTCCGCCGCGTGATGCACAATGTGCTCTATAGCCGCATCGATCCGGCGCTGGTGATGCCGGAGGAGCAGCGCGTGTACCCCGATCCGCATCATCCGGAGAAAATCGGTCAGCTGATCGATCAGCTGGGCGGCGTGGATATGGCGATGGGCGGCATCGCGCTGAACGGCCATATGGCGTTCAACGAGCCGGAACCGGATATGTCCATCGAAGAATTTGCGCTTTTGCCCACGCGCGTGATCGATTTGAGCCCCGAAACCAAGGCGAAGGACGCGATCCTCGGCCGCGGCGGCGCGATCGATTCCATTCCCGATCAGGCGATCACCGTCGGCATGAAGGAATTGCTGGGCGCGCGCAAGGTGCGCGTATCGATGCTGCTGGATATGCAGCGCGCGGTGGTGCGCAAGGCGTGCCACGGCGAAGTGAGCACGATGTGCCCCGTTTCGCTCCTGCAGAACCATCCGGACGCGCTGCTGATGATCACCCCCAACGTGACCGAAAAGCCGTTCTAAACTGAATATCTCCATGAAAAACCCCCGCGATACGCAAGCGTCGCGGGGGTTTAGAATACCCAAATCGTGAGATTTTGGAGAATATTTAGAGAATATACGTTATGCTTCGTGGAGCAGTTTTCCTTGCACGTAGACCTGACGCACGTTGAAATGATCGTCCATTACCACGATGTCCGCATCCTTGCCGGTTTCCAGGCTGCCCTTGCGATCCGCGCAGCGGCTCAGGCGCGCGGGGGTGAGGGACAGCATGCGGCTTACATCCACCAGTGGAATGCCGTATTGCACGTGCGCCACGCGCAGCGCGCGATCCATGGTGCCCACGCTGCCCGCATAGAAGGAAAAATCGGGAAGCTGCGCCACATCATCCTTGATGACCACGGGCACGCCGCCGTGCTTCGCGCCCAGAATGCTGTGCGTCGCATTGGTGCCCGCCGCGCGCATCGCGTCGGTAATCAGTGCGATCCTGTCCGCACCCTTGATGCGGTACGCCAGCAGCATGTGCTCCTTCGGAATGTGCCGCCCATCGCAGATCAGTTCGATGGTGATTTCATCCCGCAGAAGCGTAGCTTCGTTCACGCCGGAATAGACGATGCCGTTGATCTTCTGTCCCGTGGTGGTGGCGCTGTAGAAATGGGTGATGTGCGAAAAGCCCATATCGAAGGCGGCGTTCGCCTGATCCGCGATCGCGCCGGTGTGGGCGATGGACGCCATGATGTTGTGTTCCCGCATGACCTGCGCGAACACATCCGTATTGGGCA
Source organism: uncultured Clostridia bacterium (assembly GCA_934663625.1). Taxonomy (GTDB): domain Bacteria; phylum Bacillota; class Clostridia; order Christensenellales; family Aristaeellaceae; genus SFTH01. The sequence continues at coordinate 3,832 of CAKUKP010000003.1, forward strand.
GTTCGGGCGCTTCATCCCAGCGCAGTATGTGCCCCTGCGCCAGATGAATGATGCGTTCCAGAAATTCGCGCGTGGGGATGCGCTGTTCGCCGACGGGCTGTGCGCCCTTGTTCTTCGCGGAGAAAAACGGCCCCTCCAGATGCAGCCCCAGCAGCTGCGCGCCGCCGGTGGGCGTTCTGATCGCTTCCAGATAGCAGGCGATCATCCGTTCCAGCACTTCATCCGCGCAGGTCATCGTGGTGGGCAGAAGCGCGGTCGTACCATGCTGGCAATGGGCGCGAGCGGCGGTCTGGATGCAGTCCGGTTCGCAATCCATGAAATCCGCGCCGCCGCCGCCGTGTACGTGCAGATCGATAAAGCCGGGCAGAACGTATCCGCCGTTTGCGTGAACGGTTTTCGCGTCCGCGGGCGCGGGCTGATTGATCTGGGCGATGCGGCCGTTTTCAATCAGAACGGAGCCGTTTTCGCAGATGCGATCCGGCAATACGATATTTCCGTTTCCAATCCAGATTTTGCTGAAATCAGTGTACACAAATAAAGCCCTCTTTCCGAATGTTGGTTGAAGATGCGTGCAAACGAAAGGCGGCTTATCGGTTCAGATTATACACAGGTTTTCTGTTTTTGTCAAATTGGACGATTTGAATTGTTCGGTTTTCCACTTTACGAAAGCCGCAAAACATGGTATCATGATGACATGACGAACATAGAGAAAATGAACCTGCTGGAGTATCGGGATCTGACGGATTTTCCACCGATCCGCTATCTGCAAATCAACAATTGCGGCATGAAAAATTACTTCCAGCGGGACTATACGATCTTCCGTCCCCACGGCCGAAAGGACTATTATCTGGTGTACGCGGCGCTGGGCTGGTTTGACATTGAATACAACGGGGAAATGGTGCGCGTGGATCGCGGCACCTGCGTAATGTTCATGCCGGATGTTCCGCAGCTGATTCAGTTCAGCGCGGAGGGCGCGCCGACGATCTTCTATGTCCATTTCACCGGCAAGGCGTATGAAGAACTGGTGGAATCGATGGGCTTTTCGCCGGTCACGCTGTGCAAAATTCACGATTGCACGGCGTTTGAAATCCTGTTCAACCGACTGGTGAAGAATTTTCTGCCGCTGAAGGCGTTCAACGGGCGCAAGCCGATCTGCACGCCGAAGGTGAACGGGCTGGCGCTGGAATTGATGGAATTCCTCGCCACCAATATGAAAAATCGCGGCAAGGCGGAGCAGGATGAAATCACGGCGGCGCTTCTGTACATCAACGAACATTTCCGCGAGCCGGTGAATCTGGAAAAATACGCCGAAATCGCGCATCTGAGTCTGGGGCGCTTTTCGCATCTATTCACCGAAAAGGCGGGCATTTCGCCCTACAAATACGTGCTTTCCCTGCGCATGGAGGAAGCCAAGGAGCTTCTGATGTATTCCTCCATGAGCGTAAGCGAAGTGGCGGTCAGCATCGGCATCGAGGAATCCTCCTACTTCAGCCGGATATTTCGAAAATGTACCGGCTATTCGCCCACGGAATATCGAAATCGAAAATAAATCTACAAATAAAGGGCTCTTCCGCGCATCGCGCGGCGGAGCCTTTTTTGCTGTGTCGAAAAAGCAGAAATGTACCCGCCTTTAGCTGGAAAGTGACTAGAACGTATTTGGAAATTTTGATAGAATAACTTCATAAAGGTTAAGCAGAAATTGAGCGGCGGGGAAGCCGCGCGTTTTTCGAAAAACAGGGGAAACAAATGGAAGTCTGGAGGATGGTCTTATGAAAAAAATTCATCTCGGGCAGTTGCATGATTTTTCGGAAAAGGTGATGACGAAGTGCGGATTGAGCGACGCGGATGCGCGCACCGTGGCGGATGTGCTGGTGGGCACGGATACCTTCGGCGTGATGACGCACGGCACCAAGAATCTCTACGGCTACGCGCAGAAGCTGCTGGCGGGCGGACTGGATGCGAAGGCGCAGCCCAGCATTGAAAAGCAGGGCCCCGCATGGGCGATCCTGAACGGCAATCGCGCCATGGGCATGGTCAGCGCCAGCCGCGCGATGGAAATCGCCATCGAAAAGGCGAAGAACGTGGGCATTGCCTACGTGGGCGTGAAGAACAGCTGCCATTTCGGCGCGGCGGGCTATTATGCCAATCTGGCGGCGCAGCAGGGCATGATCGGCATCGTGATGAGCAACGCCGATCCCATCATGGCAGTTCCCGGCGGATGCGGCGTGTCCATCGGCTCCAATCCCTTCTCCTATGCCGCGCCCATCGGCGATGGCAAATCCGTATTTCTGGATATCGCGCTGAGCAACGTGGCGGCGCTGAAGGTGATCATGGCGAAGGAAAAGGGCGAAACCATGCCGGCAGGCTGCCTGATCGATCACGAAGGCCATCCGACCACCGATCCGAACACCTTCCCGCAGCATTCCTCGCTCGCGCCGATGGCGGCGCACAAGGGCTACGGCCTTGCGGTAATGGTGGAAATTCTATCCGCGGTGATGACCGGCGCGGGCTTCCTGAGCCAGGTAAAGAGCTGGAATCTGGATATGGCGACGCCCAACAACGTGGGTCACGCCTTCATCGCGCTGGATGTTGGCCAGATGATGGATATGCCCGAATTCGAAGCGCGCATGGCGGCGCTGTGCGATGAACTGCACAACGCCAGGCGCGCGGCGGGAACGAAGCAGATCTTCATGCCCGGCGAAATGGAATGGGCGAAGCGCGAACGCGCGATTGCGCAGGATGCGATCGAATTGAACGATGCGATGGTGGAAAACATGGAAAAATTGTCCCGTCAGTTTGATATCGAACTGAACTGGGCGGAATAAGGAGATAAGAAAATGGCGGTTGAATGGATGAATGATGTTCTGAAGGTTACGGGAATCTGCCCGATCATCGCGCGCTGCGAATCGGACAGCGCGGCGGACGCGGCGCGGGCACTGGTCGCGGGCGGCGTGCCGGTGGTGGAAGTATTGCAGCGCTTTGAAAATTCGGGCAGCAATCTGGAAAAGATCGTGCGCGAGGTTCCTGAAATCTGCGCGGGCGCGGGCACCGTTGTGAACGTGCGCCAGGCGGAGGAAGCCATCGATCGCGGCGCGCAGTTTATCGTAATGCCGGGCTTCGGCCGTCAGGTGGTGGAATACTGCCTGAAGAAGAACGTGCCGGTGGTTCCGGGCTGCGTGACCGCCGCGGAGATCACCACGGCGCTGGAATACGGCATCGATATCGTAAAATTCTATCCCGTATATCAGCTGGGCGGGCTTTCCGTGCTGGATGAATACAGCGGCACCTTCCCGAACGTTCGCTACATGGTAACGGGCGCGCTGAACGAAACGAATTTCCTGCCCCTGATGAAGAACCGCAACATTCTGGCGGCGGGCGGCGATTGGATGTTTACGCAGGGCAATGCGCTGGTCAATCGGGACTTTGATCTGATCGCGCGCAATCTGCGCGCCTCCGTGACGGCGGTGCAGGATCTGCGCAACCAGATGGCGATTGCGGACTGAGGAGGGCGAAAATCATGAAATCGATAAAGGATACCTATACGCTCTACAACGGCGTTGAAATGCCCTGTCTGGGTCTGGGCACCTATCAATCCAAGGATGCAGTGGCGGCCGCGGCGGTGAAATCCGCCGTGGAAACGGGCTATCGCCTGATCGATACCGCGGCGGCATACGGCAACGAGCGCGGCGTGGGTCAGGGTATCCGCATCAGCGGCGTGCCGCGCGAGGAAATCTTTGTAACCAGCAAGCTGCGCAACGCGGCGCACGGCTACAAGGCCACGCTGGAAGCCTTCGATATGACGCTGGACCGGCTGGGTCTGCGCTATCTGGATCTGTATCTGATTCACTGGCCGAACCCCATTCAGTATCGCTCCACATGGAAGGAAGCCACGATTGGCACATGGAAGGCGTTTGAAGAGCTGTACCGCGCCGGACGCATCCGCGCGATCGGCGTGAGCAATTTCATGCCGCATCACATTGAAATGCTGAAGGAAGCCTGCGAAATCAAGCCCATGGTCAACCAGCTGCGCCTGTGCCCCGGCGTTACCCAGAAGGAAGTTGTGGATTACTGCGCGGCGAACGGCATTCAGGTGGAGGCGTACAGCCCCTTCGGAACCGGCGCGATCTTCAAGGTGCCGGAGATGCAGAAGCTGGCGGCGAAGTATCAGAAATCCGTAGGTCAGGTGTGCCTGCGCTGGTCGCTGCAGATGGGCTGGATCCCGCTGCCGAAATCCGCAAATCCTGCGCGCGTCAAGGAAAATACCGAGGTATTTGATTTTGAACTCGCGCCCGAAGATGTGGAATTCATCGCCAATCTGACCGGAGTTTGCGGCGAAGCGCCCGTTCCGGACGAGATTCGCTTCTGATCCGCGATTCGGCGAAAGGACGCAATATGAGAATAAAGAACAAGCAGATGCTGACCGGACATGGGAACATCGAGGGCAGAAGGATCGTCGCCGAACTGCTGGACGCGGGTCTGGATGCGATCGATCCCTATGTGCGCGTAAAGCAGCTGGTGCATGTGGAAAACGGGCGCATCGTATTTCATACGCAGGGCTTTGAAATGCGGGATGATCCGCATTCCGGATCGCTTTCCTTCGATCTGAAGGATTACGATCGCGTGTATGTGGTCGGCGCGGCGAAGGGCGTGCAGCGCGCCGCCGTGGCGCTGGAGGAAGCGCTGGGCGATGTGCTGACCGGCGGCCACGTAATCGCCAAGCACGGCGACGGCGTGCAGTGCAAAAAGATCGGCGTGACGCTGGCGGGGCACCCCGTGCCGGATGAATGCTGCGTCGAAGGCTGCAAGAAGATCGAAGCGCTGGCGAAGAATGTAACGAAGCGCGATCTGGTGATCACCATTTCGGGAAGCGGCTGTTCATCGCTGATGACCTATCCGGCGGGCAATATCACCGTGCAGGAGGTCGCCGCGTTTACGCACATGATGCAGATCGAAAAGGGCGTGCCCACGGGCGACTTGAACCATGTGCGCACGCATATCGATCGATTCAAGGGCGGCAGGCTTTCGCGGCTGTTCAAAAACGCCGCGATGGTGCATCTGACCACGGCGGATCCCTCCAAACGGACGACGCCCGTGCTGCGCAACCGATATGATGATCTGTTCCGTGATAACTTCTTCCCGCCCATCGCCTATGAAAGCACGTTCGCCGAGGCGATTCAGGTGCTGCACAAATGGAACGCGTGGGATGAAACGCCCGCTTCCATTCGCGAATGGCTGCTGAACGGGTGCGCGGAAACGGAAAACGTATCCCGCGAGGAATACGAAAGCTTCGGCGCGCGCTTTTTCGGGCTGATCTTCAAGGATTCCACCATCTATCCCGCCGTGCGGCAGCGCGCGCGGGAATTGGGCTATGAAAGCCTGATGTATTCGGAATACATGGAAGCGGAGGCGCGGGACGCCGGACGCGTGGATGCGTCCGTGGCGATGACCGCGCAGCGCATGGGCGAACCGTTCAAACCGCCGCTGGTGCTGTTTTCCTCCGGCGAAAACGTGGTTACGGTCGGCAATGAATGCGGCGTGGGCGGACGAAATCAGGAATATTGTCTGGCGGCGGCGATGCGCATTGCGGGTACGGAAAATATCGTGTTCGGCGCGGTGGATACCGATGGCACGGACGGCCCCGGCGGACTGAAGCTGGCGGGCGCGCCGAATTGTCTGGCGGGCGCGATCATCGATGGCGAAACCGTGCAGGAAGCGAAGGCGGCGGGGATCGATCTGTGGGAAGCACTGAAAACGCACGGCACATCCGAACCCCTGTGGCGGCTGCAATGCGGCGTAGAAGCCGAGATGTGCGTATCCGCGCTCGATCTGCGAATTATGCTTCTGATGTAGTAAAAAACAGACGGAAACTCAGAAATATTGAGGAGTGTTGAAATGTCTGGAACATTGATTAAAACGATCCATGCAAGACAGGTTTATACCAATCGTGGAAATCCCGGCGTAGAAGCGACGGTCGTCTGCGAAAACGGCGCGACGGGCGTTGCGATGTGTACGTCCGGCATTTCCGTCGGCACGCACGAGGTACGCTTTAATTTCGACGGCGGCACGAAGTTCAACGGCAAGGGCGTGATGGGCGCGGTCAACAACGTAAACAACATCATCGCGCCCGCGCTGCGCGGCGTGGACGCCGCCGATCAGCAGACGGCGGATCGCGCGATGCTTTCCATCTGCCCCGAAGCCAAGCTGGAACTGGGCGGCAACGCGGTCGCGGCGGTTTCGGCGGCCATTCTGAAGGCGGGCGCGAATGCGCTGGGCATTCCGCTGTATCGCCATGTGGGCGGCGCGAACGCCATGTATCTGCCGGTACCCGGCGTGGCGATGGCGGCAGGCCATCATCGCTACGGCGGCGGCATTACCACGCCCGGCGGCAAGCCCACCATGTCGGTCATGTGCTTTGGCTTCGATACGTTCTCCGATGCTTCCTACGCCTGCTGGGATATTCATACCCGCTGGGCGAAGAAGATGGAACAGCGCTTTGGCGGCATTCCCAACGTGCGCGATTTTATCGCGATTCCCGCGGGCGTGTTCAAAAATGATGAAGAAATCTGGGAAGCGATGACCGAAACCATCATCGAAGCGGGCTACGAGGGCCGCGCGGGCTTCCAGATGGACGTCGCCACCGATACCTACCACAACAAGGAAGATGGAAAGTATTACGGCCTGTTCAGCAATAAGCCCATGACGAAGGATGAATTGTACAAGTTCTATATGGCGATGATCGATAAATTCCCCTTCGTGATTCTGGAAGATCCCTTCAATGAGGATGATTATGAAACTACCGCTGCGTTTACCCGCGAAAGCGGCATTCAGGTGGTGGGCGATGATCTGTTTACTACCAATCCGGCGCGCGTGGCGCACGGCATTTCGCTGGGCGCGGCGAACACGGTGCTTTTGAAGGTCAATCAGGTGGGCACGATTTCCGAAGCGCTGGAAATGATTCAGTACGCCTATAAATACGGCTATGCCGTAATGCCGTCCGACAGCCGCGGCGAGGGCGAAGCGATCGGCGATTACGCCGTGGGCATCAATGCGGGCTCCATCCGCGAATGCGGCATCGGCCCGCGCGCCAACCGCCTGCTGGCGATCGAGGAAGAACTCGGCGCGAGCGCGAAGTTCATCGGCGCGGCGGGGCTGAAGGGCTTCCGCAACCAGAAGCGCGCGCAGGAATTGCGCAGAAAGGGATAAGGATACTATGTACAAGCAGTATTATGACGGCAGACTGGTAGAAGGTTTGGGCAAGCCAATGGACGTGATCAATCCCGCGACCGGCGAAGTGATCGGCACGGTCGGCTGCGCAACGGCGGATCAGGCGCGCGAAGCGCTTGCCGCGGCGGAGCGCGCGCAGAAGGCGTGGGCAAAGACTTCGCTGGATCACCGCATCGAATGGATGCTGAAGCTGCGCGAGGCGTGCATTGCAGAGCGGGAATACATCGTGGATCTGGTTTCGGCGGAATCCGGTCGCCCGTATCCTGCGGCGTGCGCCGATTTTGACTGGATGATGATCAGCTTCCAGTATTATGCCGAGGAAGCCCGCCGCATGTACGGCACCACCTTCAACAATCATTCTACGCCCGACGGCAGCGTGTATCACATCGTGGAACGCCGCCCCATCGGCGTGGTGGTCGGTCATGTGGCGTGGAATTACCCGCTCGGCAACGCCGGATTGAAGATCGCGCCCAGCGTGGTTTCCGGCTGCACCTGCATCGTAAAGCCCTCCAGCCAGACCCCGCTGGCGACCCTGTACATCGGCGAAATCGCCGCGCGCATCGGTTTTCCGGCGAGCGTGATCAATATCCTGTCCGGCCCCAGCGGCGAAGTTGCCAAAACGCTCAATGAAAGCACGATCCCGAAGATGATCACGCTGATCGGTTCCAGCGAAACCGGATTGCAGATCATGCGCGAGGCCGCGACTTCGGTGAAGAAGTTCTCCTTCGAACTGGGCGGCAACGCGCCCGTCGTGGTGATGGATGATGTGGATCTGGATGAGGTCGCCGCGAACATCGTCGCCAAGAAGGTGGGCTTTGCCGGTCAGACCTGCGTAAACTACAACCGCATTTACGTGCATGAAAAGATTTATGATGCGCTGTGCGATAAAGTGGCGGAGCATCTGAAGGGCGTTATCCTGGGCAAGGGACGCGACGAGGGCTATGTCATGGGCCCCGTGATCGATATGAAGTCCCGCGACCGCCTGCTGGGTCTGGTTCAGGATGCGGTGGATCACGGCGCGAAGCTGATCATGGGCGGCACGGTGCCCGTGGAATTCGCGAAGGGCTCCTATATGACGCCGGCGCTTCTGAAAGATGTGACCGACGATATGCGCGTATCGAAGGAAGAAATCTTCGGGCCGATCATTCCCATGCAGCCGTTCAGCGATTTCGATGAAGTGCTGGAAAAGGCGAATAACACCATCTACGGCCTTTCCGCCTATTTCTTCGGCCATCGCGCGGGCGATATCGCCAAGGCGTTTGAAACCATGGAAGCGGGCGAAATCTTCGTAAACGGCGCGCCCGGCACCGAACAGACCCCGCACGCGGGCGTGAAGCAATCCGGCATCGGCTGCGATAAGAGCCATTGGTCGCTGGATGAATATTACGATTTCAAGTATCTGGGTCTGAAGCCCTGATCGCAGGAGGATGCACCTTCATGAACGAAAAGAAGTTTGATATGATCGGCTTCGGCAATCCATTTCAGGATCTGATCGTTGAACTGGATAAGCTGCCGCCGACGAATGTGAACATGCGCATGCGCAATTATGTGTTCATGGGCGGCGGAAACATCCCCACGGCGACGGTCGCGGCGGGACGGCTGGGGCTGCGCGCCGCGATTCTGGGCATATCCGGAAACGATATGTTCGGCTATGCCAACAAGGCGGATTTCGAATACAACCATGTGGATACATCGCATCTGGTGCTGGAGGAAGGCAAGCGCACGGATTTCTGCATCTGCGTATCCGAACGCGAAATCAACGGCAAGGAATTCATCAGCTGCCCCGGCAATTTCCGTGCGCTGGCGCCGGAAGAGCTGGACGAGGAATTCATCCGTTCCGCGAAAATTCTGCACATCGGCGATATGCTGACGGAGGCGAAATTCCGCGCGGCGGATATCATCCACGATGCGGGCGGACTGGTGAGCATCGATGCGGCGTACTATCGGCCGGACATCTATGAAAACTATCGCTATCTGGATATCTTCATCGCATCGGAAACCTATTATAATTCCATGTGCGCGGATAAGGGCGAAATGACGTGCGAAGAAGCCGCGCGCTACATTCACGCGCAGGGCCCCGAAATCGTGATCTTCACGCTGGGCGAACAGGGCGGCAAGGGCGTATACGGCGATACCTATTTTGAATATCCGGCGTTCTGCGTGGATGCGGTGGATACCACCGGCGCAGGCGACGTATTCCACGGCGCGTTCAATTACGCCTATCTGCAGGGCTGGGATGTGCCGACCTGCGTTCGCTTCTGTTCCGCGGTATCCGCGATCAAGTGCACCCGCCTGGGCGGGCGCGCGGCGATCCCCACGGTGGACGTGGTGAACCGCTATCTGGAAACCGGCGAAATTGATTATTCGGAAATTGATGGGCGCGTGGCGCACTATCGACAGGGCATGTTTAACTTTTAATGTTTGACTTCTGGTAGGGTAGTAGGAGGAGAAACAAATGTTGAATTACAATGTGAAAATCGGTCTGGTGCCGCTTCGCCGCGATTGTACGCCCCGTCCCGGCGCGTTTAACTGGGAAATCGCCGAAGAACGCGGCCGCAAAATCGTGGCTTACATCGAAGAACATTACGCGACCGAAAACGTATCCTTCGCCGATCTGAAGGGCGTAATCGATGTGGAAACCTTCTATGCGGAACGCGATGTGCAGAAGGTGGCGGATCATATGCGCGCGGAAAAGGTGGATGCGCTTTTGATGATCAACGCCAATTTCGGCTGCGAGGAAGCCGCGGCGCAGCTGGCGCAGGCGCTGAACGTGCCGGTGCTGCTGTGGGCGCCGATGGATGATCGCTTCGATCCCGACGGCATGCGCTATACCGACAGCCAGTGCGGCATCTTCGGCATCAGCCGCCAGATGCAGCGCTACAATATCCCGTTTTCCTTCCTGAATTCCTGCACCGTGGACAGCGAAAAATTCGCCGATGGGCTGGATCATTTCGCGCGCGTCGCCTGCATGGTGAAGAATTTCCGCGGTATGCGCATCGGTCAGGTGGGCATGCGCCCGAAGATTTTCTGCTCGGTCATCTTCAATGAGGGCGAACTGATGCAGCGTTTCGGTCTGCACATCATCCCGATCAACAACGCCATCATCGAAGAAAAATTCAAGAAGATCATGGCGGAGCGCGATGATGAACTGAACGCGGGCGAACAGGAATTTTTGCGCCGCTACGATGTGGATGATTTCACCAAACCGCTGCTCAAGCGCATTTATGCGTTCGTGCTGCTGTTTAAGGAGCTTACCGAGGAATACAATCTGGATGTGATCTCTTCCGAATGCTGGACGAGCATGGAAAAGATCACCGGCGTGCTGCCCTGCGCGGCGTACGGCTTCCTGCTGGATCAGGGCTATCTGGTCAGCTGCGAAAGCGATATGCACGCATCGATCACCATGGCGCTTCTGTCCTGCGCTTCCTTCGGCAAGGAGGTGCCGTGCTTCGGCGAATTTACGGTGCGCCATCCCTCCGATGCGAATGTGGAGCTTCTGTGGCACTGCGGTCCGTTCCCGTACAGCCTGCACCGCGACGACAAAAAGCCGATCATCTATGTGCAGCGCCAGTGGTTCCAGGCGCGCGAGGGCAAATACACCGTGGCGCGCTTTGATCAGGAGGACGGCAAGTATATGATCCTGAACGGCACCTGCGAAAGCGCGGAAGGCCCGTTCACCAACGGCAATTACATCTGGGGTCGGTTCAATGATCTGGATAAGTGGGAGCGCCGCCTGGTGGAAGGCCCCTACATTCACCACGTCGTGGAAATCCGCGGCGATTATACCCGCGAAATTCAGGAATTCTGCAAGTACTTCCCGAACGTCGTGCCGGATTCCATGAATTGAAAGGAGCAGAACCATGCAGTGCAATTTGAAAGAAATTCTCGCCCTGGCGGATTCGAAGGGCGTTGCGATTCCCGCGTTTAACTGTTACAATGTGGAATCCGTGATGGGCGTCGCGCAGGCGGCGCGGGAAACCGGTGCGCCCGTGATTTTCCAGATGTTCACCCGCATGATGGATACCGAATTCGGCCCCTATGTGGCGGCGGCGATCCGCGAAGCCATCAACCGCCTGCCCGTTCCCGCCGCGATGCATCTGGATCACGGCGCGGGCATTCCACAAGTGCTGCGCGCGCTTCGGCTGGGCTGCACCAGCATCATGATCGATGCTTCCACGCATCCGCTGGATGAAAACATCGCGATCACCCGTCAGGCGGTGGAGATTTGCCGCGAATGCGGCGTGTACGTGGAGGGCGAGTTGGGTCATGTGGGCGGCACGGCGGATGAAAAGATGAGCGATTTTACCGATGTGGACGAAGCTGCGCGATTCGCCAAGGAAACCGGCGTGGCGGCGATGGCGGTCATGGTGGGCACCGCGCACGGCGTGTACAAATCCGCGCCCGTGCTGGACATCGAACGCACGCGCGAAATCCACCGCGTAACCGGACTTCCGCTGGTGCTGCACGGCGGCTCCGGCGTGCCGGATGATCAGGTGCGCATGGCGGTACAGGCGGGCGTGCGCAAGATGAATTTCGCCACCGATCTGGTATACGCCTTCTTCAATAGCGTGTATGCCAAGAACGGCGAAATCCGCGCCATGGACGTATTCATGAAGGAGCCGGTGGAGAGCATCAAGCAGTACGCCATCGGCAAGATTCAGCTGCTCGGCACGGACAAGCTGGCATAAAAAATGGGGCTGTGCGGATTCTTCCGCACAGCCCAGATTTATGTAAAGGCGCATAAGCGCCGATAGACAAATGAAGCTTTCGCAGTCCTTCCATTAACTCGACAAACTCGTGAGAGTTTGTCGAACACGTTCAGGCGCAGCAAAACATGATCTTCACCAGATCATATACCGGTTCCTGATTCTGGAACGGGAAATTCAGCGAATGCACGAACGAAGATGCGCGCATGGAGGATTTCGGGTTCCATACCTTCTTTTCGGCGATATCGCCGAAGGCGCATTTTTCCGAATCCGCGATGAAGCGCAGATGGCGGTTCATTTCTTCGATCGCCGGATCGTTATCATAATTCTTCAGCGATACGACCACGATGCGGCAATCCTTATCCTGCGCGCGAATGGCGCGAATCAGCGCGATGTACGCCTGATCGAAGCTGGAAGCATCCTCGGCAAAGCGCTGCCGATCCGCCTGTCCCAGATGCAGAAGCACCGTTTCGGGATCCAGCGGCGCGACGGCGCGGTTGTACGCGTCCGCGGCTTCATCGATCGTCATATCGGAAAAACTGCGGTTGTATACCTTTTCATCCAGCGAAAATGCCTGTCGAAGTTCGCAGGTGGGGATGGATGTATCCTCGCCGCAGCCGAAGATGACAACGCCGCCCTGCTCGGCAAGATCGTTGAGCCGTGCATATTTTCCAAATTCCATTGCGTTCATGTTTACGCCCTCTTTTCCTGCATATGTGTATGATGATTCTGCTTGTGATCCAGAGCAACGTTCCGGAAGTAGATGATCAAGTTCAAGGATACGATCGCCAGATTCAGAATGTAGGCGGCGAGAACATAATTCGTCTGTCCGGAAATCACCTTCGCCGTGATGCCCGCCACATAACCGACCATAATCATCAGAATGAACGGCAGGCTCGTGCCCTTCGCCGTGCGGGCGCGGTAGGCTTTAATTACGTTCAGCGGCCAGGAAATCCCAAAGCATACAAGCATTACGGTTTCAAGAATCGATCCCATTTTCAATTACCCCTGTCATTTCTTTCGTTCGGGTACATCATACTACCAAGCGGCGCGGCGCGCAATTATTTGAAAATATTGAATGCGAAATGGCGATCGGCGCCATTTATTTTACTTTCAAAAGTGCCCGTTTTTTTGTTTATCCCCGTTTTGTCTGTCCTTCCGTTTACTTATTAACATACGGCGCGGTATAATGAAAACATATGGCAGACCAATGTCGGGAGAAAACCTTTCCTTTTGAAAATTTCGATCCCGAAAACTGAAATGCATGGAGGAAAAGCATGAAGGGCTTGATGCGGTATCTGAAAAACTACCGTCGGGAGTGCGTGCTCGCGCCGCTGTTTAAGATGCTGGAAGCGATGTTTGAACTGCTGGTGCCGCTGGTGATGGCAGAAATCATCGATCGCGGCATCGGTGCGGGCGATAAACCGTTCATCCTGAAAATGGCGCTGGTGCTGGCGGCGCTGGCGGCGGTGGGACTGGTCAGCTCCATTACGGCGCAGTATTTCTCTGCCAAGGCGGCTACAGGCTTCGCCACCGGCGTGCGCCACGCGCTGTTTGAACGGCTGGAAAGCCTGTCCTTTTCCAATATGGATGAAATGGGCGTTTCCACGATGGTTACCCGCCTGACCAGCGATGTAAATCAGGCGCAGACCGGCGTGAATATGACGCTGCGGCTTTTCCTGCGCTCGCCCTTCGTGGTGTTCGGCGCGATGGTCATGGCGTTTACCATCGATGTGAAATGCGCGCTGATCTTCGTATGCGCCATCGCGGCGCTGGGCGCGGTGGTATTCGGCATTATGGCGGTGAATATCCCCATGATGCGCGGCGTGCAGGCGGCGCTGGAGCGCGTGCTGGGCGCGACGCGGGAAAACCTTGAAGGCGCGCGCGTCATTCGCGCGTTCTGCAACGAAGATCGGCAGTACGCCGAATTCGTGGATAAAAACCGCGAATTGAGCCGCCGTCAGCGCCGCGCGGGGCGGATTTCCGGTCTGATGAATCCGGTTACGTTTCTGCTGATCAACGCCGCCATCGCGTGGCTGATCTATACCGGCGCGCTGCGCGTGGACAGCGGTGCGTTGTCGGCGGGACAGGTGGTGGCGCTGTACAATTATATGTCCCAGATTCTGGTGGAGCTGATCAAGCTTGCCAACCTGATCGTGACCATGAATAAGGGGCTGGCGAGCTGGAAGCGCATCGAGGACGCGCTGAATCTGACCAGCTATATGACCTCGCCCGAAGAAACCGAAATCGCCGCCCCGTGCGATGTAGCGGTGCGCTTTGATCACGTGGGTCTGCGCTATCGCGGCGCGGGCGCGGAAACGCTTTCCGATATCAGCTTTGTCGCGCGGAAGGGTGAAACCATCGGCGTGATCGGCGGCACCGGATCGGGCAAGACCAGCGTGGTCGGTCTGATCGACCGCTTCTATGATGCGACCTCCGGCAGCGTATCGGTAAACGGAATCGATGTGCGCAGCTGGAACGAGGATGATCTGCGATCCCGCGTGGGCTTCGTGCTCCAGCGCGCCATGCTGTTTCAGGGCACGATTCGCGAAAACCTGCGCTGGGGTAAGGAGGATGCGACGGATGAAGAGCTGCTCCGCGCCGCGCACATCGCGCAGGCGGACGACGTGCTCGCCGCCAAGGGCGGTCTGGACGCGATGATCGAACAGAACGGCCGCAATCTGTCCGGCGGCCAGCGCCAGCGCCTGACCATCGCGCGCGCGCTGGTGCGCGATCCGGAAATTCTGGTGCTGGATGACAGCGCTTCGGCGTTGGATCAGGCGACCGACCGGCGGCTGCGCGCGGCGATCAGTGAAATGGAAAGCCGGCCTACGGTGTTTATCGTATCGCAGCGCACCGCATCCATCCGCCATGCCGACCGCATACTGGTGATGGATGATGGCAAGCTGGTGGGCAGCGGAACCCATGAAGAATTGCTGGAAAGCTGTCCGGTATATCGGGAAATCTACGAATCGCAGTATGGTGGGGAGGCGAGCGCATGAAAAAGCAGAACGGAAGCACCCTTCGGCGGGTGCTGGGCGCGATCGGGCATTACAAGTTCCCCGTATTTATGTCCCTTGCGCTGGCGATCGCTTCGGTGGCGCTTACGCTGCTGATTCCCGTGCTGGCGGGCGAGGCGATCGATCAGATTGCCGATACCGGCGTACATTTCGAAACCATACTGCCGATTCTGACGCGCATTCTGATCTGCGCCGCCGCGGCAAGCCTGATTCAATGGCTGATGAACGAAGCCAACAACCGCGTGACCTTCTCGGTGGTGCGCGATCTGCGCGAACAGGCGCTGAAGAAGATCGAATCGCTGCCGCTTTCCTATCTGGACAGCCATCCCCATGGCGAAATCGTCAGCCGCGTGATCGCCGATGCGGATGCGTTCGCCGATGGTTTGCTGATGGGCTTTACCCAGCTGTTTACCGGCGTGGCGACCATTCTGGGCACGCTGGGGTTCATGTTCGCCAGGAGCGCGCTGATCGCCGCCGTGGTGGTGGTCATCACGCCGCTTTCGCTGTTTGTGGCGCGGTTCATCGCCCGCCGCACGCACGATATGTTTCTGCTGCAATCCAAAACCCGCGGCGAGCTGACCGCCTACATCGATGAACACATCGGCGGCGCGAAGGTGGTAAAGGCCTACGGTCGGGAAGCAAAATCGCTTGCGGAGTTCGATGAAATCAACGGCCGATTGGAGAAATGCTCGCTGCGCGCCACGTTCTTTTCCTCCATCACCAATCCGGCGACGCGATTCGTAAACGCCGTGGTGTACGCGGGCGTGGGGCTGACCGGCGCGCTGGCGGCGCTGTCCGGCGGCATGACGGTCGGCGCGCTGACCTGCTTTCTGAGCTATGCCAATCAGTATACCAAGCCGTTTAATGAAATTTCCGGCGTGGTGACGGAGCTTCAGAACGCCATCGCCTGCGCGGCGCGCCTGCTGGAGCTGATCGACGCGCCCGCCCAGACGCCCGAGATGGATAACGCCGTAACGCTGAAGGATGTGCGCGGCACGGTGGATTTGAAGGACGTATGCTTTTCCTATACGCCCGGGACGCGGCTCATTGAAAACTTCAATCTGTCCGTGCATCCCGGCGAGCGCGTCGCCATCGTAGGCCCCACCGGCTGCGGCAAGACTACGCTGATCAACCTGCTGATGCGCTTTTATGATGTGGATGCGGGTTCGGTATCCGTGGAGGGCGAGGACATTCGCGCCGTTACGCGAAAGAGCCTTCGATCGTCCTACGGCATGGTGCTTCAGGAAACGTGGCTCAAGGCGGGCACCATCCGCGAAAACATCGCGATGGGCCGCCCCGATGCGGCCGAGGATGAAATCATCGAAGCCGCGAAGGCCGCCCACGCGCATTCGTTTATCCTGCGCCTGCCGGATGGCTATGATACCGTGATCGGCGAGGACGGCGGCATGCTTTCGCAGGGACAGAAGCAGCTGCTGTGCATCGCGCGCGTCATGCTGTGCCTGCCGCCGATGCTGATTCTGGACGAAGCGACTTCCTCCATCGATACGCGCACCGAATTGAAGATTCAATCGGCGTTCGCCCGCATGATGCAGGGCCGCACCAGCTTCATCGTCGCCCATCGCCTGTCCACCATCCGCAGTGCCGATATGATTCTGGTCATGCGCGATGGCAAGGTGATCGAGCAGGGCAATCATGAACAGCTGCTTGCGCAGAACGGCTTCTATAAGGAATTGTATCTCGCCGGTCAGGCAGGCTGAAAACAGTATTTGAAAAAGCGTTTGCGGAGGGTTTATGCAGAACAAACGATCGAGCGGCGCGCCGAAGGCGTCATTAAATCGCATACAGAAGCAGTTTTCGCGGGCGCAGCTGATCTTAATTGTTTCGCTGGCGCTGATTCTGGGCGTGGCGGGCACGCTGATCAACGTGCATTTTGAAACGCAGAAGCGCGATCAGAACCTTCGCAATGTGGCGGAGGCGATCGCCAATTCGCCGCTGCTCGCCAAAAGCGGCGTGGCGGAATCGGCGTATCTTACCGAATATCTGGATACCCTGAAGGATACGCTGCAGGATATCGATGTAATTTCCGTGCTGAACCAGAACGGCGTTCGCGCGTATCATTCGAATCATGCGCTGATCGGCACCGAATACGAAGGCAATCTGCCGGATTTTGCCGCCGGCGCGCCGGAGTATTACGCCGTGAACGAAAAGGGCGTATCGGGTCGTCAGCGCCGCGCCTACGCCGCCATTTATAATGCGGACGGCGATTACGCCGGACTGGTGATGGCGATCATGCTGCGCAAGAACATCGATACGGAAAATGCGCAGCTGCTGGCGATATTCTGCGCCATTACCGCCGTGGCGGTGCTTATGGAACTGATCATCGCGCGCACGCTTTCCGGCCGCGTGAAGAAAAGCCTGATGGGCTATGAACCGGATGCGTTTACCGCGATGTACAAAATGCGCGACAACATTCTGGAAACGCTGGAGGAGGGCATCGTGGCGTTTGATGCGGATGGAATCGTGCAATTTGCCAATCGCGCCGCCACTCGAATGCTGTGCGGCGAAGCGAGCGAAAGTCCGGTGGGGAAGCGCGTGGACGCGCTGGGTGATGAGGTTTTATCCCGTGCGGTAAACAGCGCCGGAAGAAGCTTGCACGTAAACCTCGCCCACGAAAGCATTATTCTGGATCGCGTGCCGATTCTGGAGGACGGATGCGCGGTGGGTGCGATCGCGATATTGCACAACCGCGGCGAATATACGCGCCTGATGGAGGAATTATCGGGAACGCGCTATCTGGTGGATTCCATGCGCGCCAACAATCATGATTTCACCAACAAGCTGCATGTGATTCTGGGATTGATTCAGATGGGCATGTATGATGAAGCCAGTGCCTACATTCAGAACATCACGATGGTGCAGCGGGAAAACATCAGCAAAGTGATGAACGCCGTGGATGAGCCGTCCGTGGCGGCGCTGCTGATCGGCAAGATTGCGAGAGCTTCCGAACTCAACGTGAAATTCGTTCTGCGCGAGGGCAGCCGCTATTGCGCGGCGGATATGAATCTGCCCTCGGAAATGCTGATTACCGTGATCGGCAATCTGCTGGACAATGCGTTCGACGCGATGAACGAAGGCGCGGATTTCAAGCGGCAGAAGGAATTGATGTTCGGAATCTATTCCAAGCCCGGCGCGGTGCTGATCTGCGTGGACGATACGGGAAGCGGCATCAAGCCGGAGAATCTGAATCGCATCTTTGAAAACGGCTATTCCACGAAGGGCGAAGGTCGGGGCGTGGGGCTGTATCAGATCAAGGCGATGATCGAAAACTGCGGCGGCACAATATCGGTAGAATCGCAGGAGGGCGTGGGCAGCTCCTTCACGGTAAGCTTCGCGCGGGAGGAGAAAAATGTATAAGGTTTTGATCGTAGAAGATGATCCCATGGTGGCGATGATCAATGAACAGTACATCAGGCGGAATAAGAATTTTGAGATCATCGGCAAATGCGGCGATGGCGCGAGCGCGATCGCGTTTCTGGAAAACAATCCGGCGGATCTGTTGATTCTGGATGTGTACATGCCCAAAATGAACGGGCTGGAAACGCTGCGCAAGATCCGCAACAGTCCGATTCATGTGGATGCGATCATGGTTACGGCGGCGAACGATCGCGCTTCGCTGGAGGAAGCGCTGCATCTGGGCGTGGTGGATTATCTCGTAAAGCCCTTTACGTTCGATCGCTTTCAGATCGCGCTGGAAAAATACATCGCCCAGAACAGCGCGCTGCGCGATCTGGATACGCTGAACCAGAAGAGCATCGATCACATCATCGATAATGCGCGCGCGAAGAACGAAGGCATGCTCCCGAAGGGCATTCAGGAAAAAACGCTGGGAATCATTCTGGAACACCTGCGCGCCCACGCGGGCCGTTGGTTCACCGGCGATGAAATCGCAGAAAGCGTCGGGCTGACCGGCGTAACGGTGCGAAGATATATGAATTATCTTGCAGAATCGGGGCGCGTATCCGGCGAAATGGATTACGAAACCGGCGGGCGGCCGTGCATGAAATACAAAATATGATTCTCCAAAATCTCACGATTTTGTCGAGTAGGAAGAGGACTGCGGATTCCTGAAAATCTGCGGATTTTCCGAGCGGAATCCTGACCGTAGGAATCGTTTTTTTTCAATGCTTTCGCTCTGAAAAAAACCAAATTCACCGCACATGTCGCTGAATTTGATTTTACAGGCTGTTCTGTGAAAGCATATTCGATAATCGAAACGCCGCCATCGGGTTAAAACCTTTGGCGGCGCTTTTAATTATGATTTTATAGATTTCGCCGCTTGCGCAGGGGAAGCCGCTTTTTTACCAGCCTGCGCGTTTTTTGTACGAAGCGGTATACGAATTGGTAATCCGATTCGGCGACGGCAGTATCGGAAAATGCGGCGCTGCGGCAGATGTCCATGGCGCGCATATATTTTGCCGCCATATCCTGCCCAAGATCGGCGCGCACGGTGTTTTCAAAGCCGGAGGGCGATACGCAGTCGCGCCAGCCGTACAGGCGCTTCATCAGTTCAAACAGGTATTCATACAGGCACAGCACCGCCGCGCGGCGATCCTTCCGGCGGAACGCACGCCGCCGCTGCATACGCGCAATCGCGCGGCGCAAAAGCAGAATCAGCGCGGCGAGCATGAGCAGCATGGCGGCCGCAGCGATCAGATAAACGGCAAGGCGCGATTCGGGTCGATTCGCATCCTGTTCTTCGGGATCTTCATGAAAATCATCGGTCATATCCAAACCGGATTCCGGCAATGGCGCTTCATCCGGCATTTCATTCTGCGGCTGATCCTGCGCCGATCCGCTGCCGGACAGGCGATCCGCCTGCGGCATCAGATTCAGATACTTCGGCGCGGTTTCGAAGGGAATCCAGCCCACGCCGTCCTGATAAATTTCCGTCCAGGCGTGCGCGTTGGTTTCGGCGATCGTGTACGGCGCGTCCGATCGCATGCTTTCTGCGTCGTCCGGTGTGATCAGATAGCCCTCCACATAGCGCGCGGGAATGCCGAAATAGCGCATCATCATCGTGGCGGCGGCAGCGTAATGCACATCGTAGCCCGATTTTGCGTTCGTCAGAAAGTCCGTCAGGAAATCCGCGCCTTCCGCGCGCGGCGCGGCGCTTTCGCTGTATTCGATGTTTTCGCTCAGCCAGTTCAGAATCCGGCGCTTTGCCTGCGCGTAATCCAGATGCGCGTTTTCCGCATGTTCATATTTTCCGAAAATGGCGGTCATCAGCGCCCGCGCATCGTCCGGCATATCCAGAAAATGCGCATAAACGAAGCGATTGTAATGGCTTTCATCCGTCAAATATGCCTGCAGGGCTTCGTTCGAAGCGTCGCTCTCCCGATCTGCGAGCGTGCCGGAAAGCGCGGCGTAGCGGCTGACCAGATTTTCAGCGGAGGTTAGCGTATAGCCATCCAGCCCCCGTAGCGCCGGACGGCGCAGGCGGATATCGCCCACGTCGGCGGCGTCGGGCAGATCATGATCCGCTGCGATCAGTTCGTAGGGTGCATAGATCACATCGCGGCGCGCGCCGGTGTGACGAATGCTGATTTCAATCGGCGCGTTCGTATCCGAATCCAGCAGCGCGGAGAGCGCGGACAATTGGGTTTCGCCGTAAAAGCCGTCCCGGTGCAGCCAGTAAAACAGATCCGCGCCGTCCCACAGCGATTCGGGGCTTGCCGCGCGCCAGCCGTTTTCAAGGTACTGACTGCCCACATAGCCGCGCAGATACAGGCTCTCCGGCTGGCGCATGGTGATTTCCAGCATGGAAGCGTCCGTGCGGCGCAGTGCGCCCAGATTCGAAAAATCGCCCTGCGGAAGTCCGGTTTCCGAGGATACGCCGAAGCGACAGGTATCGATGCGCGCCTGCGCGGCATCATGCAGATCATGGAGCCATGCAAAGCCATCCTGCGCCGCGGGGATGCAGATTACGGAAAACGCCAGCGCGAACGCCAATAGAACGCAGATGGCGGCGGGCAGCGCGCGAATCGCGCCGCGTGCGGGCAATTGCGCGGGCAGGCGCAGCATCAAAAGTCCGCAGACCAGCGCGGCGATGCAGATATCCGGCGCGGCAATGCCGATGAGCGCGTCCGGCAGGAACAGTGCAAGCGCGATCAGCCAACCGATAAATGCTGCCCGCACGCGCACGATCCAGATGCAGATCGGCGCAAGCAGCACAGAAAGCGCGTACAGCGCCGCGGGCAGGGCTTCCTCCGATGCGGCAAGGTGCGGCAGATTGTAGGCAAGTCGCGCGCCCGCGGCGGCCGATATGCGGTTGAACGCCGCGCACAGTCCGCCGGTCAGATCCAGCGCGAGCAGCGCGGCGATCAGCCCCGCGATAATGCAGAAGAAGGCGATTTTGCCGCCCCGGCGCGTTTTGCTCAGCAGCGATAGCAGAATCAGCGCGCCGCCGCCCGCGATCATCGGCGCGATCGCCTCCGATGTGGTTGCGATGCGCGATAAAAAACAGCCGCCCATGCCGAAAAATAGCAGAAGCGCCGTGATCAATCCCGAAGCGGACAGCACACCGCGCGCGGAATCGGATGCGCCGCAGCGCACTTGAAGCGTGTTCATAGGTTGCGATTACTCCTCAGACGGTCAGTTGGGTAAGCTTATCGCGCAGACAGCAGATCGCGTTTTCAGAATCGGCGTTCGGCATAAGGATCGTTGCGCGCCCCTCCAGCGCCGAAACGCCCTGCGTCCGGGCGGCGGCAAAGATCAGCAGATGGCTGTATTCGACCGGCGATTGCTCCAGAAGGCGGGGGATGACTCCAACGTCATCGCGCGCCATGCGCGCCGACAGCAGCGCGCCCTGTTCGCCGTACAGATCATCCGTCGATGCGATGCTGCGCATTTCCATGATTCCGGTTTCGCGGTTGATCCACGCGATTCGATGGTAAACGCCCGCGTCCGCCAGCGAAAGCGAACAGCTGATCAACGCTTCACAGGCGCTGCACGCGTCGTCCGGCGCGATTTCCGTCTGCGGGCAATTGTCCAGCAGCAGCAAAACCGCGTGCGATACCGGAAGCGATAATTCGCGCACCAACGTGCGATCGTATTTTTCGCTCAGCTTCCAATGAATGCGCTTCAGCGCATCGCCCTCGCGATAATCGCGAATGCCGAAAAGCTCGGATGGATCGTTTCCGGGGCGATCGGGCGAATATTCATCGCTGTCCGGCAGGGGCAGATCGTGCGCGCGCATCGCGATGGCGATATCAAACGGCTCCGGCAGAATCAGCG
Source organism: uncultured Clostridia bacterium (assembly GCA_934663625.1). Classification (GTDB taxonomy): domain Bacteria; phylum Bacillota; class Clostridia; order Christensenellales; family Aristaeellaceae; genus SFTH01. The sequence continues at coordinate 26,036 of CAKUKP010000003.1, forward strand.
CGGAAGCCTGCGCCTGCAGGCGCGTTTTTTTGCGAAACAGTCCCAGCGGATCGGTGATTTCCAATCGATCGATTTGCAGCGAAAGCTTGCCGCAGCGCGGGCTGCACAGGCGGATTTCCAGCGATTTTCCGGCGGCGTCCGCCGCGATCGGCGCGATATCGCCGCACAGCAGATTTACAGCGCGCCCGATCAGCTTCATGTGCATGCAGCTGCTGAATCTGCCCGCGTCGATTCGAATCCGTGCGGAAAAATCGGCGTTCTTCGCGGCGGTTTCGGGCAGATCGATGTGCAATTGAATCCGCCGCACCGCCGATAAAAACAACGCAAGGGAGATCAAAACCAGCGCGGTGCACGCCGCCGCCAGCAGCGCGAACAGATGATTTCCCGTTAAAATCGCGCAGATGCAGAGCACGATCAGCGCCGATAGATAACCGGCGCGCTTCAGAAGCATCATCATGCGCCCGCGAGCGGCATGCGCACGGTGGACAGCACTTCGCGGATCACGTCCTCCTGCGTTTTGCCCGCCAGCTTCGCCTTCGGGCTGAGCACCAGTCGATGCGCGCATACGTCGCCAAAGATCTGCGCCGCGTCCTCCGGAATCATGTAATCGCGCCCGCTGACGTAGGCGAACGCCTGCGCCATGTGCAGAACCGCCAGCGCGCCGCGCGGCGATACACCCAGCTGCACCACGGCGTTTTCGCGGGTGGCCTGCGCCAGATGCGTGATGTATTCCAGAATCGAATCGGAAACGCGCAGCTGATCCACCTCGCGCTGCATGTTCCGCACCGCCGCCGCGTCCGTCACCTGGGCGATGCTGGTCAGCGGATTTTCCATCCGGCGATCGCGTAGAATGCGCACCTGGCTGTTGAAATCCGGATAGCCCATCTTCATGCGCACCATGAATCGGTCGAGCTGCGCCTGCGGCAGCAGCTGCGTGCCCGCCGCGCCCACGGGATTCTGCGTGGCGATTACGATAAAGGGATCGGGCAGCGGATGGGTGGTGCCATCGATGGTTACCTGATGCTCCTCCATCACTTCCAGCAGCGCGGACTGCGTCTTGCTGGAAGTGCGGTTGATTTCATCCGCCAGCAGCAGATTGCACATCACCGCGCCCGGCTTATACGTTAAATTGCCGGTCTGCTTATCGTAGATCGAAAAGCCGATGATATCGGAGGGCACCACATCCGGCGTAAACTGCACGCGGCGGTATTCGATGCCCATGGCGCGGCTGAACGCCAACGCCAGCGTGGTTTTGCCCACGCCGGGCACGTCCTCCAGCAGAATGTGTCCGCGCGATAAAATTACCATCAGCGCGCGGGCGAGTACGTTGTCCTTGCCGACGATCGCCTTTTTTACTTCGGTAAGTATGCTTTCAGCCTGTTGATTCATAGATGCATGTATCCTTTCTTTTTCCGTTGACGGTTTACCATTCCCTGCCGTAATTGCCGCCGCCGTTTACGTATCCGCCGCCGATATCCTTGCCGGTGGCGAGCGTAAAGCGGATGCGCACCACATCGCCGTCCTTCGGATAGCATTCGGACATGCCGAAATTCGGGTATTGCCCGTTTACGCTGTACATCCAGCCCGATTGCGCGGTGAAATCAAATTCGCCAAGGCTGTCGGCGGATACCTCGTTCGTCCACATCACGCCGTCCTCGTTGATTGCGTCCTCCAGATCGGATGGAATCAGCCAGCCGTTTGTGATGCCGCTGCGGATGATGTATTGCAGATAGAAGCCGTCCCACAGCGTTCCGGCGTTGGAAAATTCATAGCCGTTGTCCTGCAAAAACTGCGCGACGGTACCGGCGAGGTTCAAGCCCTGATAGATATCCACGCTGCGCGGGGAGATCAGATCGCCGAGCCCTATGGTGCTCGCCTCTACGCTCAGGGAGATCGAACCGATTTTTTCGCCGTCGGCGACGGTTTCGCAGTTCAGGATGTATTCATTCCAGACGTAGCGATCCTCGTAATCCCATACGGTGATCTTTACGCGGTTTTCGCCGCCCATCAGCTTCAGACGGTAGTAGGTTACGCCCTCGTCCTCGCCGCTGTCCTCCAGCGTTGCGCCGTTCAGCTCCACGGTGATGTGGTCGCCGTAAAGGCGCTTTTTTGCGCCGTCCTCGCCGCGTACCTGCAGGGTATACTGGCTGCCGGTGATCGACATGCCGTTCGCGATGTTCGTGGCGAAGCGCGGCATGGTTTCATCGGCCTCGTCCGCGCGCACCACGATGTAGCGATGGAAGGATATGGTGTAGCTCTGCGTGTATTCCACGCCGTCCACGTCCGTCGCCTTCAGGCGAATCAGGTTATTTCCGCGCGAAAGCACGCAGGCGTAAGTCCCGTTCGTGCCGGTCAGCGTTTCGCCGTTGGCGACGACGGTCAGCGCCGCGCGATCCGTGCCTCCCGAAATCGAAGCGTAGAAGGTGAAGTTCTCATCATCCACCTCGTGGTTGTACAGATCGGTGTTGATCTCGATACCGTCCGGCAGCTCCGCCTGAATTTCAAAGCGCTGGGTAAGCTGTTGGCCGCCGCCGGTGGCGGTCAGCAGAATTTCATTCACGCCCTCGATCAATCGCGCGGAGAATCGATTGCCGGATCCTTCGATCTTTTCGCCGTTTACGCAGGCGATCAGCGATGCGCGGCTTGCGCCGATGGAAGCATAGGCGGTAAAGCTGAAGCTCAGCTGATTTACCGTGCGATCCGTAAGATCGGTAGTGATGATCAGCTGTTCCTTTTCCAGATAGATCGTATAGGTTTTGGAAACCTGAATCTGCCGCCCCTCCGCGCCCTCGTACAGCACGGTGATTTCGATGATGTTTTTGCCGTCGATCAGCGAAAGCGCGCCGGTGAAATTCGAAGGCACGCCGTTGAGCGTTACGGTCTGGCGCTTCACGGCCAGCGCGGGCTGCTTGTGCGAAATGATCAGATCCAGATCGGGGGTCGACACGGTGGATCCGTTGATCAGGTTCGTGGTGAAATAGATCAGCTGCGTATCCTGCGAATTATCGCCCGTGCCCGCTGTGGCGGCGGCGTCCGGCCGCGGCGTGATCAGCGAAGGCGCGTTCGGCGCGGGGCGGGGCGTTTGCTCCTGTGCGGGCGCGCTCGCCGATGGCGCGGGCGTTTTGTTCGGATCGGGCGTGATCAGATCGGGAAGCTCGGTGGGCGCGGGCGATTGCGTGGGCGCGTCCGTCGCCGCCGGTTCCTGCGATGGCTGCTGCGTGGGCGCTTCGGTCGGCGCATCCTGCGGCGTGATATCGGGATCATCTATGGATATTTGCAGCGCTTCGGTTTGCAGCATGTGCGCGCTTTCGGTATCCCGCTCGGCAAAGGGGTTATCCGCCGTCTGCGCCGCGCGATTGGAAAACGCGTAGACCAGCGCGCCGATCAGCGCAAGCGCCAGAATCAGCGCGATGATTTTCTGTCGCATTGGGTGTTTCTGCATTCGTATATCCTCCCGTGCGCGATGCCAAAGATTCCAGATAAAACAAAAAACTGACCGCGAAAAGCAGTCAGCGAAACAAGGTCTGTACATCGCCGCAGCGAAACAGGCCGTAGATCGCCGTCCTCTTCCCACCGAAAAAAACATGCGGGCGCTTGCAGCAGGTCTTCTGACTTGGGATCATCCGTGCGCGCAGCCTTCCCGATTGCTCAGTGGCATATCTGCGCGCCCGTCCCCCTTTACAGCAGCGGAGGGCTGTTCCGGAATTGCACCGGATTCCCTGTTCGGATCGCGCGAGCGATCACTGCAAGGCGAATTATTATATTGTTCAGCGATGCTATTATACGGCGCGCGCCCTCGGCTTGTCAATCACCTGTTGGGGGGATTTATTGGTTAAATTCATATTTTTGTTAATATATGGGTTGACGCTGGCGGCAGGTTCGGCTATAATGGGTTTGCTTAAATTCAGGGTGTCGCTTTGCGCAAGCGAAGCGGTGAAAAGGGAATACGGTGCAAATCCGTGACAATACCCGATTACTGTAAGGGCGACGAAAACGCAATACTGCCATTGACCCGCGGGTTGAGAAGGCGGCGCGAGTAGGATGATCCCAAGTCAGGAGACCTGCCTTGAGTTGAATAGCTCATTTTCGGGAAAGAATGATGACTGTTCGGGCGTTGCTCTGCGCACAGGCGCGGAGTCTGTTTGGGTACGCGTTGAACGAAGTCGTTTTCTTTGAAGAAAAGAAAGCGGCTCTTTTTTTGCACGGGGTTCCGACTGCGGTTGGAAACGGCGCGTATTCGGGCATTGGTGCGCGCGGGTCATCCTTTCCTGCTTGCGAGGGGGAACGGCAGGGATGAAACGCGGGCAGTTTTTTTTCAGATGCATGTGCATTTTGTTGGCGGCGGCATTCCTTTTCAATACGGCTCTGGCGGAAATCGTGAACGTGGAGCCGGTTTCAACAGCAGATTTTTCAATCGAACCGGAAACAACAATCGAAACAATAGAATACGAATCTGGACCGGCGGACGCGGCGGATTCTACGCCTGCGCCCGAAACGGGATTGGATGCGACGCAAGCGCCCGTCGAAACGCCTGCTGCGACGATCGAAGCCGAAGCGACGATCGCGCCGGAGGTTACGCCCGAACCGGAAGTTACGGCGGAGCCTGAAGCGACGATCGAACCGGAAACGACGGTGGAAACTGAAGCTACGCCCGAAGCGACGATCGATCCCGAAGCCACGCCGAACCCCGAAGAAACGCCCGCTACGGATGAAAACCGACCGGAGTCGATAGACGGGGTTTATCAAATCGGCACGGCGGAGGAGCTTGCGTGGTTTGCCGCGCTGGCAAACGGAACGCTCTCGGCGGAAGAACAGGATGGGCATGCCTGCGCCGTGCTGACGTGCGATATCGATCTTGCGGAGCGCGCGTGGTTGCCCATCGGCAATCCGGCTGCGCCCTACGCGGGCGATTTCAACGGCGCGGGGCACAGCGTAACAGGTCTTTCGATTCATGCGGCGGACGGTTATCAGGCGCTGTTTGGCTACCTGGCGGGCGGTGCGCACGTGCGCGATCTGAACGTATATGGAAGCGTGGAAACGGAAGGCGATTATGCGGCGGGAATCGCGGCATACAGCGATGGAACCCTTACGAATGCGCGCAATTTCTGCGATGTTGTATCCGCGGGCAAATGCGTGGGCGGCGTACAGGGCGGCGGCAGCGGCAGCGTATCCGGCTGCGAAAACCACGGCGCGGTGCGCGGATACGGCTATGTGGGCGGCGTTGCGGGCAACGCGGGCGCGGTCAGCGGCAGCGCGAACTACGGCGCGATTTCGGGCGCGCATCAGTACATCGGCGGCGTGGCGGGCAGCGCATCCTCCGTTGCGGATTGTGAAAACGCGGGCGGCGTTTCGATCCGCGGCGTATTCGTAACATCGCACGATCGCTATGAGGGCGGCTATCTGGGCGGCGTCGCCGGAAACACCGGCAGCGCGCGCGATTGCGTAAACCGCGGCGATGTAAAAACCGATGCGCAGGGCGATGCTTTCATCAGCAGCGCCGCGGGCGTGGCGGGCAGATGCACCGATACCACATCGAACTGCCGCAATTATGGAAGCGTTGCGATTCGTGGCTCCTACATCGCGGGCGTGACCGGCGGCAACGGCGGCGGTCGGGTGGTAAAATGCATAAATTACGGCGATGTGATCAACAGCGCCGATGGCGGCGAACAGACCGGCGGCGTGGCGAGCGCGGGTCAGGTGGAACTGTGCGTGAATTACGGCGATGTGCGCGGCCATCAATCGGTGGGCGGCGTGTGCGGCGGCACCGCCAATTCCACCGTGCGCGCCAGCTACAATCTGGGCGCGGTCAGCGGCAAAAACAGTACCGGCGGCGTGGCGGGCGTTTGCATTTCCATCGAATGGTGCTACAACGCGGGCACAGTTTCGTGCCGCGGCAATGTGGCGGGCATGATCGCGGGCAGCGTTTCGCGCGCGGAAAACTGCTATTATATCGAAAATGATTCCATCTATTCGCGCGCAGGCACGGCGCTGGATGCGGCGGCGCTGCGCATGTGCATGCGTGATTCGGATGCGTACCAACTGAATTTTGATACCGGCTGCCAGAGCGGTTATCCGCTGCTTGCCTTCCAGCAGGGCGGCGCGGCGGTGGAGATCGATTCGATCCGCCTGCCAGACGGCGCAAATGATGCAATCGGTGTGCGCATGGGCGGCGATCTGCGCGGACTGCCGGAAAACGTTTCTGTATCGGCGGGCGGTCTGGAGGTGATCTGCGCCGCGGAATGGACGTGCGCGGATTTCGATATTCAGCGCGCGGGTACATATACGTTTGCGCCGCGCGTTTCCATTTCCGGATGCCGCATCGGCAGCGGCAGCGACGTATGCGAAATCACGGTTCGCGTATGCGCGGAGGAAGAACTGCCGGTGATCACCGCATGGCGCCTGGCGGACGGCGTGCCCACGGTGTATACATCCGATTACGGCTGTGCGCCCGAAGGCTTTCCGACCGAAGCATGGGCGATGATCGACGGCGCGGAGCAGTGCATTCCGATCGAATGGGCTGCGCCGGAGAATCTGGATTATACGGATGTCGAAACCGAATTTATCTATACGGCGCAGCCGGTGGGCGCGCTGCGCGTGGGCGATGATGTGCCGCCGCTGTGCGTATCCCTTCGGATGCTGCCGCTTGCGCTGATTTCCGATCTGTGCTTTACCGATCGCAATAACGCGGAAGCCGCGGCGTATGCGCTTTCCTATCAGGGCTGCACGGAGGGCGATCAGGGTTCCGTTTTCCATTATACGTTGGATATTTTCGATAGCACCGGCGCTTTGTATATGTGGACGGAGCTGAACGCCGGTTATCCGGATTGCACCGTGCAATACCGCTATCAGAAGCTGGATGCGACCGGCGCGGAGCGAACCGGAAGCCTGCGCGCGGGCAAATCGCTGAATCTGAATGGATTTGTAAATCGTTCGGCGATCTATGCGCGCGAAAATACGCTGGTGCTGGAGGCGCGCGCAAACGGCGATGCGGATATTGTGCAGCGCTATGAAATTCAAACCCGCCTTGCGCCCACGCTGGCTTCGCTGCGCGTGCGCAGCGGCGAAACGGACGCCTATCTGATTCCGCAGTTTGACGGGCAATGGATGGATTATTCCACGCAGATTCCCGTGGATGAAAACGGCTGCGATGTGATCTTTGCGCCCTGGCTGAGCGATGTGGAAATCACCGTAAACGGAAACAGCGTGCAGATTGGCGCGGACGGCGGCGTTAGCTGTTCCATCGAACTGGGCGCGGAAGCGGCGGAGGTCGAAATCGCGCTCGCACGGACGGCGAACGGGGAGCGCGTGGAAAGCCGGTATCGGCTGAAGCTCACGCATCAGCAGGAAACGACGCTCGAAGTGCGCCTGAACCCCGAAAATGCGCTGTTCTTTATTGAAAATGATATTGTTGGCCGTGCGTTCGCGGGTGCGGACGGGCTGTATCGCCTGATTCGCGGCTATGATTATACCTATACCGCCACGACGCAGGGCTATATCGCGCAGACGGGCGAACTGATCGCCGATGGGGAAACGATGTCGCTTTCCATCGATCTGGCGGTCGCCGAAGAAAACGCGGATATTCATCCGGACATCGATTCCGAATGGGGTGATTTCCGCGGGTCGGAGGATAACAACGGCGTGACCGGCGCGCTTTCGCCCATATCGGCTTCGGATGCGGTGCTGTACTGGGCGAATCAGGCGGGCATCAGCTACAGCTCGGACGCGGTCAGTTCGCCGATTCTGGTGGACGGCTATCTGGTATGTACGGCAAAGCAGAACATTTTCAAAATCGATACCGTGACCGGCGAAATCGTTCAGGTGGGCGATATGGTGAAAAAGTCCGCCTTCAATATCACGCCGCCCACCTACGCGGCGGGCATGATCTTCGTGGCGCTGGCGGACGGCTGCGTGCAGGCGTTCAACGCGGATACGCTCGCATCGCTGTGGGTGTATACCGATGCGCTGGGCGGCCAGCCCAATTCGCCGATCAGCTATCGCAAGGGCTACATCTATACCGGCTTCTGGAACGGCGAAACCAACGATGGCAACTGGGTGTGCCTTTCCGTGACGGATGAAGATCCTTCCCGCGAAACCGAACCCAAGCGGGCGACGTGGACGTATCGCCAGAAGGGCGGCTTTTACTGGGCGGGCGCGTGCGTGCGCGATGGATTTTTGCTGGTCGGCGCCGATGATGGCGAAACCGGCAGCAAATCGCAGACCGGCAATCTGCTTTCGCTGGAGCCGGGCACGGGGCGGCTGATCGATTGCCTGTCCGGACTGGATGCGGATGTGCGCTGTTCGATCTGCTACGACAGTAAAACGAACCGGTATTATTTCACCTCGAAGGGCGGCTATTTCTACTCCGTCGCCGTATCGTCGGACGGCTATTTCGATCGCGGATCGCTGAAAAAGCTGGATCTGCGCGGCGGCCGCACGTATGAAGGCAAGGATGTAGAGGGCATGAGCACATCCACGCCCGTGGTATACAACGGGCGCGCGTATGTAGGCGTTTCCGGCGTGGGTCAGTTTTCCGCGTACAGCGGGCATTGCATCGCGGTGATCGATCTTTCCTCCTGGTCGATCGCCTATACCTGCCCGACGAAGGGCTATCCGCAGACCAGCGGACTGCTGACCAACGCCTATGAAAATACCGGACTGGTATACATCTATTTCTTTGAAAATATGTCGCCGGGTTCGCTGCGGATTATCCGCGATTGCCCCGGCCAGACGCAGATGCTTTCGATCTACGATGGATCGCCGATCAAAACGGCGGAAGCGGTGTTTACGCCCCGCGGCGCACAGCGCCAGTATGTGCTGTGCAGCCCGATCGTGGATCAGTATGGCACCATCTATTTCAAAAACGATTCGGGCCACATGATGGCGCTGGGCAGCATGATTTCGGAAATCGAAGTGGTCGATACGCCGGTCAGGCTGCTCTACGAGGAGGGCGAGGTATTCTCCGGCGAGGGGATGCAGGTTCGCGCGCGCATGGCGAACGGATTGACCCGCGATGTGAGCGCCTACGTAAGCTATTCACAGGAGGCGCTCACGCCCGAAGATACCGATATTACCATCTATTTTACGCACGTGCGCTACAACAACGATGCGGAAATCATCGATCCGCCGCAGACCGCGCTGAACATTACGGTGCTTTCGCACGCGGATATGTCCGCGCTCCGGCAGACGGTGGAAGCCATCGAAGCGCTGGATGAAATTACGATCGAAAGCGGCGAAGCCATCCGCGATGCGCGCGCAAAATACGATGCGCTGACGGCACGGCTTCAGGAACTGGTGCGCAATTTGAATCATCTGACGGCGGCGGAGGAGGAATACGCGCTGCTTGCGCGGCAGGAGCAGGAAAAAATCGATCGCGCGGAACGGCTGATCGCCGCCATCGGCGAAGTTACGGCGGAGAGCGGCGAAACCATCCGCGAAGCGTTTTCGATCTGCGAAAGCCTTTCCGATTCCGGCAGGGCGCAGATGAAATCCTATCCGGAACTTCTGGAAAAGCAGGCGCGGTATGAAGCGCTGATCGCGCGCATCGATGCGGATGCGGCGGCGGTGATGCGCATGATTTCGGCGCTTGGCGAAATCACCGTGGAAAGCGGCGCGAAAATTTACGCCGCGCGGGACGCTTACGATGCGCTGAACGCCGCGGCGAAGGCGCGCGTTACCAATCTGGCGATGCTCGAAGAAGCGGAAGCGCGCTATCGGGCGCTGATCGATGCTTCCGGCGAAGCGGCGCGGCGCGTATCCGATCTGATCGAAGCCATCGGCGAAGTTACGCTGGATCGCGAAAACGCGATTATGCGCGCGCGCGAGGCCTACGATGCGCTGGACGTGGATTCCGCGCAGCGGGTGGATAATTATGAAACGCTGCTGGCGGCGGAAAAAACGCTTGCGGAACTCAAACAGCAGCGCGATGCGCTGGCGGAGGTGACGGCGGCGCTGACGGAGCTTTACAATCAGATTCGCGCCATCGCGCCCACGGCGGACGCGGTAAGCGCGGAGAACATCGCGGAGATCGCGCCGCTTTTGCAGAAGGTATTTGATACGATCGGCGCGCTGGATGATGCGCAGCGCGCATTGATGCACGATTATACAGCGGAAGCGGAGGATTACCGATTGGCGATTGCCGGTGTAAATCATGCGGATGTGGCGATCGGCGTATCTGTCGAGGGGCTTGCGTGGTACCAGCAATTGCGCGTATCGGTCTGTGCGGGCGGCGATGCGGACTATCAGCGCTATGCATCGGCGGTATCGCCCCTGCGCGTGCTGAAGCTGTACCGCGCGCAGGTGATCGATCTGTTGACCGGCGAAGCGGCGGAAAACCATGCGGCGATTTCTTTGAACTGGACGATTCCCACGCCCCGATACAACGAATCCGCCTACGATAAAATCGGGGTCGCGCAGCTTGCCGATGCGGGCGCGGCGCGCCAACTGGAAAGCGCAATGCAGGGCGGCAAAATCCGTTTTGCCGCGCAGGGCGATGGATTGATCGGCGTGGTGGGCACCAAGGCGGAAATCAAAACGGTGGATTCCGAAAAGGGCTCCAACAGCGTGCTGGATGAACTGGAACAGTGGCGCAAAAACAACGCGCAGAACGGCGGACTCGGAAACGGCGGCGCGGCGATGCGCAGCTTTTCCACGGCGCAGAGCGGCGCGGTTGCCTATTATGGACAGGCGATTGCGACCGGCGAATGGGTCTATCAGCGCAATGTGATCTATCCTGCGCTGCTGGCGGAATTGACCGATGCGCAGGTGGCGGTCTATGCGGCGATGAGCGAAGCGGTGGAAAACGGCGATAACAGCTTCTTTGCGCAGGCGATCGATCCGGATGATTTTGATACTGTGGAGGCGTGCTATCGATTGTCCAATCCGCTGTCCGTGCTGGTTACGGCGTTTGATTATCGAATCGCCGATGGCGTGGCGGATGTGGAATACGCGCTTCCGGAGGAAGAACACATGCGTGCGATCGATGAATGGCGCGCACAGATCGAACGAATCGTGAATTATTGCCTGATTCAGGGCGATACGGAAATCACCGCGGCGCGCCTGTACCAGTATGTTACATCCTGTATGCAGGCGGCACAGCCCGATCCGGAATCGGAAGATGATCCGTATGCGGCGTTCTATCCCGGCGCGTTCTACGCGCTGATGCAAAACGGCGTGGCCGCCAACGATGCATCCGCCGCCTATGCGTATCTTCTGATGCAGACCGGCGTGGAATGCATCCCCGTGCGCGAAGCGATAGATGCGGCAATTATGGAAGATGCAGATGCGCAGCTGCGGCACCAATGGCTGATTGTATGGACGGGCAGCGCATATTCCCACGTCGATCCGGAGCTGGATATCGCGCAGGCGGCGGATGCGGACGCGGAGCGCGATACGCTGGGGCATTTCGGCATGAGCGATGAAAAATGCCGTTATGCGCTGCAGCTGGAACGCGCGATCGAAATGGCGGTTCCCGATGCGCTGTACAGACAGATAAAATCATCGAAGGCAGATGAAGATGCGGAAAGCCTATTTGCCGTGCCCGAATGTCCGGATGGGCTTGCGGGCTACGGAATGCAGCAGACGGTAACGATGAACGATGCAGGAGGGGAGGATTGAGCATGCGAATCATACGAAAGATGAGCGTGTGCCTTGCGGCGATGCTGGTATTGCAAAGCGCGCTGCCCGCGTGCATGAGCGAGGAAGCGCCCGCGGTGCTGGAAACGCCCGCGCCGACCGAAGCGCCTACGGAGGTTCCTACAGAAACGCCCGCGCCCACGGAAACACCCGTGCTGACGGAAACGCCCGCGCCGACGGAAACGCCCGTGCCCACGGAAACGCCCGCACCGACCGAAGCGCCTACGGAGGTTCCTACAGAAACGCCCGCGCCGAGCGAAGCGCCTACGGAAGCACCGATGGAAACGCCCGCGCCGAGCGAAGCGCCTACGGAAGCACCGATGGAAACGCCCGCGCCGAGCGAAGTTCCCACGGAAGCGCCGGCAGAAACGCCTGTGCCGTCGGAAATGCCGGAAGTACCCGAAAACGAACCGGAGGATCAGAATCCGGAGGATCAGGCGGACGATGAAGATGCGCAGATCGAACCGGTAACGCGCGATAACAGCATCGGCTGGAAGGGCGTGGTGCCGAGCAGCGAGCGCGGCATGGCGATCCCCCTGCTGCTGCAATACGATTATGATCGTACCGTGCTGTATTACAATGGTCAGGCGAAATCCGTCGCCACATCCGGCTGCGGCGCGGCGTGCGTATCGATGGTGATCGCCTATCTTACGAATAACACCGATCAGAATCCATATTCGCTGTTCTGCAAGGCGGTGGATGCGGGCAGATACCACGGCAGCGGTCTGAGCCATGAAACGCTCAGCTGGCTGGCGAACAGCTGCGGCGTAAAAACCCGCTGGATATCCGGCAATGCGGATTCGATCCGTGAAGCGCTGGAGGCGGGCAAGCCGGTGATCGCGCACATGGGCGCGGGCATCTTCACCGGAAACGGCCATTACATCGTGCTGCGCGGGCTTACCGAGGATGGCAAGGTGCTGGTAAACGATCCGGGCAGTTCCTCCAGAAGCCGCATGGCATATCCGATGAAAACCATACTGAAACAGGCGCGCACATCGCCGGGATTCATGGTATGCAGCGTGGAAGGCGCGGAAGCGGAAAGCACCCCTGAACCGACGGTTGAGCCGACAGCAGAGCCTGCGATTGAACCCACGGCGGAACCGACGATCGAACCGACGATTGAACCCACGGTTGAGCCGACGGCAGAACCTGCGATTGAACCCACAGCGGAGCCTACGATTGAACCGACCGCCGAACCCGAAATGGATGCGGCGCGGCGGCTGGATGTAAACGGATCCGGTAGGGTGGATATCTGCGATGCGCAGATGATCTATGATGCGATGATGCAGGGCGATGCTTCGGATATCTCCGAAGAAATGCGCATGATCGCCGATGTAAACGGCGATGGCGCGGTGGATCATCAGGATATACTGTGCGTCCTGAATTATATAAGAAATCAATGATAAGGAGAATGGGGAATGAAGAAAATACTGATCACCCTGCTGATGTTTGCCCTGCTGCTTCCGGCATGTGCCGGCGCGGCGCTGGCTGCGGGCGGCGATTATGGCAAAGCGAAAACGGTGTATTTCACGCTGTCCTGCGATGGCGTGCCGGTGAAGGGCAACGATGATAACCAGACGACGCTTTCGCATCTGAAGGTCACCGTGCCGTACTTTGATCTGGCGGAATACGATCTGCAGGATTTTTACCGCTATCCCGCCGCCAGCTTTGAGGAGGGCGGCGCGTACATCGGCGATGAAGTGGTGCAAAGCCCTACGGTGCTGCATTTGTATCTGTATATGCTCGAAAGGTATTATATGGGTCTTGATGATTCGCAGTGCTGCCGGGGCGGGAGCGATCTTGCGCAGAACTATGGATCGGTAAACGATATCAACGGCCGCGAACTGACCGGCTTTGATGAAAATGCGTTGATGATTACCGGAAGCTCCACATCGATGTACATGCGGAATTTCTGGGGACACGATGAAAATCTGATGTACTACGTAAACCACCAGTATCCGCTGATGGCGGCGGGCTGGGGATCGACCGCCGATTACATCCTGCTGGAGGACGGCATGACGATCGATGTGGCGATGTTCACGGATTGGTCGTTTTACAACGATGGCGGCGCGTTCGTATTCTTCGATCAGGATGAATACACCGTCGTAAAGGGACAGCCGCTCACCGTGCAGACGCTGAAAACGGAAACCGTGGCGTGCGAGGATGGTTCCTCCTACGAAAGCAAGCGCATCGGGGGATTGAACGTTTCGGCGTATGATCTCGAAGCGGAAAAATCGATCGGCAGCTTTACGGTGCTGCCCGATGATGATAGCAAGCACAGCTATACTTTTACCGAAGCGGGCGATTATCAGATTCTGGGTCTGGATCCGAATATGGGCACGGCGGACGCGCGCTTTGCCCCGCCCAGCGCCATCGTGCACGTGCTGAACGAAATGGTGCCGCTGGCCGGATTGGAGCTGGATTATTCGGAATACATTCTGGCGGACGCGGAGCCGCTGAAGCTGAACGCGATCCTTACGCCCGAAAACGCCACCGGCGTTGAAATTACGTGGGAAACCAGCGATCCCAAAGTCGCCACCGTTTCCGCAATCGGCGTGATCAAAACGCAGGGCAAGGGCGAATGCGTGATCACCTGCACCGCGAAGGACGGCGCGGGCAATGCGTTTACGAAGGAATGTAAGATCACCGTGCAGGATAAGGTGAACGTTACCGGCGTTTCGCTGAATCAGACGGAATTGCGCCTGGCGGTGGGTGAAACCTGCGAAGATCTGATTGCGACCGTTGAGCCGGAAAACGCCAACAGGAAATCCATCTTCTGGACGAGCAGCGAGGGCGTTCTGGCGGAGGATCAGAAAACCGTGCACGTGCAGAGCAACAACGGCGCGCTGACCGCGCTGGCGGAGGGCGAGGTTACAATCTATGCGGTAAGCTATGAAGATCCGAATTTTGCAAAGCATGCCGATTTCCGCGATTTCCGCGTGGACGAACTGGATAGCGAAACGGGTTTGTACGCAGTCTGCCGCGTGATCGTGGGCGATACGGCGGAGCCCGTGCTGAACCACAGCCGCGTGGAGCTGGCGACGGGCGATGGCATCGCGCTGGACGCGGGCGCGCAGGGCGCGGCGTGGGAAAGCAGCAATCCCGCGGTGGCGACGGTTGAAAACGGCGCTGTGACCGCAAAGGGCGCGGGCGTTGCGGTGATCACCGCGACCCTCAATGGAAAGAGCGCGTCCTGCACCGTGGCGGTCGATCGGAAGATCGGCAAAATTTCCGGCGACGGCGCGGACAAGGCGAATGTAAACGATGCGGTGCTGATCCTGCAATCCATTTCCGGATCGGCCGCGCTTTCCGAGGATCAGAAGCTGCTGGCGGATGTAAACGGCGATGGCAGCGCCGATGTAAACGATGCGATCCTGATTCTGCGCTATACGGCGGGACTGGTAGATTCGCTGACCGACTGATTGCGGCGATATGCCGTTTCAGAATAGCTGAAGGGAGAGATGGTTGGAATGAAACGAATTGCGGCGGTTCTGCTGGCGATTCTGCTGGCAGCCGCGCTGCCCGCCGCGCTTGCGGCGGTGGAGGACGATCCGCATTACGTTGAAAAGTTCACCCTTGCAGATGGAACCGAACTTTCGACGAAGGTGGCTTACAAGGCGGAATGGGAATATGTCCGGTGGGGCAATACGGAGGTCGCACAGGATATTCCCGTATACACCGTAACGGTTCCGGAAGGCACCGAAAACGTTCGGATTTACTTTACGGAAGAGGGAACGGAGGTTTTCTGCGGTTCCGATACCGGAAGCGCTCTGTACACGCTGGTATACGATGTGGAGAGAGATACGACCGACGAGGCGAATTACACCCAGCCGGTCAATCCGGAGGACGAGGATCATTTCGTTGTAACCGTAACGTTTGATAAGGGCTATGTGCTGCAAAAAAGAGACGGCTGCGATGCGGCGGCCATCCTTGTATTCGAGGTGGGCGATCTGCCCGCGCCCGATCAGCCCATATCCGGCGATGTAAACGGCGATAAATCCGTGGATGTAAACGACGCCATCGCGATTCTGCGGCATGTGGCGGGGCTGGAAGCGGTCACCGGCGATGCGCTGACCGCGGCGGATGTGAACGGCGATCAGGCGGTGGACGTAAACGATGCCATCGTGATTCTGAAGCAGATCGCGGGCACGAATTGATCAATATCGGCGCATGCGCCGTACATATTGAAAATTACAGGAAGGAAAGAACGAAATGACTACCAAGACAAATCGGTTTGCCAGCATTTTGCTGGTGCTGGCAATGCTGCTCACGGCGGTTCTGCCCTCCTTCGCCGCACTGGCGGAGGGCACGGCGAAGGTGACGTTCGTCAGCTCGGCCGCGGAAGCGCTGAAGCCGGGCGATACGTTTACCGTAACGCCGAAGATCGAAGATAACCCCGGCTTTGCGGGGGTTACCTGGAAGCTGAAATACGATAACGAAGCGCTTGAGCTTGTATCGATCCAGAAGAGCAGAGCCTATCTGTTCGGCGGCGGAACCTTTATTCCCAACGTTGAATACGGCCAGAACAATCTGGTCTATGCCAACGGCGAATGCGAAATTGAAAACGGCGATCTTTGCGTGCTGAATTTCAAGGTGCGCGAAAACGCCGCCGCGGGCGATTACACGGTAAGCGTGGCGAAGTCCGATGCGGATTTCAAATTCGTGGCGCTGAATTCGGTAAATGTGCCCGTGAATTTCACGCCCTGCACCGTGCAGGTTGCCGGCAGCGAATCCGAATATGCGAACGCACAGATCGTATATTGCAAGGGCACGGCGGGCGCATATGAATATATCCCCGTGGGCGATACCCTGTATATCAACAATTACGCAAAACAGGGCGATGATCGCGAGGTTATTGCCGAATACAAAATTGCGGTTGTAAACAAAAATGAGATCGTATCCGAAATGAGCGATGATCAGTGGGCGGTGGAAGGCAGCGTATTCAAGACCGCTGCGCATGTCGCTTCCGATCCGAATGGCGTTTTCACCGTAAATGCAACCGGAAAGCTGGAAGATGCGGCGGGCAAGCTGACCGCAACGCTTCCAGACGGAACGGCGCTTACAACGAACGTTCATGTTACCAAAACGCCGTGGAAGATTACGCCGAACGGCGTGGAGGGCATTTCCGGCGATCAGTATCGCAGTTCTCTCAAGGCGGCATACGCCTATGTCGGCGATACGTTCAAGTTTACCTATCAGCTTCAGACCGCGACCAACGGAACGGTAAAGGGAACGAATCTGCAGCTGCGCTTCAGCTCGGCGAACGATAAGATCGCTTCCGTCGCCGCGGATGGAACGATTACCGCCGTGGGCAAGGGCAGCACGAAGATTACCGTTTCCGCGGTGGGCTACAATTATGGCGTGCCGACGGAAATCGCGCTGCTGAATCCGATCGATGTGTATGTGGACCCTGATTACATAACGAATTTCGTTCTGGCCGATGCGGATGGCAATGTACGCACGGAAAACATTGCGAGCGCGAAGGGCACTGTTCCGCAGCTGACGATGAATGCGGGCGAGGAAATCACCCTGTTCGTTAAGGGTATGCCGAATCTGGCGAATGCGGAATGCTCCGGTACGATCGCAAGCCAGAAGCAGTTCACGGTAAAAACCGGCAAGACCGCGCTGACCGCGACCACGAACGATGATGGCAGCGTAACCCTGAAGGCGGGGAATGTAACCGAGGATACGACCGCGACGGTTACCAGCCCGCAGTATTATCGCAGCAAGGTGGATAGCAGCAACCTGTTTGCTGAAACCTTTACGCTGACGGTAAACATCAAGGCCGCGCCGGATTACAGTAAGGCGTATCTGGCGGTGCGTCAGGGCAAGGGCACGGCGGATGATCCCTACACCTATCAGGCCATCGGCGATGAAACCGTTTATCTGAACGCGCACGGCGCGGTCGGCGGCATGAGCTGGACGGGCGCCGCGGGCATCTTCGCCATGCTGGGCGATGAACCGATCGAAGGCGTCACCTGGGCGCTGGAAAACAAGGACAACGCGCAGTTCGACACCCTGAATGAAAACCAGTACAAGCCCGGCGTATGCGTCAACGCGCGCGCGAGCGGCGGCAAGGTGGGCGCGAACGCGCTGACGGCAACCCTGCCGAACGGCACGCAGCTGACCGCCAAGCTGGAAATGGTATTCCTGGCGACCAAGATGCCGATCACCGGTCTGGACGGCGCGGATGTATTCAGCGCGCGGTTCACGGGCAGCGGCGATACCCGTCAGGATTATTACGCGGGCAGCGTGGGCAGCCAGTTCACGGTGAAATACAACCTGCTGTATCAGAGCAGCATCATGAAGGATGCGGATCAGCTGGCGACCAACCATGTAACCTATCGCTCCACCAATGAAAGCGTCGCGACCGTGGATGAAAACGGCGTGGTTACGCTGGTGGGCGCGGGCGAAGCGACCATCAACGCCGTGCTCGGCGCGAAGCTGGCGCTGCGTGATCAGGAACTGGTTTCCACCCCGATCCATGTGCAGTGCGGCGATTACGCCACGGATTACAACTGGTATAAGAACGGCGAAAAGCTGGCGCGCGATTACGATGTCAGTTCCAGCACGCCCAATACCTACATCTACACCAAAACGAGCGTAGAAGAAGGCAAGGAAACGGAATTTGCCGTAAAATCGCTTCCGGAGGGAACCACGGTTTCCATCGTGGAGGACAGCGTAGCTTCCAAGGACGCATCTACCGTAGAAGTGACCATGAAGGATGCGACTACCCTGATCATCAAGGGTATGAAGGAATCGGCTGCGCTTACGCAGGTGAGCGTCAAGCTCGACCGCGGCACCGGAACGCCCAGCTTCGCAAGCATCTACGTAACCGTAGAAAAAGCGGCTGTACCTGCGGTGGAAAGCGTAACGCTGGATAAGCGCGAGCTTTCCCTGAACGTGGAAGAAACTGACAAGCTGACGGCAACCGTACTGCCTGCAGACGCGGATCAGAGCATCCTGTGGACTTCCTCCAATGAACAGGCTGCCACCGTTTCCGAGGATGGCACCGTAACCGCGATTGCGGAAGGCACGGCGACCATCACCGCAAAGAGCGCTTCCGATGAAACGAAGTTCGCGACCTGCGAAGTGACCGTCACCAAGGTGGTTCCGGTAACCGGCATCAGCTGGAATATCGATAACAACAATTCCGAACTGAAGTATGAAACGGGCTTGCAGACGCAGGTCAATCAGGCGAAGGTTTACATCGTAAGCGCGGCGGATGCCGGCAAGAGAATCGTGATGATGGCGACCTACAAGCCGACGGATGCTACGAACCAGAGCCTGAATCTGGTGCAGTGGGCGCTCACCGGCGATAACGCCGATCAGATCGCTTCCATCGATGAATACGGCACCGTAACCTGGAAGGGCGGCTATGGCAAGGTACAGATCAACGGTACCTTCAATGGAACGACCCAGACGGACAATATGTTCTTTACGCCCGGAACCGCGGCGCTGCAGGCGGTTCTGAAGGATGGTGAAGCGGTGACTGATACGATCGTGGTCAAGCGCGGTCAGCCGGCAACGTTCAAGGCTTCCTGGACGGCCACGAACGATGCTTATACCCCCGAATATCAGTGGATGCGTCAGACGGGCAAGGCATCGCAGTTTGCGAAGGCCGAAGCGATCGGCGAAAAGAATCAGGATCTCGTGGTTACCGCGGAAGATCTGGTAAGCTGGGGCGTTGCGGACGGCGGCACGGTGGTGCTGCAGCTGCGCATGGCGGTGTATCAGGGCGCAGATACCACTGCGATCCTGCCCAGAGCGGTCGAATGGAAGACCTTCAAGGTACAGTACGATGCGACCGTTGATGTAACGAGCGTAACGCTGGACAAGACCGAGCTTTCCATGACCCTGGAAGATACCGATCAGCTGACGGCAACCGTACTGCCTGCGGACGCGGATCAGAGCATCCTGTGGACTTCCTCCAATGAACAGGTTGCCGCCGTTTCCGAGGATGGCACCGTAACCGCAGTTGCGGAAGGCACGGCGACCATCACCGCAAAGAGCGCGGCGGATGAAACGAAGTTCGCAACCTGCGAAGTGACCGTAAAGAGCAACAAGGCGATCACGATTACGAGCAACTATGACAGCAGCTCTGCCAGCAACTTCCCGAAGGTTTATGGCCGCGATGGTCTGGACATCAGGAACGTTGTAACGGTCACCACCGAACCGGCAGGCCTTGCATATGACCTGAAGGTCGATCTGAACGGCATTCTGAACAACACCATCCGCGAAGCCATGCGCTATGATGCGGATACGTATATGCTGTCCATCCGGAATACGACCGGCATGCTCAGCAATATCCCCGTTGTGGCGACGCTGAAGGATGATCCGAGCGTGACCGCAACTGAAATGATCAGCGTGAACTTCATCAAGGTGAAGGTCAACGGCCTGACGGTGGCGGATGAAAATGGAAATACCGAAGGTACGTACAAGGTCGGCGATACGCTGATCCTGAAGGCCGTATACGATCCCGCGAATGCGACGATGCAGGATACCAGGTGGGAATCCAGGAATACATCTGTCGCGACCGTTGAAATGCTGACCGACCCGAACGGCGTAAGCACCGCAAGGGTAACGATCGTCGGCGAAGGCACGGCGGAAATCGGCGTATGGCCGGACAACAATACCTATTCCGAAGGCTATGCGATGCGTCAGACCTATCAGGTCAACGTACCCGTACAGCCGAAGGTCGAAGGTCTTACCGCGCTGCTGGGCTGCGATCAGACCAGCATGAAGGTGGGCGACGAAGTTATCGTGAATCTGTATGTGGATTCCGACGATGCTGCGGAAACCTACAACGCCTTCCAGTTCGGCGTGAACTTCACCGAAAATCTGACCTATGTGGGCTTTGATGGACTGAACACCGAAAGCGACTACAATTATGTGGACGCAGACGGAAATACCGTAACCGTATCCGGCTTCGGCAAGAGCAAGACCGTAAGCGGCGATACCGCGCTGGTCACGCTGCGCTTCAAGGCGAACGCGGCGGGCGAAGCGAAGGTAACGCTGCCCGAAAGCGCCGCCTTTGCCAACGGCAAGAGCGTTGCGGTAAGCGAAGATTTGCAGAACATCAAGGTGCTGAACAACGAAGTGATCCTGAATGTGAAGAAGACCTTCGCGATTCCGGTCACCGGCGGCACGGTGGACGGCGGCAACGATTCGATCCCCGCGACCGAGGGCGAATCCACCTTCTTCAAGCCCGATGCGCCCGACGATGGCAAGCGAATCGACGAAGTGCGGATCAACGGCGAAAAGGCGGCCCCGAACGATGATGGTTCCTACACCATCCCGAATCCGACCGAGGATACGACCGTTGAAATCGTAACCAGCACCGTGACCTACAAAGTAACCTTCTCCGGAAACGGCGCGACGGACGCGGACGGCGCGGGCACCGCGAGCCATGGAACGGACTATCGCTTCACGATCAGAAAGGATGCGAATTACAATTACACCGTGAGTGCATCCGTCGGCGGAGCGGCGGTGACCGTGACCGGCGAATACGAAATCGCGGGCGAATACGTGACCGGCGATATCACGATCGTGATCAACAAGACCGAAAAGACGCCGGAGGAAAAGATGCGCACCGTAACCGCGTATCTGAACGATGGCGATGCGAAGGAAATGGAGAAGGTCGCGCACGATGCGCAGAGCTACGCCTTCACCAATCCCTATGCACAGACCGCGAAGCCCTATAAGGCGACCGTAAACGGAGCGGAAGCTGCGATCACCGAAACCGACGGCGGCTGGACGATTGCCGGCCCGTTCGCAGGCGATGTGGCGATCTACTTCGGCGGCGTGTACAATGTAACCAGACCCACGGGCGTAACCGGCGAAGATACCGCGCAGTATCAGGAGGATTACAACTTTACCGTAGGCGCGGATTACGCGAGCGGCAAGCCCACCGTAACCATCGGCGGCGTGGAATACGCGCTGGCGGACGGCACGGCGGATGACGACGGCAACGTGACCTACGTGATCTCCGGCGCGAGCATCACCGGCGATATCGTAATCACCCTGCCCGAAACCGAAGCAACGGTGGAAGTCAACCTGTACTTCAAGGCGGAGGATGTAAGCGGCACGGCGTACAACGTATATCTGGTAACGGCAAAGCCCGGCACGGCGATGCCCGACGGCAGAGTATACGCCTACGACGGCACGGCGATGTTCTGGTCCGAGGAATACAAGGCGTTTGCGTATCTGGTATCCACCAACAGCGCGTTCACCGCGGAAGAAGCGACGAAGCACGTCGCGGCGGCGGATGGCGATAAGGCGCAGAAGACGATCGATTACGGCGGCGATGTTAATATGTCTGGCAAGACCGATCTGAACGATGCCCAGCTCACCTATGATCTGTACAATGCGACTTACCATGATTTCAGCGTGGTCAGCATGGAAAAGATGCTGCGCGCTGATGTAAGCCGCGATAAGCAGATCGACGTTGCGGATGTTACCGCCATCGTGGCGATCGTTCGCAAATAAGCAAACCAACCAATCATCACAGGCGATCCGAGGCTCGCAGTCCCGTTTTTCGGGGCTGCGGGCTTGCGGACGCAAAGGGGAAAAGCAATGAAGCGATTCATCACGGTATTTTTGCTGCTGGCGCTGCTGCTGTGCGCGCAGGCGGCGCAGGCTGCGAACCGCACGCGCAGCTATACATTTGATCTGAGCGTGAACGGCCAGCATGAGCTGCGCGTACAGAAGGGCGATATCATCACGGTTGTATTTACGCTTCGGCGCACGGACAGTGCGGCCGATTATACCATGTACGCCATGCAGAATGAAATCCGATACGATGATGAATTCGTGCGGGTGATTGAAGACGCTTCCATCGTCAGCGCGGACGTTCGCACAAAGGATGTGCCGATGATCGACGGCATGCGCGAGTTCTATATGAACTATGTTTCATTTGCCGACGGCGTGCAATGGCGGGCGAACCAGCTGGTGGGCACATTCCAGATGGAAATTCTGGCGGAGTCCGGCGTCAGCAAGCTGACCAATGAAAACTACAAGGTTTCCGTGCGCGACGGCAGCGACGTTTACGCCGCTACCGCCAACGATTTAACGCTGATCGTATCCGATGAATGCACCGTGACCTTTGAAACCAACGGCGGAACGCCGATCGATCCGGTAAATACGCTCTACGGCGAAAAGCTGGCGCGCCCCGATGATCCGGAAAAGACCGGATTCCACATCGAAGGCTGGTATCAGGATATCGATCTTACGCAGGAATGGAATTTCGAAGAAGATACCGTATCTTCCAATATGACCCTGTACGCCAAATGGGCGGAGGGCGAACCGGAGCGCAGCTTCTTCGGCGATGTATGGAAGTGGATTCAGGATGCGTTCAGATGGATTTCGCAGAATATCGGCGCATGGTGGCCGTGGATTCTGATCCTGCCCGCCGCGCTGCTGCTTCTGCTCATTCTGCTTCTGCTGTGCCGCGCGCGCCGCGTATACTTTGAAACCAACGGCGGAGCGCCCATCGATCCCATTCGGGTCAAAAAGAACGATACGCTGGATGATTTGCCCGTGCCGGTGCGCGGCTACAGTGTGTTCTGCGGCTGGTATAAGGATCAGGCGATGACCGATCCCTGGTACGCGGGCGTGGATAAGGTCAAGAAGCGCAAAACGACACTCTACGCGAAGTGGCTGTAAAAAAGAGTAAACAACAAATAACGGCTGTGCAGGAATGCTCCCGCACAGCCGTTTCCGGTATCCGCGCTTATTTCGCGGATGCTTTTTCGCGAATTTCGCGGATGAACGCGGATGCATCCGCCGCGCCGAACAGCGCGCTGCCCGCCACCAGGATTTCCGCGCCCGCCTGCACGAGCGGCACGGCGGTTTGCGTGTTCACGCCGCCGTCCACTTCGATCACGGCGTGCGCCTGCGCCTCGGTCAGCATGCGCTTCGCATCGGCGACCTTCTGAATGCACGCGGGGATCAGCTTCTGTCCGCCGAAGCCGGGGTTTACCGTCATGATCAGCAGCAGATCCAGATCGTTGATTACGTATTTCAGACAGCTTAAATCCGTGGCGGGATTCAGCGCCACGCCCGCCTTGCAGCCCGCGGCGTGAATCTGCTGAATGGCGCGGTGCAGGTGGTTCGTTGCTTCCGCGTGTACGGTGATGATCGATGCGCCGCACGCGGCGAAGGAATCGATATATCGTTCGGGGTCCACGATCATCAGATGCGCGTCTACCGGAAGCGCGCCCTTCGCAGCGGCCTTCAGCACCGGCATCGCAAAGGACATATTCGGCACAAACTGGCCGTCCATCACATCGAAGTGCAGATAATCCGCGCCGGCGTCCGCCATGCGCTGGATATCCGCGCCCATATGCATAAAATCTGCGGAGAGCAGAGAAGGTGCGATCTTTACCATAAACGTATCCTCCCAATATGTGCTTATTCGATTGTATCACTTTGCACGGGTGTTGGCAAGCAAAATTCCGCGCGTTTTGCCGGATACACGCCGAAACTTTATGATTTTGCGAACTTTCTTTACTTCAATATGCTATGCTGAAGCGGGTAGTAAATTTGGAGAAGGGTGGAATTACCATGGCGGGGTTCAAGGCATTTCTGAAGCGCAAGAATATCGTGTTTTCATTGAAACGGTATGGCATTGACGCGCTGGGCGCGATGGCGCAGGGATTATTCTGTTCGCTGCTGATCGGAACGATTATCAAAACGCTGGGCGCGCAGATCGGCGCGCCGTTCCTGGTGGATATCGGTGCATATGCCATGGCGGTATCCGGCCCCGCGATGGCGGTGGCGATCGGCTATGCGCTGCAGGCGCCGCCGATGGTGCTGTTTTCGCTGGCGGCGGTCGGCTGGGCGGCAAACGCCGAGGGCGGCGCGGGCGGCCCGCTCGCCGTGCTGCTGATCGCGGTGGTCGCGGCGGAATTCGGCAAGGCGGTCAGCAAGGAAACTAAGGTAGATCTGCTGGTAACGCCCGCGGTGACGATCATCGTCGGCGTGGCGCTGGCGAAGCTGATCGCGCCGCCGATTGGCAAGGCGGCTTCGGCGTTCGGCATTCTGATCGATCAGGCCACGAAGCTGCAGCCCTTCTGGATGGGCATCGTGGTATCCGTGCTGGTGGGCATCGCGCTCACGCTGCCGATTTCCTCCGCGGCGATCTGTTCGGTGCTTCAGCTTACCGGTCTGGCGGGCGGCGCGGCGGTCGCGGGCTGCTGCGCGCAGATGATCGGCTTTGCGGTGATGAGCTTCCGCGAAAACCGCTGGGGCGGTCTGGTGAGCCAGGGCATCGGCACATCGATGCTGCAAATGCCCAATATCGTGCGCAATCCCCGCATCTGGATCGCGCCCATCGTAACATCGGCGATTACGGGCCCCATCGCCACATGCCTGTTCAAGCTGCAGATGAACGGCGCGCCCATCAATTCCGGCATGGGCACCTGCGGCCTGTGCGGTCAGATCGGCGTATGGACGGGCTGGGTTGCGCCCAGCGAGGAAGCCATCGCCAAGGGTGCGGCGGCGATTGTGCCGGGCGCGATGGACTGGATCGGGCTGATTTTGATCAGCTTCATCCTGCCCGCGGTGCTCTGCCCGCTGATCAATATGCTCTGCCGCCGTCTGGGCTGGGTCAAGGATGGCGATATGAAGCTTTCATAACCTTTATAATCGAAATACCGTGCGGGGTTCTATGTTTACAAAACAGCAGATTCGAAAACTGATCATTCCATTGATGATCGAACAGGTGCTTACATCGCTGATGGGTGCGGCGGATACGCTGATGGTCAGCAACGCGGGCTCGGCGGCGATATCGGCGGTATCGCTGGTGGATTCGATCAACGTGCTGATGATCTATGTGTTTACCGCGCTGGCGACCGGCGGCGCGATCGTCTGCGCGCAGTATCTGGGGCGCGGCGATGATTATGAAGCCACCGAAAACGCGCGCCAGATGCTCTTTACGGTGCTGGCGATATCCGTGCTGGTTTCCATCGTGTGCATCGCGCTGAACCGGCCGCTGCTGAGGTTGGTTTTCGGCACGGTTGAACGGGATGTAATGGATGCGTCGATTACCTATTTCCTGATTACGGCGGCTTCCTATCCCTTCATCGCGCTGTATAACGCGGGCGCGGCGCTGTTCCGCGTGGAGGGCAATTCGCGCCTTTCGCTGATCGTATCCACGATCAGCAACGTGGTGAACATCGTTGGAAACGCGATATTGATTTTCGGCTTCCGAATGGGTGTTGCGGGCGCGGCCATCGCCACGCTGTTTTCCAGAATCGTATCGGCGGCGGTGCTGGTGATCTGCCTTCGCCATCCGGGGCGCAGGATCGTGGTCGATCATTACGCGCGGATTCGTCCGGATTCGGCGCGCATTCGCCGCATACTGAAAATGGGCGTTCCGAACGGCGTGGAACAGGGCATGTTTCAGTTCGGCAAGCTGGCGATTCAATCCTCCGTTTCCATGATGGGCACGCTGGCGATCGCGGCGCAGGGGATGACTTCGGTGATGGAAGCGCTGCTGAGCCGCGCTTCCGAGGGCGTTGCGCTCGGTCTGATGACCATTGTTGGGCAATGCCTCGGCGCGGGGCTCAAGGATGAAGCGCGCAAAAACGTCATCCGAATGAGCGGCTGGGCGGAAATTGCGATGCTGGTTTCCTGCGCGATCATGGCGGTTTCCGTGCGGCAGATTACCCGCATTGCGGGCATGGAGCCGGAGGCGGCGCAGCTTTGCTGCCAGCTGGTGTACATCATATGCATCGTAAAACCCATCCTGTGGGTGCTTTCCTTTGTTCCCGTGTACGGAATGCGCGCGGCGGGCGATGTGCGCTATTCGATGGTGATTTCCAGCGCCAGCATGTGGATATTCCGCGTGGCGATCGTAACCATCCTCGTGCGCGCCTTCCATATGGGGCCGCTGGCGGTATGGATCGGCATGTTCTCCGATTGGCTGGTGCGCGGCATTCTGTTCACCATTCGCTTCTACAGCGGAAAGTGGATGAAAAATGTAATCTGATCAAACGATGCTGCGGGAAAGCACGTTCTTTGGTTCCACCTGATGGGGGGAGCTGTTGGCGAAGCCAACTGAGGGAGAGAACCTGTTTCGCAGAACCAGAAAACCAGTGAAATTCGATATGTCCGTTATCTCTCCATCCGCCGACTGCGTCGGCACCTTCCTTTTAGCAGTCGCGCCTTTGCAATGTGTTGCAGGCGCGACCAGCCCGCGCGAATCCTTTGGATTCCAGCGCGAAGGCGGCAAACCTGTAAGGTTTGCCGGTCTGCCTAAAGGCAGACTGCCGACGGCTCAATCAAAGATTGAGACGCGGCACCGCTGCTGTCGGAGCTTTGTTTTGCAAAGCCTCCGGTGCGTATCATCAGAGGAAGGCAGGGGTTACGATTATGTTTTCCTGCTACGCCTAAGCAAGAAACAGAAACATCCCGAAGATCCGATATGCAGATCTTCGGGATGTTTAATTTTTTAGAAAATCAATAAAATCAATATCCCAGTTCCGCGCCCGCATCGTATACCGGCTTCAGCGCGGGATACAGCTTTTTGTAGAGCGCGTAGCTCTTGCGGTAGCCCGACTGATTTTCCGCCTTCGGCAGGCATTCGGTTTCGGGTACGATCACCTGCACGGCCTCGCGCAGATTCTTCCACAGTCCCGCGCCCACGCCGGCGACCAGCACCGCGCCGTAAGCGCCGCCTTCACTGGCGGCGGACATGGTGTACACCGGCAGATCGAATACATCCGCCTGCATCTGCCGCCAGAGCGCGCTCGCCGCGCCGCCGCCGGAGGTGTAGATCTTTTCGTTCTTCGCCATGGTGCCGAACAGTTCCACCAGCTGATTTAAGCTGTAGGTTACGCCCTCCATCACGGCGCGCGTGATGTCCGCGCGGGTGGTGGACAGACTGATTCCATAGAAGCTGCCGCGCGCGTTCGGATCGGGGTAGGGGCAGCGTTCGCCCGCCAGATACGGCGTAAATACCACGCCGTTCGCGCCGGGAACGGAAGCTTCCGCATCGCGCCCCATGATGTTGTACACGTTATCGCCGGCTGCCGCCGCTTCCTGCACGGCGTTTTCGCACAGCGTATCGCGATACCAGCGATAGCTGCCGCCCGCGGACAGCGTGCAGCCGAAACCGGTGTACAGTCCGGGCTCGTTGCCGCAGAACATCTGCAGATCGCCGTGGGGGTTATCCTCATAATGATCCAGCCCCATCGTTACATTGCCGGATGTGCCGATCACTACGCCCAGCACGCCGGGCTTTACCAGCCCGCTGCCGACTGCCTGAATGACCGCATCGCCGCCGCCCGCATAGCAGGGAAGCCCCTCCGGAAGTCCGGTGAGCGCGGCGGTTTCCTTCGTTACGCGCCCCGCCAGCGCGGTAGATTCCACCACCTTCGGGAAGATCGCCTTGTCGAGTCCTGCGATTTCGATCAGTGCATCGCTCCAGCGGCGATTTTTGGTATCGAAAAAGCCCGTACCGGAAGCATCGGATACATCCATCAGCAATTCGCCCGTCATGCGGAAGCGGATGTAATCCTTCGGGCACTGGAAGATCTTCATGCGGCGGAAGTTTTCGGGTTCTTCATCGCGCAGCCACAGAATTTTGCCGCCGGTGTAGCCGGTCAGCATGCGGTTGTTGGTGTAGGTCAGCAGTCCTTCCAGACCGCCCGCGCGTTCGGTGATCCAGTCGCACTGCTTCTGCGTGCGCTGGTCGCACCAAAGGATGGCGGGACGGATTACGTTGTTATCCGCATCCAGCGCCACAAGGCCGTGCATCTGTCCGGAATAGGAAAGCCCCAGAATATCCGCGGGATCGACGTTTGCCTTTTCCAGAATCACCTTCAGACCGCGCACAACGCCCTGCCACCAGTCCTCCGGATTCTGCTCCGCCCAATTGGGTTTGGGGGTGTAGAGGGGATATTCCTGCGTGGAGGATGCGATTACCCTTCCGGTTTCATCAATCATGATGCATTTTGCGCCGGAGGTTCCAACGTCCAGACCGATCAGGTATTTCATGGGATCAACGCTCCTTTATTTTTTGTTCTTTCGTTGGGACAGGCGGGAAATTTTGCCAAAATCCAGCTTGTTTTCTTCATGGTGAATCAGCCGCACGATATTGCGCCGGTGGCAGAACGCGGATAATACGCTGGCGATCACCGCCGTGATGATGCACAGCGTATAATGCGCGCTGCCGCGCGCGATCAGCGCGGTGCAGATGGGGAAGGTGACGCAGCACACCAGCGATGCGATCGACATATAATGGGTCAGCGCCACGACCGACAGATTGATCACCAGCATCGCCAGCGCCAGCCACGGGGAAATGGCGATCGCCAGCCCCAGCGTGCTCGCGACGCCCTTGCCGCCGCGAAAGCGCAGAATCAGCGGAAAATCATGCCCGATCACGCAGCATATGCCGCCGACCAGCAGGCCGATATCGCCCGCGATCCATTTGCCGATCATCGAAGCCAGATACGCCTTGCCGCAATCGCCCAGCAGGGTCAGAATGCTGGGCAGCCAGCCCAGCGTGCGCAATACGTTTGTAGAGCCAGCGTTGCCGCTGCCGCATTCGCGGATATCGTTTACGCCCCACGCGCGCGCCACCAGAATGCCGATGGATATATTGCCCAGCGCATATCCGATCAGCGCGGTCAACAGATATTTAAGCCATTCCGCCATTATTGATCATCCTTCTTCTTTTCACGCAATATGAATTTCAGCGGCGTTCCCTCAAATCCGAAGGACTTGCGGAAATGCTTTTCCAGATAGCGCTCGTAGGAGAAGTGCATCAGGTTTTCATCGTTTACGAACATCACAAACGTGGGCGGCTGCACGCCCTGCTGGGTCGCATAATAAATCTTCAGCCTTCTGCCGGAGGTTGCGGGCGGCTGGAGCGCCGCCTGCGCGTCGGTCAGAATATCATTGAGCAGACCGGTGGTGATCCGCTTGCGGGATTCATCGTATACCTTCTTTACCGTTTCCAGCACGCGGTTCGTGCGCTGTCCCGTCAGGGCGGAGATATACAGAATCGGCGCGTACTGCATGAACTTCAAGCCCTCGCGCACCTTGGCGGAAAATTCGTTCATCGTGCCGGTATCCTTTTCGATCGCGTCCCATTTGTTGATTACGATGATCGCGGCCTTGCCCTGCTGATCGATGTAGCCCGCGATCTTTGCATCCTGCTCAGTCACGCCCTGCGTCGCATCGATCACCATCAGCGCCACATCGCAGCGATCGATGGCGGCCAGCGCGCGCACGATGGAAAAGCGTTCCAGCGTCTGATAGCCGATGGCGCGCTTGCGACGGATGCCCGCAGTATCGATGATGATGAAATCATCGCCGTTTTCATCGGTGAAGCGGGTATCGATCGCATCGCGCGTGGTGCCCGCGATATCGGATACCATCACGCGCTCCTGCCCCAGCAGGCGGTTTACCAGCGAAGATTTGCCCACGTTCGGCTTGCCGCATACCGCCAGCTGAATCGCGCCGGTTTCCTCCTCCTGCGCATCCGGCGCGGGGAAGAATTTGCACAGATCTTCCAGCAGATCGCCCAGATTCAGCAGATTGATCGATGATATGCCGATGGGATCGCCCAGCCCCAGATTGTAGAATTCATAGATGTTGTCCATCGATTTGATGTGATCGATCTTGTTGACCACCAGCATGATGGGCTTTTTCGTCTTGCGCAGCATTTCGGCGACGGATTGATCATCGGCGGTCATGCCGGTTTTGCCGTCCACGAAGAACAGAATCACATCGCAGGTTTCGATGGCGATTTCCGCCTGGCGGCGCATCTGCGTCAGCAGCGGATCATCGCTCAGCGGATCGATACCGCCGGTATCGATCAGGGTAAATTGATAGTTCTGCCATTCGCAGTCCAGATATACGCGGTCGCGCGTTACGCCGGGCGTATCCTCCACGATGGCGATGCGGCGGCCCGCCATGGTATTGAAAAATGTCGATTTGCCCACGTTGGGCCGTCCAACGATGGCGACGAGCGGTTTAGCCATGCTTATCCTCCTCCAGTTCCTCCCGCGCTGAGATCAGCGCGTTTACAAGATCCCAACCGTGGCGGCCCACGGGGGTGATGCGGCGTTTCAGAATCGCTTCCGCATCGGCAAGCGTCATATCGTCCAGAAATTTATCGCCCTCGGAACGCAGCATGCATTCGGTGATGAATATGCGCGCGCCCGACTCATTGATCAGCCGGTCGGCCAGATCGCGGCCGGTGATCAGGCCGGATACGGTCACGCTTTCGCCGAAGAAGCGGTTGCGCACGGGCAATACGCGCACATGTATGCCGGTGATCGGGTGATCGTCCATCAGCTTTTGCAGAAAGGGCGCGGCGGATACGCCGCAGGCGATCAGCAGATCGATCTCCCCGCCGCGCCGGCGGTCGCGCTCCGGAAGGGCGATCCATTCTTCGTGGAATTCCGTTTCCAGCTGGCGCAGAAGCCCTACGC
The DNA here is from genome assembly GCA_934663625.1 of uncultured Clostridia bacterium. Taxonomy (GTDB): domain Bacteria; phylum Bacillota; class Clostridia; order Christensenellales; family Aristaeellaceae; genus SFTH01. The sequence continues at coordinate 57,112 of CAKUKP010000003.1, forward strand.
CGTCGTCGATCTGTTCATAGCCTTCGTATTCCGCGTCGGCCGGCAGCGGCACATCCGCCGCCAGATAGAATTCATCGGACGGAAATACGAACCGCGTTCCGCGCTCGGAAAGCAGCCTTGCGCGCCATGCGTCCGCCTGCTGGATCACCTTGCGCGCCTGTTCCTTCGTGTAGGTGGACAGGGGATGCAGCCCCGCGCGGTGTCCGGTCAGCCCCACGGGCACGATGGCGAGCGATTGCGCGCCAGGCAGCGCGATCAGATCGCGGATCGTCTGATCCAGCGCCGCGCCGTCGTTCACGCCGGGGCACAGCACCGCCTGCGTGTGGAATTCGACGCCGCCGCCGGATAAGCGGCGCAGCTGATCCATCAGGCGCGCGGCGCGCGGCGTGCCCAGAATGTGCGCGCGCAGTTCGGGATCCGTCGCATGCACCGATATGTACAGCGGCGATGCGCGGCGGGCGATAATCCGGTCGATTTCGCGATCGGATACGTTGGTGAGGGTTACATAATTGCCCATCATCATCGACATGCGCCAGTCATCGTCCTTGACGCGCATCGTGGGGCGCACGTTCTCCGGCAGCTGATCCACGAAGCAGAACAGGCAGCGATTGCAGCACATGCGCATGCCCGACATCATCGGTCTGCCAAAATCCAGACCGAGGTCGGCGTATTCCTCCTTGCGGATGCGCAGCGTATGCTCCGCGCCGTTTCGGCGATATCTGATTTCCACGCGGGGTTCGCAGGTGAGCACCTGATAATCGATGAAATCGATCACCGGCTGACCGCCGATGGAAAGGATTTCATCCCCCGGACGAAGCCCCGCGCGCTGCGCCGGACTATGCGCATCCACGCATTGGATGATCTGCGACATATAAGCTCCATATCGGGAGGCACAAAACCACCCGCTTCATTCACATATTCGAATGGGAATGATCGATTGAAATATCAAAATCCCACCAATTCTATTATCGCTCAAAAAGCTTTCCGCGTCAATACGCGCGGCGAAAGTTTGCCATGTTTTTTTATCGTTTATGTGGTTTAAACGGCGCAAAAGTGATGCAAATTAACATAAGAATGCTTGCCTTTCCATGGCGATTTTTTCTATAATTAGACGTTCTCATATAAGAAGGATTTTAATCGCGTAGGAGGAACAAAATGGCACAGAAGTATGTATATCTGTTCAGCGAAGGCAACGCCACCATGCGAAACCTGCTCGGCGGCAAGGGCGCCAATCTCGCGGAAATGACCGCGCTGGGCATGCCCGTCCCCCAGGGCTTCACCATCACTACCGAAGCTTGCACCCGTTATTATGATGACGGCCGCGCAATCGGCGATGACATTCTTGAACAGATCAATGTCGCACTTGCAAAGATGGAAGAAATCAACGGCAAGAAATTCGGCGACGTCAAGAACCCTCTCCTCGTATCCGTGCGTTCCGGCGCCCGCGCTTCCATGCCGGGCATGATGGACACCATTCTGAATCTGGGCATGAACGATGAAGTTGCCGCGGGTCTGATCGCGGGCAACCCCGATCCGAAGTTCGAACGCTTCGTATACGATTCCTATCGTCGCTTCATCCAGATGTTCTCCGACGTTGTTATGGAGCTTTCCAAGAAGCGCTTCGAAATGATCATCGATGAAGTGAAGGAAGCCAGGGGTATCACGCAGGACATCGATCTGGACACCGAAGATATGAAGCTGCTGGTAAAGCGTTTCAAGGAATTCTACAAGGAAGAAAAGGGCGAAGATTTCCCCACCGATCCCAAGGCGCAGATGATGGAAGCCATCAAGGCCGTATTCCGTTCCTGGGATAATCCCCGCGCGAACGTATATCGCCGCATGAACGATATCCCCTATTCCTGGGGCACCGCCGTTAACGTAATGCCCATGGTATTCGGCAACCTGAACAACGTATCCGGCACGGGCGTTGCGTTCACCCGCGATCCCGCCACCGGCGCAAAGGCGCTGTTCGGCGAATACCTGATCAATGCGCAGGGCGAAGACGTCGTCGCCGGCATCCGTACCCCCAGCCCGATCGCGCAGCTCGCACAGGATATGCCTGAGGTCTACGAACAGTTCAAGACCATCGCGGCGAACCTGGAAAAGCACTATCGCGATATGCAGGATATGGAATTCACCATCGAAAATAAGAAGCTGTACATGCTGCAGACCCGCAACGGCAAGCGCACCGCGGCCGCCGCGCTGAAGATCGCCGTTGATCTGGTGGATGAAGGCATGATCACCGAAGAAGAAGCGGTTCTGCGCGTAGAACCCAAGCAGCTCGATTCCCTGCTGCACCCGATGTTCGAAGCCAAGGCGCTGAAGGCCGCTACCCCCGTGGGCATGGGTCTGGCAGCTTCCCCCGGCGCAGCCTGCGGCCAGGTGGTATTCACCGCTGAGGACGCCAAGGCATGGGCGGAGCGCGGACAGCGCGTGGTTCTGGTTCGTCTGGAGACCAGCCCCGAAGATATCGAAGGCATGGTTGCCGCGCAGGGCATTCTGACCGTTCGCGGCGGCATGACCTCGCATGCGGCGGTTGTGGCGCGCGGTATGGGCACCTGCTGCGTATCCGGTTGCTCCGAAATCAAGATGCACGCGGATGAGAAGTACTTCGTACTGGCGGGTCGCGAGTATCATGAGGGCGATTGGATTTCTCTGGATGGTTCCACCGGCAAGATCTACGGCGAAGCGCTGCCCACCGCGGAAGCGACCATCTCTGGCGATTTCGGCCGCTACATGGCATGGGCGGATGCGGCGCGCAAGCTGTCCGTTCGCACCAACGCCGATAACCCGCGCGATGCGGCGCAGGCCGTGAAGTTCGGCGCGGAAGGCATCGGCCTCTGCCGTACCGAGCATATGTTCTTCGAGGGCGACCGCATCAAGGCCGTTCGCGAAATGATTCTGGCGAAGGATGTCGAAGGCCGCAAGGCTGCGCTGGCAAAGCTGCGTCCCTATCAGCAGGGCGACTTCGAAGCCATGTATAAGGTGCTGGAAGGCCGTCCGATGACCATCCGTTATCTGGATCCGCCGCTGCATGAGTTCCTGCCCACCAAGGAAGAAGAAATGGTAGAACTGGCCGCCGAAATGAATGTTTCTGTAGAAGAAATCAGGGAAACCTGCGCGGCGCTGCACGAGTTCAACCCCATGATGGGTCACCGCGGATGCCGTCTGTGCGTCACCTATCCGGAAATCGCCGAAATGCAGACCGAGGCCGTGATCTCCGCCGCGATCAACGTAAACCGTCAGTATCCGGAATACAAGATCGTGCCCGAAATCATGATCCCGCTGGTCGGCGAACGCAAGGAACTGAAGTTCGTGAAGGACGTTGTGGTCGAAACCGCCGATCGTCTGATCAAGGAAGCGGGCGTCGAAATGGAATACCATATCGGCACCATGATCGAAATCCCGCGTGCGGCAGTGACCGCGGATGAGATCGCCAAGGAAGCGGAATTCTTCTCCTTCGGCACCAACGATCTGACCCAGATGACCTTCGGCTTCAGCCGCGACGACGCCGCGAAGTTCCTGAACGCCTACTACGAGCATAAGATCTACGAATTCGATCCCTTCGCGAAGCTGGATCAGACCGGCGTTGGCGCGCTGGTAAAGATGGCTGCGGAAAAGGGCCGCGCAACCCGTCCCAACATCAAGCTGGGCATCTGCGGCGAGCACGGCGGCGATCCGTCGTCCGTCGAGTTCTGCCACAAGGTTGGCCTGAACTACGTTTCCTGCTCGCCGTTCCGCGTTCCGATCGCGCGTCTGGCCGCTGCACAGGCTGCGATCAACGAAAAGCTGGGCAAGTAATTCTGTTGATCTGAATAAATCCCCACGGCTTCAGCAATGAAGCGTGGGGATTTTAGAGTTTTTATCAACTGCGTTGAGAAGATTCCAAATACGTGTGGCAGTGCAGGAGCATCATAAGCGTTCCTGCACTGCCGCGTTTGCGCTGAAGGTTATCGAACATACAATGGAAGCGCGTCATGCATCCTTCCCCAGCAGCCAGTCCGTGAGGCTTTTCACGCGGATTCCGTTGTAGTTGCCCACGGTCAGATGGTCGGCGGTGAGTATGATTTTTTCATAATTATCCCCAATCATGGTCAGCGGACGCATTTCGCGTTCAAAGGTTTCCTGCGCCGTCATATCCGCGGTTACCTGATAATAGACGTATTCTCCTTGCTTTTCTGCGACGAAATCGACCTCCGTGCTGCCCAGCTTGCCGATCATGACCTTATATCCACGGCGCAGCAGTTCAAAATAGACCACATTTTCCAGCGAAAAACCCAGATCATAGTTTCTGCGCGGAACGATGTGATTCCGCAGTCCGAGATCGACGATATAGTATTTCTTATTCAGCTTCAAAAGCTGTTTTCCTACAATATCAAAGCGTTCGGCGGGGTAGAAGATGAAAGATTCGGTCAGTGCTTCCATATAATCGTCCACAGTGTTGGGCGATACCTTTCGTCCGCTGGAAATCAGATAATCCGTAATGCTTCGGATGGAAACCGGACTGCCAACCACGCTCGCCAGATATTTGGTGATGCTTTTCAGCAGTGCGATATCCGTGATTTTTCGTCGGACGAGATCGCTTTCTTTGCGAATCTGTCGATCTTCAATATCCCTGACGATGACGGTGTTGTAAATACCCTCCAGATAAGTTTCGACTTTTTCGGTCGTCCGTTCCATTCTTGCGACATAGGGCAATCCGCCGCATCGCAGATATTCTGCAAAGCCGCGTTCCGGTTCCAGACCAGTGACGGCCAGAAACTCCTTAAGGGAAAGCGGAAGCAGTCTGATTTCTACATAACGTCCGGTCAGGAGCGTTGCCAAATCGCCGGAAAGCAGATAGGCGTTGGAACCGGTGATATAGATGTCTACGTCAGGCTTGACATACAGGCTGTCTACGACCTTTTCAAAGCCGGAAACCTTCTGAATCTCGTCCAGAAAGATGTAAGTGGTTTTCCCAGATACCAACCGTTCCTTCAGATAGGCGTATAGTTTTTTGTAATCCAACAGTTCTTCGTATTCCAGTTCTTCGAAATTCACCGACACAATCTGCGTATCAGGGACGCCGTTTGCCTTCAGCCAATCCTGATATTGCGCCAATAATGTGGATTTCCCGCAGCGGCGAATGCCGGTTACGACTTTGATAACCTGTTCATCCTTCCAGCACATCAGCTGTTTGAGATATTCTTTTCGCTCGATCAACGCGACTACCTCCCCACAAGAAGTATTCCCATTATAGCACAAACTATTCAATGAATCAATGAAATATTCCGAAATGGGAATATATTTTAAAAAGTCACTTGAAAATTCCGAAATAGGAATATATTTCGAGAAATCACTTGAAAATTTCCAAATGAGAATATTGATATACGAAACCACATGCAAAACTTTTCGCTCGGAAGGCTGTGCGCGGTTTTCGGCGCTGCAAGCGATATATCGGCATTGTTGACGGGTATGGAAATCCTGTGGTAGAATACAGGCATAAAGTAAAGCGGTTGCAAAGGAGGGTACCTGAAATGTGCAATGTTTTGGGGAAGACGTGGCTGTGCTTGCTTCTGATGCTGATTGCAATCAGTATATTTGGCGCAAAGGCGGAAATGAATTTTGATTATAGGGTATCAGATGAAGGATATGCTCTAATTGAATACGTAGTCACAGACGAAGGATATGCCCGCATAAAAGGATGTATCAGCACGGATCCTGATCGCGAAGAACTGGTTTTGCCCAGTGTTGTTGATGGATATACGGTTATTGCGCTTGACTCTTTACATGGAGATGGCGATTCCCTCCCTTATAAGAGGCTGGTAATTCCGGATTCATATACGGAAATTACGCAAAACGGATTCTATGGCGCATGGTATCTGGAAGCTGTTTCATTGCCTGCTTCGCTGGAGAAGATTGAGGGAAATCCGTTTTTTGCAGAGGATTATTCCATGATGGCGCAATTGAAGGAGATTCAGATATCTCCGCGCAATAAGGCGTTCAAGGTTGAAGACGGGTGTCTTATCGATGTTGTCGAACAAAAGCTTATTGCTGCTGCGAATGGCGATCATTTTGAACTTCCGGAGGTTCGGATTATCGGTGAAGCCGCTTTTCATAAAAATCAACAAATAAAAAGGATTCGAATTCCGGACACGGTTGAGCTTATTGAAGAATACGCATTTGCAGGCTGTGAAAACCTTCAGAACGTTGTTTTCTCCGAGAACCTGAAACAAATAAACTCAATGGCATTCGGCAGGTGCACATCATTGACGGAAGTGACTATACCGGAAACAGTGCGCAGAATCAGAAGTTCGGCATTTGCATCTTGTACAGCGCTGAAAAGCGTTATACTGCCCGAAGGATTGGAAGAGATTGACTGGTATCTGTTCGATGGGTGTTCAGCATTGACAACAATTCATCTGCCGGAAAACGTGCAAAGAATATTGATCGGTGCGTTTCAGGAT
>CAKUKP010000004.1 GCA_934663625.1 uncultured Clostridia bacterium
CATGCGCTTCAGCGCGTCCGAATAAAAGGCGCAAAGCTCATCGGCGGTTTCCATCATCGGCGATTCTGTGATGATGTGCAGATCATCCGTCACATCATCGGGGCAGAGCCACGCCCAACCATCATCGCGCGGGATGCGGATGCCCTCGCCCAGTTCGGCGTTCGGCGCGTTTTGCGCAATGCGCTTCAGAATCGATCCGCGCAGTGCGTCCGGTACGGTCACATCCGCGCTGCGGCGGTGTACGCTGGGCGTCTGCGCAAGCCATGCCTCCGGCGTGATGCCGCGCTCCGCCCACAGGGAAAGCGCGGATATCGCGCAGTACAGGCCGTCAAACTGCAAATCCAGCTGCAATCTGGAATGCTTATACAGCGCGCGGTACCATTCGGCGCGCTCGCCCTGCGCATATTCGGTTTCCGCGCCGTAGCGCGCCGCCAGCGCGTCCATCGCGCGCGTGCAGTCGCCGGATAGCAGCAGCTTCCCTTCGCCGCGCTCCAGCGCGATCCAGCCGGTCAGCAGCTCCCGCTGCGCCGAATCCATGCCGTTGATCGTGCACGCGCAGCCGTCTGATGAAAGCAGGATGCAGATTTCATTCTGCCCACGGGCGGGCGGTTCGGTTACGCAGCGCGCGCGCAGGCCGATTTGATCCGCGATCTGCTGGGCGGTGCTCAAAAGGTGCGCGTTTTCCGAACAAAAGCAGATGGGCGCGGATTGCGTGGGATTGGCGCGATACGCCGCGGCAATGTGCGCGCGATAGCCGATCTGCATTCCATCCGCGCGCTGCAAGGGTCGCGCGATGGCGGTAAACGGCGCGCAGAAATCATGGCGGTCGTTCATTTTGCGGATCGCGCGCAGTTCGCGGTTGGGCAGGGGAACGCCCGATCGATCCAGCGGAATGATGCCGTCGTCCTCGATCAGCAGCGCGCCGTCCGCGCAGATCATCCGTTGAATCGCGGCGAGCTGCGGCAGCGCGCATACGCCCGCGTCGATCGCGCGCGCGCCCTGCGCCATCGCGCCGGAAAGCGCGGCGTGCCACATCGCATCCGCGACGCTGCCCGCGCATCGCCCGATGGCGACGCTTGCAAGCTTCATTTCATGCACGCAGGTTTCCGCCATCCGCGAAAGCTGCGCGGGGGTGGATGCTTCCAGATGGCGGCGATGGGATGCGTCGCGCCGCCAGACCGCGTTTTCTTCGATCGTATGATCCTCCGGAATATGCACGTCCGGCCACACCTTTGCGGCGTTCTTCAATGCCGAACCGCTGCCGATGCGCGCGCCGGTTCCGATGGCGCAGCCCTCGGTAATCATCGCGCCGCCGTCCACCTGCGCGTTCAGCCCGATGGCGCAGCCGGTCAGATATGCGTCCCGACCGATGCGCGCGCCGGACAGGATCGCGGATACGTCGATGCGCGTACCGCTGCCGATGCGCGCGCCCGCGCCGATGGCGGCGTATGCGCCGATGTGCGCGCCGGATTCAATCCGGCATTCCGGTGCAATCCACGCGGTGGGGTGTACATAACAGCCCCGTTCCAGAATCGCGCCCTCCGTGCGCGGCGCAAGCCCCGGCAGATGAATCTTTCCGGAAAGCGCGTCGCGATGCACCCGAAGGTAAGCATCGATATCGCCCACATCGCACCAGTAACCATCCATATCGATCCCGTATACCGGAAAGCCCATTTCAATCAGGTGGGGGAAAAGGTCGTGCCCAAAATCATAGGGGCGATCGGAGGGCACATAGCGCAGCGCTTCCCGCTGCAAAATATAGATGCCGGTGTTCACACGATCGGAAAAAGCGGCGCTCCGGCTGGGTTTTTCGCGAAACATGCGGATTCGATCATCCGTATCGGTGATCGCGATGCCGTATTCGCTGGGGTCGGGGCAGCGCTTCAAAAGAATTGTAGCGATCCCGCCGCGGGATTTATGGAAATCCATCGCGCGGTTCAAATCAAAATCGGTAATTCCATCGCCGGATAATACGATAAAACAATCGTCCAATCGATCCTCAGCGCGCTTTACGCCGCCCGCCGTACCCATCGATTGGCGCTCTACCAGCCATTCAATGCGCGCGTTCCAGCGCGCGCCCGTGCCGAAATGCTGCATGATCGCATCGGGCAGATAACCGAGCGTTGCGCCGATGTGCGTGCATCCGCTGCGCAGAAGCAGCTCCACCGCATATTCCATCAGAGGCTTTCCCAGCAGCGGCAGCATGGGTTTTGGACAATCGCATGTCAGGGGACGCAGGCGCGAGCCTTCGCCGCCCGCCATGATGATCGCTTGCATGATGCTTCATTCCCTTCGCTTTTTCAATCATAATAGTTGTACCTATGCGGTATTCTACCCGATTATGAACTGAAATATGCGAAGGCGGGGCGCGCGGTTCCACAATCAGCATGATTTGGAAATTCCGTGCAGATATGCAAATCGAAGCATTGAATTTGATTCCGCGCTCCAGCCTAACAGAGAAGCGCAATTTGAATTTTTGAGGGGAGGGAAACGATGATGGAAGGATGTCTGGAAGCGAGAAGCGAAGTTACGATTCTGGAGATCGCCTGTCCGGCGTGCGGCGCAAATGTGGAAGCGTTCGATGTGGATGGAAGGCTGCGCGCCGATGCAAGATGCGAAAAATGCGGGCACATCATCCGGCAGGGCACGCCCGTGGATGAACTGGAATGCGAATGAATTGAAAAACGGTAGTCCGCAACACAGCGGACTACCGTCGGAGCCCTGACAGAATCGATCACAGAATATACTTCTTTACATCCTTGGCGTGCAGATCTGTGCCGAGCTGCGCGTTTACATAATTGGCGTCGATGTGTACGCAGATTTCGGGCGCGTCGCCGCCGCCGGCGTTGAACGCGATATCGTTCAGAATCTTTTCCAGCATCGTGTGCAGCCTGCGCGCGCCGATGTTTTCATTCGTTTCGTTGGCCTGCCATGCGTATTCGGCGATGGCCTGCAATGCCGAATCATCGAAATCCAGAGATACGCCGTCCACGCCCAGCAGCAGTTCGTACTGGCGGATCAGGGCGTTTTCGGGCTGGGTCAGAATGCGCTTGTAATCTTCGATGGTCAGCGGCTTCAAATCCACGCGCACGGGGAAGCGTCCCTGCAATTCGGGGATCAGATCGGAAACCTTTGCCACATGGAAAGCGCCCGCGGCGATGAACAGGATATGATCCGTCTTGACCGGCCCATATTTGGTATTGACCGTGGTGCCTTCTACGATCGGCAGAATATCGCGCTGTACGCCCTCGCGGGATACGTCCGGCCCCGTTCCGCCGCCGCGGCCTGCTACCTTATCGATTTCATCCAGAAATACGATGCCGTGCTGCTCCGCACGCTCGACGGCCTGCGAATATACCGCATCCATATCGATCAGATTCTGCTCCTCCTCGGCCTGCAGAATCTTGCGCGCCTCGCGCACCTCTACCTTGCGCAGCTTGGTTTTCTTCGGAATGATGCTGCCCAGCACATCGGTCATGCTCATATCGGTGCCGGGGATTTCCGTCTGCGGACGAACCTCTTCAACCTCGATTTCAACGATTTCGTGCTCCAGCTCGCCGCGGCGAAGGCGCGTGCGCACATCGTCCTGACGAACCATCAGCTGATTCTTTTCCTCGGTGGAAAGCTCCGGCTCCTTGGGCTTGTTGCCCAGCAGAATATCGATCGGATTGACCGGCTTTTTCTTCTGCGTGCGGGTCAGCAGATCCACCAGACGATCCTCCACAACGCATTCGGCGCGGCTGCGCACGTTTGCGCTGTGCTGATTCTTCACCAGACGGATCGCGGCCTCCACCAGATCGCGGATGATGGATTCCACATCGCGCCCCACATAGCCCACCTCGGTGAACTTCGTGGCTTCCACCTTTACGAACGGCGCATCCGTCAGCCGCGCCAGCCTGCGGGCGATTTCGGTCTTGCCCACGCCGGTCGGGCCGATCATCAATATGTTCTTCGGGGTAACTTCTTCGCGGATCGCTTCGTCCAGCTGGGCGCGGCGATAGCGGTTGCGCAGCGCGACCGCGACGGCGCGCTTGGCGTCCTCCTGACCGATGATGTATCGATCCAGCTCGCGCACGATCTCGCGGGGGGTAAGTTCAGTCATATTTTTCTCCTTATACCTTTTCAACGATGATGTGGTCGTTGGTAAATACGCAGATTTCCGATGCGATGTGCAGCGCCTTGCGGGCGATTTCATCGGCGGGCAGATCGGTATTCTGGTACAGCGCACGCGCCGCCGCCAGCGCGTAATTGCCGCCGCTGCCGATGGCGATCACGCCGTCGTCCGGCTCGATCACTTCGCCGGTGCCGGAAACCAGCATCAGATTTTCCTTATCGGCGCACAGCAGCATGGCCTCCAGCTTGCGCATCGCCTTATCCATACGCCAGTCCTGTGCCAGCTCTACCGCCGCGCGCGGCAGATTGCCGCTGTACTGCGTAAGCTTATCTTCGAATTTTTCGCACAGCGCGAATGCGTCCGCCACGGAACCGGCAAAGCCGACCACGACCTTGCCGCCGAAGATTCTGCGCACCTTCTTCGCGCCGCCCTTCAGTATGGTGGATTGTCCCATCGTTACCTGGCCGTCACCTGCCAGCGCGATTTCGCCGTTTCGGCGCACGGCGCAGATCGTCGTGCCGCGGAACGGGCTTGTTACTTCATGTTCATAGCTCATATTGCTTGATTACCTCTTCCATTGCTTCGATTGCGCGCGCGCTCATGCGCTCATAGCGGAACTTCTTGCCGCGGATGCGCTCGTTCAGCGGCTCCAGCACGCCGTAATTGGCGTTCATCGGCTGGAAATTCGCGCTGGGGGTGGAAACATGGCGCGCCAGTGCGCCGATGATGGTTTTGCCGGTGAAATCCGGTTCGGGTTTGCCGTTCATGGCGCAGTACAGGCCGATCGCCGCCGCCATGCCGCTGCAGGTGGATTCCATATAGCCCTCCACGCCGGAAAGCTGACCGGCGAAGCGGATCATGGGATTGTTCTTCAGCGCGTAATTCGCGCCCAGCAGCGCGGGGCCGTTTAAGTATGTATTGCGGTGCATCACGCCGTAGCGCACGAATTCGGCGTGCTCCAAGCCGGGAATCATGGAAAACACGCGCTTCTGTTCGCCCCACTTCAGGCGGGTCTGGAAGCCCACCAGATTGTACATCGTACCGCTTTCGTTTTCCTGCCGCAGCTGTACCACGGCGAACGGCTCCCGTCCGGTGCGCGGATCGATCAATCCTACCGGCTTTAGCGGCCCAAACGCCAGCGTCATGCGCCCGCGCGACGCCAGAATTTCTACCGCCAGGCAGCCCTCGAACACCAGCTTCTTCTCAAAATCGTGCAGCTCGGCCAGCTCCGCGCCCATCAGCGCGTCGTAGAAGGCGTTGTATTCCGCTTCCGTCATCGGGCAGTTCAGATAATCCGAACCGCGATCATAGCGAGATGCGCGGAACACCTTATCCATATCCAGCGAATCCGCCGTGACGATCGGCGCGGCGGCATCGAAGAAGTGCAGCGTCTGCGCGCCGGACAGGCGGGCGATCGCGTCCGTCAGCGCGGGATCGGTCAGCGGCCCCGTCGCGATGATTGCGGGCGCTTCCGGAATTTCGTCCACCAGCTTCGATTCGAATTCCACCAGCGGATGATTCTTCAGCGTATCGGTGATGATGCGGGAAAACACATCGCGATCCACCGCCAGCGCACCGCCCGCGGGCACGCGGCTGCGCTCCGCCGCGGACAGGATCAGCCCGTCCAGCAGGCGCATTTCCGCCTTTAAAAGCCCCGATGCGTTGGACATCTGTTCCGCCTTCAGCGAATTGGAGCATACCAGCTCCGCAAAGCCTTCGGATTTGTGCGCCGGAGAAAACTTCACCGGCTTCATATCGATCAGCCGCACGGGCACGCCGCGCCGCACCAGCTGCCATGCGGCTTCGCAGCCCGCCAGTCCCGCGCCGACAATCGTTACGCGATCATTCATCGCTGCCTCCGTCATTTTCAATCTGCACGCGATGGCGGCAGGTTTCGTTTACGCATACGTGATAGAGCGTGTCCTTCGCGCCGGATTTCAATACCATGCGGCCGCCGCACACGGGACATTTTTCCGCTACGGGGCGATCCCACGATACGAAATCGCATTCGGGATAATGTTCGCAGCCGTAGAACTTGCGCCCCTTTCGGCTGATGCGCTCCAACAGTTCGCCGCCGCACTTCGGGCAGGGAACGCCGATGTTCTTGGGCAGCGCCATCGTAAACCGGCAATCCGGAAAATTCGGACAGGCGAGGAATTTGCCATACCGGCTCATCTTGTACACCATCATTGCGCCGCACTTTTCGCACGGCACATCGGATACCTGATCTTCGATGGATACTTTTTCGATGCTCTGATCCGCCTTTTCCAGCGTTTCCATGAACGGGCCGTAGAAATCGGCGATTACGCCGTGCCATTCCAGCTGACCGGCCTCGACCTCATCCAGCTTTTCTTCCATTCCGGCGGTGAAGGTGATATCCACGATGTTCGGGAAATGCTTGCACATCACATCGTTTACCGTCTTGCCCAGCTCCGTGGGCATCAGGCGCTTCTTTTCGCGTGCCACATAGCCGCGGGAGATGATCGTGGAAATGGTGGGCGCATAGGTCGACGGGCGGCCGATGCCCTTTTCCTCCAGCGCGCGCACCAGGCTGGCTTCGGTATAGCGTGGCGGCGGCTGGGTGAAATGCTGCTCCGGCAGGATTTCGCCGATGATTGCAGCGGTGCCTTCGGTAAGCTCCGGCAGGTTCTTTACGTTCGTTTCCTCGGCGGAATCATCCGCGCCCTCCTCATAGATCGCGGTAAAGCCCGCGAAGCGCAGCTTTTGCGCATTGAAGTGGAAGCGAATGCCGGTATCGGAATCGATGTCCACGGACAGCGTATCGTATACCGCGGGGGTCATCTGGCTGGATACGAATCGCGCGTAAATCAGCTTATAGAGCTTGAACTGATCGTGCGAAAGCGATGCTTTGATGTCCTCCGGACGGCGGGTAATGTCGGTGGGGCGAATCGCTTCGTGCGCGTCCTGCGCCGTGGAGCGGGTTTTGTATACGTTCGGCGTTTCCGGCAGATATTCCGGCGCATAGCGATCCGCGATCATGCCGCGCACCGCCGCCATCGCCTCGTCCGCGATGCGGGTGGAGTCGGTACGGATGTAGGTGACAAGACCCTGCGATCCTTCGCCCGCCAATTCTACGCCTTCGTAGAGCTGCTGTGCGATCTGCATGGTTTTCTGCGTGGTGAAGCCCAGCTTGCGCGAAGCCTCCTGCTGCAGATTCGATGTGGTAAACGGCGCGGCGGGGTATTTCCGGCGCTCCGATTTTTTGATCGTCGATACATGAAACGCGGCGTTTTCGCACGCGGCGACGATTTTTTCCGCCTCCTCGCGGGTGTGCAGTTCCTGCTTCTGGGCGTCCGTGCCGGTAAACCGCGCGGATACGCGCGCGCTGCCGATGGTGAAATCGGTGGTAATCGTCCAGTATTCCTCGGGGAGGAACTGATCGATTTCCTGTTCGCGGTCGCAGATCATCTTGGCGGCGACCGACTGAACGCGGCCCGCGCTCAGACCCTTTTTGATCTTCCGCCACAGCAGCGGGCTGATCTTGTAGCCGATCAGGCGATCCAGCACGCGGCGCGCCTGCTGCGCGTTCACCAGATTCATGTTGATCGCGCGCGGGCTCTTGACCGCGGCCTTGACCGCCTTGGACGTAACTTCATGGAATTCGATGCGGCAATCGGATGTTTCATCGATGCCCAGCACGTTTGCCAGATGCCAGGAAATCGCTTCTCCCTCGCGGTCCGGGTCGGTCGCGAGATAGATTTTGGCGGCGTTCTTCGCTTCCTTGCGAATGCGGTTCAGGATTTCGCCGCGACCGCGGATGGTGATATATTTGGGTTCAAAACCGTTTTCCTCATCCACGCCGATCTGGGATTTCGGCATATCGCGCACATGTCCCTGCGATGCTTCTACCTTATATCCCCGACCCAGAAATTTGCTGATGGTCTTTGCCTTTGCGGGTGATTCAACGATCACGAGTTTGTTTGCCATGGTGTTCCTCCGTCATGCGTGTGTTGCGGATCGGACAGCGCGATTCCTTCATATATTATAGGCGCGGTATTGTCCGCCCGGCACTTTTACTATTATTCCCCGAAGTTCCAACATTGTCAAGTGGGAAATTAGCATTGGAACGGGAAAATCCACCAAATTCGCCAGTTCGTCAAAGGAAAGCGCCTGTTCAAGCAGCGGTTTGACGATCTGATCGTCCTCCGGATCCAGATTCAGGGCGGGTCGGGGCGCGGCTTTGGCGGGGTCGGGGCGCTGCGCCCAGCCGTAGAATTCCAGTATCTGCCACGGTGTGATCACGGGCGTCGCGCCCTCCACAATCATCCGGTTCGGCATTGCGGACAGCGCGGCGTAAATCGATCCCGGCACGGCGAACACATCGCGGTTCTGTTCCAGCGCATCGTTTACGGTGATCATCGCGCCGGATCGTTCCGCGCCCTCCACCACCAGCGTGCCGCGCGATAGGCCGCTGATGATCCGGTTGCGCAGCGGAAAATGCTTGGGCAGCGGTTGTGTGCCGGGCGTATATTCGGATACGATCGCGCCGCCGTTATCCAGTATCCGGTTGTACAGCAGCTGGTTCTCCGGCGGATAGACGACGTCCGCGCCGCAGCCCAGCACCGCGATCGTTTTGCCCAGCCCCAGCAGCGCGCCCTCGTGCGCGCAGGTATCGATGCCGCGCGCCATGCCGGATACGATGGTCACGCCCTCGCGCGCCAGCGTTTCGCCGAATTCGCGGGCGGCGCGTTCGCCGTCGCGCGTGCACCGGCGCGAGCCCACGATGGAAAAGCAGCGCGCCTCGCTCAGATTCGCGTTTCCCAGCACGTACAGCGTCGCCGGCGGATCGTAGATCTGATTCAGCAGCGGCGGATAATGATCGCCGATGCGCGTAACCGGCCGCATGCCCGTGCGTTCGATGGCGGAAAACAGGCGATAGAAGTATTCCTCCGTGCGTGCCTCGCGCAGATTTTTCAGCGCGGCGCGGCCGAGAAACTGCATCTGCGCATCGCCAACGTTGTCCCACACGGTGCGCGCGTCCTCATAGATGCTGATCAGCTGATAAAAGCGCTTGGGACCGATCCCATCGACGCTGGACAGCCATATCCAGTATTGCTCCATCTGACTGAAATCCATGCAATTCCTCCCGCATTATCTTCATCGCACGTAGAACCTGATTCCATTATAAAGTAGATGTTTATATAAAGCAAGTGAAAAGATTAAACAAATGCAAGAAAGCGCCATCATCTGCCTGACGATAGCGCTATAACGCAATGCGGGGGGAAAGCTTTCGGGACGCGTCATTTTGAAAACCGGTATTCCGCCTGACCGTTTTCCTCGTTGTAGGAAAGCCATTCAAAGTTCAGGTTCAATTCGCGCGCGATGACCTCCATCACGGTCTTTGTGGTGCAGTAAAACCATTTGGAGGGCATCCATCCGGCTTTTTTCAAAAAGGCGACCGCGGGGCAATAATCCACCGAAACGCGCATTTCATGATCGTTTATATCGATGTGCAGCGCGTTCTCCGCTTCCTCCAGATGGTAGGTATGCCGGATGAATTCTGCGAGCGGTTCAAAGCCCTTGCCGCGCATTTTATCGATTTCGGGCGCGTAGAAGTTTCGGGTAAAGCGGGTCAGGTATTCCTCGACCTCCGCATCGCCGAAATTTCTGCCCAGATAATCCACGCCCATGCTCATATAATTGTGGAATTCGCGGTGCAGATATTTGTTATCGGATGCGGTGCGATCCATGATCAGCGTATCGGGGGTGATGATCATCTTGCCGTTGAACTTATCCGGATCATAGATCAGCATCTGACAGGCGGCCTTATCCACGCGGGTAAAATCATATTGGTAGCAAAGACCGAATCGTTCTACCGCCTTGCGGTACAGATCGCAGTGCAGGCAGTATTTATCATAGGGCTTGATATGCGTAAAGCCCAGCAGGCGGCCCTTGGAGGGGCAGAACCGCATCTCGTTATAGTACCAGCCGCCCTTTTCATCGTACATCATGACGAAATCGGCAGCTTCTTCATTCAGCGAATACGACCAGTATTCCCAACAGCCGCGCAGCCCGAATTCGCGCAGCTTGCGCGTGAGAATGCCGTTGCGATCGGGATTGAAGATATCATCCCAATAGCGCTGCACCTCCGCGAAGCCGTGCTTTTCTTCGATGAAAGCAAAAAGCTCGCTGTAGGAGGGAATAAACTCAGTACAAGAAATCATGGCGTTCGTTCCTTTCGTGATCATGCCTGGGGCAGGGAACGGCTTGCCACTGCAGCAAAGCAGCCGTTCCCAAACCGTTTATGCGATGATACAGCTATTGTAACCTGATCAGCTGAGGCGCGCGGCAACTGCGCTTTCCCAATCGAAGTCCGCAATGGTGGTCGCGTCCAGCAGCGTGGGCATGGAAATGGTTTCCTTCGGCAGTTCTTCACCGGCGAAGATCTTGCCGATGGCGTCGATGGTGTCCCGCGCCTGGGTGATCGGCACGTTCGCGCACATGACCTTCAGGTTCTTATCGTTGGCTTCCAGCATTTCAAAGCCTTCCGAAGCCCAGCCTGCGCAGATGACGATCGCATCGGAATTCGCCGCCTGAATCGCCGCCAGCGCGCCCGCGCCGGTATCGAAGTTGATGCCGTAGAAGATATCGATATCGGGGTTCGCGGTCAGAATGTTCTCCGCGGCGGTCATGGAATCGGTGCGGTTCGCCTTGCCGTCCTGACGGGCGACGATTTCCACGTTGTCCAGCGCTTCAACGCACGCCTGGAAGGCGTCCGCCATGGGCATGGATACTACGGGGGAAGCCGGGAAGTCCAGAATGGCGACCTTGACCTTTTCCTTGCCCGCCAGTTCGGTATTGATGTAGTTTACCGCCCATTCGCCGGTCAGCTGGCCGTTCTTGGCGTAATCGAAGATAACCTTGGTGGAAATCTTTTCGGAATTCGCGCCGCCATCGAAACAGACCACCGGAATGCCCGCGTCTACCGCGCGATCCAGCACGTCTACCAATGCATCGGGATCGGCGACCGCGATTGCGATGGCGTCCACGCCCGCGGTGATGAAGTCCTCTACCTGCTGAATCTGGCGGGTTACATCGCCGTCCGCGTCCGCGATGACCATGTTGTAGCCCTTTTCTGCGCCGTAATTGGTGAAAGTGGCTTCCAGATCGACGTAATATTCATCGCGCCGATAGTACAGATCGATGCCCAGGGTCAGCTTGTCGTCCTCCGCCAGCGCCGCGGCTGCGAAAAGGAACATGGAAAGAGCGATCGAAAGAACGATAACCAGGGATAATGCTTTCTTCATTGTGTTTTCCTCCTGATGTTTTATTGTGGATTGTGCAACCGCTGCAGTGGCACAACAGTGAACGTATGTCAGGATACCGCCATATCCATGATGGCTTCCTGTGAAAAGTTTTCACGCGATATTTCGCCGGAAATCGTGCCCTCGCGCATCGCGTAAATTCGATCGCAGATGCCGATCAGTTCAGGCATATCCGATGAAATCATGATGACCGCCTTGCCCTTCTGCGCCTGTTGGCACATCAGGCGGTAGATTTCCGCCTTCGCGCCGACGTCGATGCCGCGGGTGGGTTCATCAAAGATCATGATATCGGAATCCACCGCCAGCCATTTGGCGAGCACCACCTTTTGCTGGTTGCCGCCGGAAAGCAGGCGAACCTCTTTTTCCTCGGTGGGCGTGGCGATATTCAGCTTCTGCACCATTTCGCGCGCCAACTCGCGCTCCTTGCGTTCGTTCATCAGCCTGTTGGTGCAAACGTTGTCAAGATTTACGATGCTGGTATTGTGCTTTACGCTCATGCCCAGAATCAGCCCCTGCTGCTTGCGATCCTCTGGAATCAGCGCAATGCGGTGCGCGATCGCCTGCTGCACCGAATGGAGGTGCACCAGTTCGCCGTTGATGTAAATTTCGCCGCTGGTGATTTTATCGGCGGCAAAGATAGCGCGCGCGGTTTCGGTGCGCCCCGCGCCCACAAGCCCCGCCAGCCCCACGATTTCGCCGTGGCGCACGTTCAGATTTACATCGTGCAGAACGCCCGCGCGGTTCAGGTTTCGCACCTCCAGCGCGATATCGCCGATTTCCGCTTCCAGTTTCGGATATTCATCCGCCAGTTCACGGCCGACCATCAGCGAAATCAGCCGGTTTCGATCCACTTCCGCCACCGGCAGGGTTTGAATGTGCCTGCCGTCGCGCAGTACGCTGACCGTATCGGCGATTTTGAACACCTCGTCCATGCGGTGGGAGATGTAAATGATCGTTATGCCGCGCTGCTTCAGATGATCGATGATGTCGAACAGGCAGTTCAGTTCGTTGTCCGTCAGCGTCGCGGAAGGTTCGTCCATGATGATCAGATCCGCGTTGAACGAAAGCGCCTTGCAGATTTCCACGATCTGTTTCTGCGCGATCGAAAGGCGCGAAACTTCTTCGTTTACGTTCAGCTTGATGTGCAGATCATCTACGAATTTCTGCGCTTCGCGGCGCATGTTTTTCCAATTGACCAGACCGCGCTGCATGTGCGGCCTGCCCAGAAAGATGTTTTCCGCGATGGACAGCGTTTCCACCAGCTTCAGCTCCTGATGCACCACGCTCAGACCGAGCTTTTGCGCGTCCAGCGGCTTTTCCACACTGGCGACCTGCCCTTTGAACAGGAAATCGCCCTTCGTCGCCTGATATACGCCGGTCAGAATTTTGATCAGCGTGGATTTGCCCGCGCCGTTTTCGCCCATCAGCGCGTGTACGCTGCCGCGGCGCACCTGAAACGATACATCGTCCAGCGCGCGCACGCCGGGAAATTCCTTCGTGAGGCCACGAATATCCAATATCACTTCGCGTTGATCCATGGTTGGCCTCCTTACCTGGAGCTCGCCAGACGGCGCTGCTTGTATACGTCGAACGTGATGGCGAGAATCAGTACCACGCCCTGCACGATCTGCTGCCAGTTGGAATCGACGTTGATCAGCGTCATGCCGTTGGTGAGCAGACCTACGAAGATCGCGCCGAGGATAACGCCCAGCGCCTTGCCCTTGCCGCCGGAGAGCGATACGCCGCCCATAACGCAGGCGATAACCGCCTGGAATTCATAGCCCGTGCCCGCCGAGGGCTGGCCGGAGTTCAGACGGGATACCAGAATGATCGCCGTCAGCGCGGCGAAGAAGCCGCCCATCAGGAAGGCGCATTTGGTGATGAGGTCTACGTTGATGCCGGAAAGGTGCGCCGCTTCGCGATTGCCGCCGGTGGCGTATACGAAGCGCCCGAATTTGGTCTTTCGGGAAATGAACGAAACCACGATGTAAACCACGATCATGATCAGCACCGGCCAGGGTACGATGTTTGCGATGTAGCCGCGGCCGATCCACGCGATGCTGGCGGGGATTTTGCTGATCGGATAGGAATTGGTGATCACGTAGCACAGACCGCGCGCGATGTACTGCATGCCCAACGTGGCGACGAACGCAGGCAGGCGGAAATTGGTGATCAGCGTGCCGCTGACCAGTTCGCATAGAAGCCCGATGAGCAGCGCAACCAGCGCCGCGATTCCGGGCGCGAGTCCCCAATCCACCATGCCCTTGGCGAAGATGATGCCGCACAGACCCACCAGCGCGCCCAGCGCGAAATCAATAAAGCCGGTGCAGATCATGAAATACTGACCCGCCGCCAGAATCGCCACCATGGAAACCTGGCGCAGCACGTTCATAAAGTTGCCGTAGGTCAGGAAGTTCGGCGCGATGATCGTCCATACGATCATCAGAAGGATGATGGGCAGGATGATAACGTAATCCCCGATGAAGCTGATAAACCTTGCAAGTCCAGTATCCTTTTTCATGTGGAAATCCCTCCGTTTTTAACTGTATCGAATCTGGGGTGAACTGCGTATACGATAAAAACGAACCACCTCTCTTTAATCACGTCCGCGTCAGCATGTAAAGTGTGTTATTTACCATAATGACTGATAACAACATGCAAATGAAATAATGATAGAAATATGCCTAAATTCTCTGTTTTTGATTCTATCATATAATAACGTATATGTCAATAATATATTGAAAAAAGATCGCCCGCAACGGCAATAAATTGCGATGATGGGCAAAAACAGGCGCATTTTACGCGCGCAGTTTCCACGAGATAGCCCGTTTTCCGGCAAAAAACCCGCCGAACGGCGCGGAAGGGCGCGTGCGGCGGGACTGCGATGCCTGAGAATACTATCGAAAACGTGATTATCTGACAAAATCAGCGGGTTAACGCGGCGTACTCCTCCATCTTGAAATAGTAATTGAACATTTCTGAAGCCGCGCCCATGGGCAGATCGCGCTCCAGATTGGGGGACAGGCTGATCTTCAATTTACGGTGCGGCATTTTTACGTTCTTGTGAATGTGCAATTCCACCTGCCCGATAAAGCCCGCGCCCAGCCGAAGCATGGAACCGTACAGCACGACCAGTTCCGGATCGAACAGGTTTACCGCGTTGGCGATGGCGACGCCGATTTGCTGCGCGGCGCGGTTTACATAATAGCTGCACACGGGATCGTTCTTTTCGAGCGCCTGACGGATGGCGGCTTCATCGATTTCCGCATTCGCATCCAGCGATGTGTAAATGCCCTGATCGATGGCGGAACGGATATTCTGTACGATGGCGGGGAACGCCGCTTCGGTTTCCACGCAGCCCTTTTTGCCGCAGTAGCAAAGCTTTTGCGTGGATTCCGATGTATTGCACACGCTGTGGCCGATTTCACCGGCGATGCCGTTTGCGCCGCTGTGAATATGACCATCGCAGCAGATGGATGCGCTGAAGCCGTTGGAAATCAGAATGCACAGGAAATCCGAAGCGTCCGCGGCGCAGCCGAACCGCTTTTCCACGATGGCGGGCAGCGTAACGCCGCTGATGTTGCGCACCATTAAACCCGTTTCCTGTTCCAGCCGCGGGCGAATCTGCGAATAGACATCCGCGTTGTAGTGAATGAAATTCTTTTCCTGATCGCGCTCCACGCGGTAATAGGCGGGATCGTTTTCCGGATCGCCGATGCCGATGCCCACCAGCAGCCTGCCTTCGCAGGCGGCGACGGCTTCCTGAATGCGCGCGACGATCGCATCCGCGGCGGCGCGGGTATCCGCCATATTGACGATATCCTTCCAGCGGTTGCGCACGGTGCCATCGATCTGCATAATCACGGTGGTCACGCAGGCAGGCGTGATCGTAACGCCGATCGCGCAGATGAATTCGCGGTTGATTTCCAGCATGACGCGCTTTCGCCCCATACCGGCGGATACCTTGCCGGTTTCGATGATCAGCTTTTCTTCCAGCAATTCCTTCGTGATATCGCCGATGGTCGTCGGGCGGTAATCCGTCATTTCAATCAGCTCCGTTCGACTGACGGGGCCGTGCGTGATGATCAGATTTAGAACCAGATTGCGTTTGTGCGTGCGATAATCAAATTCCATTCCCAAAAGCCTTTCTTTGATTTGTGAACCGCGATTGATGCGGTTATCGAAATTCCAGCAGGGTGATCTCCGGCGCGGCGCCCAGGCGGATGGGCAGCTTGCTGCACCCGATTCCGCGGGATACGTATACCTGAAGATCGTTCATGCGGTGCAGCCCGCGCACCGCGCAGATCGGATAGCGGCGTTCAAAGCCCACGACGTAGGGCGTGATCCCCAGCAGGTTGATCTGGCCGGCGTGCGTATGCCCGCTGAGCATCAGATCGCATTTACAATCGGCGATGATGGGGAAGTGCGATAGCAGAATTCGATAGTCCGCTGCCGACTGAAACAGATTGCACGAATCGGGCGCGCCGTATTTGTGATCATCCACGCCGCCGATGGCGATCGTGCCGCCGCGGAATGGGATGCAGATATCCCGATTGATCAGGGCGCGCACGTTCGGTCTGTCCGAAAGCGCGGAATCGTTGTTGCCGCGCACGGCGTATGCGCCCAGCGGAAAAACCAGATGCGACAGTGCATCGAAGAATCGATCGCATTGCGCCGCGCCTTCGCCGTAATCGCCGCCGAGCAGCAGAAGATCGGCGTTTGCCGCATCGATCGTATCGATGATTTCGTTCAGACGATGATCCGGTGTACAGGCGCGCAGATGCACATCCGCGCACAGAACCGCGTGCACGCCGCGCAGAAATTCGGGCGCGCCATCGATAAAAACCCGCTCCGTGCGCGGTTTCGGCACATAGCCGATGTGCAGATACGGATCGGGTCGAATGACTGTATTATTCATGCTGATCCAGCAGCAGCGCAGCGCCGTAAACGCTCGCCTGATCGCCCAGCTTCGCGGGAATGAACTGCGCGGGATAGCGCTGATCGTTCAGCGAATAATGGCGGTACGCGGCGATCATGCGATCGATAAATTTGCTGCCCAGCTTCGTGATGCCGCCGCCATAGATGAAGATATTGATATCAAAGATCTGGTTGAGGGAAAAGAACATTCTGCCCAGATATTCCGCGCCGCGGTTGACCACCTCCAGCGCCAGCGAATCATTGGTGCGCAGCGCCTTGCCCACGGCGATCATATCGATGTTGGAAAGCGTGCCCGCGTAATTCAAAATGCTGCTGTCCTCGCCCTCCTTGATGCGGTCGGTTACATATTTTGCCATGTGCGCGCCGGAGCTGATGGACTGCACGCAGCCCACCACGCCGCAGGTGCAGGGATAACCGGTGGAATCGGATACGAACATGTGCCCGATTTCGCCCGCCATGCCGTGCATTCCGCGATACAGCTTGCCGTTTAAAATCAGCCCGCCGCCGATGCCGGTCGCCAGCGCGGCATAGATCATATCATCGTGCCCGACGCCCGCGCCCAGCTGATGTTCCGCCAGCGCGGCAGCGTTGGCGTCGTTATCCAGCTGCACGCGCACGCCCAGACGGCTGGACAGCATATCGCGCACGGGGGCGTTGGTCAGGGAATTTAAAAAGCTGGTGTCCAACACAATGCCCTTTTTGTAATCGATGTAGGAGGGGAACGCCGCGCCCACGCCCTGCAGAAGATCGATGGTCAGGTTGTTTTTCGAAAGCAGATGGCGCGTGAGCGCGGTCAGCAGATCCATCAGTTCGTTCAACGATATTTCCTGATCCGTAAGAATCTGGTTGTGATCGATCATGTCCATCGATTCGTTGAAAAGACCCAGCTTGGTGGTGGTGGGCCCCACGTCAATACCGATTCTGAAATTGGACATAGCGCGCCTCCCATGCGAAAATTGTTGGATATTGTTCTATATTATATCCCATTTCGGATGCTTTTGCAATGCGTTGCGCAGATCAGCCGCGCAGGAAATCATCGATCAGCGCGCACGCCTGCGCGAAGGGATCGGCGGTCATATTCAGCCAGTGCATGTCCTTCTCGCGCCGGAACCAGGTCATCTGCCGCTTGGCAAAGCGCTTGATGGCGAGCGAAAGCTGCGTACACATTTCCGCTTCGGATGCGATTTCGCCGGTGAGATACTGCGTGATGTAGCGGTATTCCAGCCCCAGCTTGTTCATGAATTCCACGCTCGCGCCCTGATTCAGCAGCGATTTGACCTCGTCCACCATGCCCTGCTGCATCCGCTTTTCCAGCCGTTCATCAATGCGCGCCTTCAGCGTTTCGCGATCCCAGGTTACGCCCAGCTTCAGGCAATCGTAGCGCGGATCCTTGTGCGGCAGATGATCATCGCCGTCGTGCAGCTTTTCCAGAATGCGCATTACGCGGTTGCGGTTCTTTGCGTCCACCTGTATATCGGGAACCTTTTCCAGCAGCATCCGATACAGATCGGGCGTTTCCAGCTTTTCCAATTCATCGCGGTAGGCGAGATCGGGTTCGCGGTCGCTCATCACATAGCCGTCGGTCACGGATGCAATGTACAGCCCCGTGCCGCCCACGATCATCGGAAGCTTTCCGCGCGACAGGATATCCTCGATCGCCCGATATGCCAGCTTTTGAAAATCGTGCATGGAAAAGAAATCGCCCGCGCCGCACACATCGATTAAATGATGGTGAACGCCGCGCATTTCCTCCGGCGTGATCTTGCCGCTGCCCAGATCGAAGCCGCGAAATACCTGCCTGGAATCCGCAGAGATGATTTCGGCGTTGTATTTTTCCGCCAGCGCCACGCCCAGCGCGCTCTTGCCGGAAGCGTTCGTTCCGGCGACGACGATCAATTTCGGTTTGTTCATGCGTTTGCGCTCCTTTTGATGTGCAGTCGAAAGGTTTGAATGCATTTGTGCTTTTGTGTTCAGCTCAGCAGCTGGAATTGCAGATCGCGTTCGAACATATAGCCTTCGTGGCCGTTCAGGCGAATCAGCGCCCAGCCTTCTTCTTCGTTGATCTTCAAAACCTCCAGCGAGGTGCCCTTTTCCAGCGATCCCAGAATCTGCGCATCGGCGGTGGGCTGATCAAATACCACAGCGCCGGATTCGCGGGTATCGGAGGGGATGACCACGGCGGCGATTTTCTGCGTCGCGCTGCTCTCCACGATGCTGGAATCTTCGGTATCATCCTCCGCGCCGGGTACGATGCGCACGTTGTTTTCGATTTCTTCGTTCGTGCCCTGCCAGAAGGACAGATAATCATCCATCAGATAGCCGACTTCGTTCTGATAACCCACGCGCGTCCAGCCGTCCGCGCGGGAGATTACGAACATACTCGCGCCGTTCGCCACCTTGGCGAGCACCATGGAATCCTTATTTGGCTGCGAACGCAGGTTCATGGTCACATCATCGCTGCCGGTGTCCACGGTTACGCAGTCGCGCAGTTCATAGGTGGGCGCTTCCAGCTGTTCCTGCGCGTAGGCGGCGTATTCCGCCGTCAGCGTCGCCGCGCCGGATTTGTATTCTTCAAAGGTGTGACCGATGGAGAACGTGGTCGCACCATCGCTGCCGGTATAGCGCAGGATGCACATATCCGCGCTGTAGCGTTTTACGTACTTCTTGCGGATGTAGCCCGTTCCGCTGCTGGAAGCGATCTGAATCCAATCATCGCCGTCCTCCAGAATCATGATCGTCTGACCGTTGACCAGCTTGCCCAGTTCCAGACTTTCGGTCGAGGGCTTGGAGCGCAGAATGATCTTCAGTTCGCTGCTGATCGTGCCCATGGGCACCGCATCGTATTCAATATTCAGCGTGTAATCCATATCGCCGAAGGTTTCCTGAAGCAGCTCCAGCTGATGGTATACCAGCTGTTGTTCTTCCGTGGTAGCGATGCCGGTCTGTTCATGATAGCAGGTGGACTGGAAGATTTTCATGGAATCCATCAGCGCGACGTCGTACACGCCGTACAGCGGGCCATCGTACAGCTTCAAATCCTTCAATGCGCTCTGCAGGCGGGTTACGACGGGGCCGCTCATGCCCTCGGAGAGCGCGACCACGTTTTCGGCGATCGGCGCGGCATCGGAAAAGATCAGTTCCTTCAGCGAATTGGAGGGAACGCCGTTCTGCCGCATGCCCAGATCCTTCTGCAAATTCTTCACGGCGGCGATCACGTTTACATCGTAGGTTGCGTTTTCGCAATCGCCATCGTAATAGCCCAGTCCATTCAGGCGCAGCAGCAGCTCGCGAAGTTCGGAATTGCCGTTTCCATCGTTTTTCGACATTTCACTCACGCCGAGGAATTCCTTATACGTCATGCCGCTGTCCTGCGTATAGGAGGAAATGTATAACAGCTTGCGCAGCTCTTCCTTGCGATCTCCGCTTTTGATGATGTCCACGCGCGTGCCCGTGCCGCAGTTCTTTGCGATGTATTCCGCGTCCTCCTCCAGCAGACGGATGCAGCCGTGCGATGCGGGATAGCCGAATTTGCGCACCGCGCCCTCCATGCGCCCGCGCGTATCGCTGCTCTTCCAATCGTAGGGGATGGAATGGAACAGATAGCCGCCTTTGATGCGCGTCGCCCAGCGGGCATAGCATTCCAGATCGGGGAAATAATACCATGGCTCGCGTTCGGTGCTGCGATCGGGCGCGGGCAGATAGTATACGCCTTCGGGCGTGGAATCATTTATGCCGGTGGAGCAGAGCATCTGACGAATCACTTCGTCATCCGCCGTGCGATAGATCGTTATGATCTGGCTGGAAATATCCACCTCAATCCGGAGCGGCGTTTCATCCGCCTGCGCGGAGAAGGTGAAAACGGCGGTCAGAAGCAGCGCGGCGATACACAGCGCCGAAAGAAATTTCCTTGCAAGCATGAAAAGTACCTCAATTTAAGCAGATTAAGCAGAGTAAGTATGTTTCACATTATAACACGCGGGCGGGCTCGGATACAAGCGTTTTATCAGCCCTCCAGCTCGAATTCCAGATCGTATTCCAGCATGTAGCCCTGATGCCCCTGCAGGCTGATCAGCACCCATTCTTCATCCACGAATTGCAGAAGGTCTACCTGCGTGCCGTCCGGCAGCGTGCCCAGCGCGATCGCATCGTCGGATGCGGAATCGTATACGTAAGCGACGCCCTGCGCCTCCGCGCCGGTCTTGACGATCGCCGTCGCGCCCTCCTGCACCTGTTCGACGAAATCCGAATCCAATGTATCCTGCGCGGGATCAACGCGCTGGCCGTCCACGACCTCGTCAGCGCCGCCCTGCCATGCGATCAGGTATTCGTTGCGCAGATAGCCGATATCCGATCCGCTGGCGACCATCGTCCATTCATCCATCGTTTTCAGCGCGCGCAGACTGGTCTGGTTGTCCAGCTGCTTTACGATTTCCGCGCCGCCGTCCGGCGCGCTGCGCAGGTTCAGCTTTACCGTATCATCGCCGGTGTTCACCGTGACGAAATCCTTCAGATCGCCGTCTGTTTCGCCCGCCTGTTCGGCAACGAGCTTTGCCGAAAATTCGGTGGCGGCGCGCGGCGCGCCCGACTGATATTCTTCCATCGTGTGCCCGATGGTGAAGGTGATCTGTCCGTCCTCCGAGGCGTACAGATAGCGGGGAACGCCGGTCTGATACGCATTCAGATATTTGTTCTTCATATAGCCGTTCAGCCCGGGCGCAGCGATGTGCGACCAGCCGTCCGCCGAATCCATAATCATCACGGTATCGCCGTTTGAAACCTTGCCCACTTCGCTGCTGTCCGAATCGGGACGGCTGCGCACGATGATGCGCGTGTTTGCGGAAACCGTCGCCATCCACGCTTCATCTTCGGATATTTCGATCGAATAATCCGCGCTGCCCATCGCCTCCGTCAGCTGCGCCGCCAGATCGTAGGCGCACATCTGCTGTTCGGCGGTCGCGGTGGAACCGACCGCATAGCCGCACACCAGCTGGAAGCGGTTTACGGCTTCGATTACGCCCACATCGTATACACTGTCGATGGGTTCATCGTAAATCTTCA
Source organism: uncultured Clostridia bacterium (assembly GCA_934663625.1). Taxonomy (GTDB): domain Bacteria; phylum Bacillota; class Clostridia; order Christensenellales; family Aristaeellaceae; genus SFTH01. The sequence goes on from CAKUKP010000004.1 coordinate 21,397, forward strand.
GCGCGGCGAGCGCCGTCTGCAGGCGCTTGACCACGGGCCCGCTCTGCCCCTCGGACAGATCGATCGTTCCGCTGGATACGGGCGCGTCCTCGGAATATACCAGATCCAGCAGTGATTGCGAAGCCACGCCGCTCTGCCGCATGCCGATATCGCCCTGCAGGCGCTTGACCGCCTCGACCAGTTCGGTTCCGTATACGCCGTCGCACGCGCCGCCGTAATAGCCCAGCGCGTTCATGCGCAATTGCAGCGAAAGCACTTCATCGCCCTGACTGCCCCTGCCCAGATCGTTTTCGGAAATACCCAGAAATTCCTGATAGGTCATGCCGTCCTCGCCGGTGTAGGAGGATACCTTTAAAAGCTCGCGCAGATCATCGTCCCGCACGCCGCTTTCATAGATGACCACCTTGGTATAGCGCTTGCAGTTCCTGGCGATGAATTCCGCGTCCTTTACGCGCAGACGGATACAGCCGTGGGAGGAGGGCATGCCGAAATTGCGCGCGTCGGTCAAATTCATCGCATCGTCGCTTCGCCGGTCATACGGGATCGAATGGAACAGATACGGCCCCTTGATGCGGGTCGCCCACTTGGCGTAGCAGCCCAGCAGACGGAAATAGTACCATTCCTTGCGATCGTTTTCATGCCCGTCGTCGGGCAGATAAAATGTGCCCAGCGGCGTGCGGTTGTTCTTGCCCGTGGAACAGAGCATCTGCCGCACGATGGAATCATCCTGCGTGGAATAGATCGTGGTGATCTGATTGGTAATATCCACGCCGATATAATAGGGCATATTGTACGCCTGCGCCGTCGGGATCGTAAGTCCGGACAGCATCAGGCAGATCGCCAGCAGAAGAACGGCGAAACCGCGTTTTTTCATTGATGAATTCCTCCCGGGAACAAGTACGGCTGACAGATATAGCCCTGTCAGCCGAACAGAACGTTATTTCAGTATTTTTTCGTAGGCCACCCGAACCGGATCGCCCGTGCTTTTGTATTCGCATTCGCCGCAGGCAATAAAGCCGTTTCGCTCCAGCAGCCGCCGCATCGGGAAATTGCCCCGATGGGTGTCCGCACGCACCGAATCGCAGCCCGCCTGCGCGGCTTCCTTCGAAAGCGCATCGATCACCTGCGCGCCCAGCCCGCGCCCGTTGAACCCATCGTTCATCGCCATGCGGTGAATCGATGCGTACTTTGCACAGGGCAGAAGCCATTTGCCGCGCAGCGCTTCATAGGCAGGTTCCAGGCCGATCACCAGCGCGGCATAGCCCGCAAGATGATCATCCTCCATAAACGCGCGCGCCGTGCCCGCGCGAACATCCGATTCAATCTGCGCGCGATCCGGATAGCCGTCCTGCCATTGATCGATTTGAATTTCCGCCATGCGCCGCTGTGCGCCGGAGATCAATGCCATGATCTGATCGATCATGGCAGGCTGCGGCTTTTGAACGGTCAGCATGGCTTATGCCTCGTAGGCTGCCTTGATCATGCCGAACAGCGGCTCGGTCTTTTCAAGACCCATGTAATGCTCGATCACGTAATCAATGCCCTGTTCGGAAAGCGCCTTCTGAATTTCGGGCGCGGTGGGATCGCCTTCGTGGTTGAATTTCAGACCGGCAACGATGCCGCGGATGATCGGGGCGGGATCAACGCCCTCTTCCATCGCGAACAGCGCCGCGCCCACGATGCGGTCGTTGCGGCGCAGCTTGCGCACGGGGTCTGCGCCCACGCGGGCGACGGTGTCCTTCAGCGCGCGGTTCTGGAAGCGGAAGAGAAGATCGACTACGTTGCTTTCCACGTTTTCGCGGATGCCCTCGCCGAATTTGGCGATCAGCGCCTGCGCGCTGGCATTCATGGCCGCCTTCGCCGCTTCATAGATTTCCGGATCGGCGATGGCCTGCCAGATGTATTCATAGCCCTTCAGGTTGCCCAGATAGGCGCACACCGCGTGGCCGCCGTTGTGCAGGAAAAGCTTGCGCTTGATGTAGAATTCAAAGGGAGTATAGGGGATCAGACCCACCAGATTCGGAATTTCGCCCTTGAAGGCGTCCTTATCCACGGGCAGATCATGGTACGGCTCTACGCAGATCAGCAGCGGATCCTGCGCCTTCATTTCGGGGGTCAGCGGGGGTACCATGCGGCCGATGCTGGCTTCCACCAGACCCAGATTCTGATCCGCCCACGCGCGCTGTTCATCCGTCAGGCATTCGTTGATCCAGCCGCGCATCAGAACATCGGCTTCCAGCTGGTTTTCGCACAGGATGATGTCCAGCGGCTTGCCGGTGCGCTCCATGCGCGCCACAACGCCCTTTGCGATCACGGGCGCGATGCGGGGCAGAATGTTTACGCCCACGGCGGTCGCCATGATATCGGCGGAAACGATTTCGTCGATCGCCTGTTCGGTGGTGGAATTCACCGCGCGAACGGGCTTTACGGTGGTGTTCACGGTTTCTTCGTTGGAAACGATGCGAACGGTGTATTCGCCGCGGCGGTTCATTTCATCAATCAGCGGCTGCATGATGTCCAGAAATACCACTTCGTAGCCGGAATCCGCGAATACCTTGCCGATGAATCCGCGGCCGATGTTGCCGCCGCCGTACATAATTGCCTTTTTCATTTGAAATGCCTTCCTTCCGAATGTAATGATAAACGTTAACGCCCGATACTGAAATCAATTATACCACAAACATATGAAAATTCCTATCCTTATCAATTAAAAAAGGATAGGAATATCAAATATTTTCATTTGAGATTGATTACTGTCGATAGCTACCGACTGCCGGTAAAACATTCGCAGAACAGCCTGTTCAATCAAATTCAGCGACATGCGCGGTGAATTTGGTTTATTCATCGCAGGGCGATGAATAAACAGTACATGCAGTCAGAATTCCGCTCGGAAACCCCGCAGGGTTTCAGGAATCCGCAGTCCTTCTTCCCACTCGACAAAATCTATAGCAGTCGCGCTTGCCGCAGGCGGAAGCGCGACCAGCGGAACGCTGGCATCCGAAGGATGCGCGTTCGCTGCCGGAACTTTTGCAAAGCAAAAGTATCCGGTGCGTTGTGAGATTTTGGAGAATATCGACGATGGGAGATTTTTATGGCGTTTTCACAGATGATCGTACAGATGAGCAAGGGACTTGGCAGCACGTTCGGCATATTTGCCCTTACGCTTTTGTTTTCGCTGCCGCTGGGCATGCTGATCGCGTTTCTGCGGATGAGCAAATTTGCGCCGCTTTCGTGGTTTGCAAAGATTTATATTTCGATCCTGCGCGGCACGCCGCTGATGCTGCAATTGCTGGTGGTGAACTTCGCGCCCTTTTATCTGTTCGGTCTTCGGTGGACGGCGAGCAAGCTGGTGCCGATTCTGATCGCGTTTTCGCTGAATTACGCGGCGTATTTCGCCGAAATCTACCGCGGCGGGATCGAATCGATGCCCGCCGGTCAATATGAGGCCGCCGCCGTACTGGGTTACAGCCGGAGTCAGACCTTCCTGCGCATCATTCTGCCGCAGGTGGTCAAGCGGATTCTGCCCAGCATCACCAATGAAGTGATCACGCTGATCAAGGATACTTCGATGGCGTATGTGCTCAGCTACGCCGAAATGTATTACATCGGCAAGCAGATCGCCAGCAGCTACGCGAGCTTTACGCCCTTTGTGATCGCGGGCGTGTTCTATTATGTGTTCAACATCGCCGTGGCGTTTGTGATGGGCAGAATCGAAAAATCGATGAATTACTACCGTTGATTCCGGAGGGCAGATCATGAAGATACTTGAAATCAACAACATGCGCAAGCGCTTCGGCGAAAACGCGGTGCTTCAGGATATTTCGATGTCCGTAGAAAAGGGACAGGTGGTTTCGATCATCGGCCCCTCCGGCAGCGGCAAAAGCACGCTGCTGCGCTGCGCCACGCTGCTGGAAACGATGGACGGCGGCGATCTGATCTATCTGGGCAAATACGCCGCGAAGGACGACGGCGAAAAATCCGTATACGCATCGCCTGCGGATCTGAAGCAGGTGCGATCCACATTTGGGCTGGTGTTCCAGAATTTCAATCTGTTCCCCCACTACACGGTGCTGCGCAACATCACCGAAGCGCCGATTCTGATCGGCAAGCGCAATCGGGACGAGGTATTCGAAACCGCGCGCGAGCTGCTGCGCAAGATGGGGCTTTCGGATAAGGAAAGCGCCTACCCCTGCCAGCTTTCGGGCGGACAGCAGCAGCGCGTATCCATTGCGCGCGCGCTGGCGATGAAGCCGGAAATTCTGTTCTTCGATGAACCGACCTCCGCGCTGGATCCCGAACTGACCGGCGAAATTCTGCACGTTATCCGCGATCTGGCGGCGGAAAAAATGACGATGGTGATCGTCACCCACGAAATGCAGTTCGCGCGCGACGTATCCGATCATCTGATCTTCATGGACGGCGGCGTGATCGTGGAACAGGGCGAGCCGCACGAAATCATCAATCATCCCGCGCAGGAGCGCACGATTCAATTCCTGCGCCGTTTTTCCGATCGAGGTTAATATGAAGCTGGGCTTTGTCAAATTCAATCCCACGCGGAACATGACGATACTGGTTACCGATTCCGTTCCGCGAAACCGGCACGGCGAAATCGCCGCGAAGCTGATGGATTACGGCAGCGTGGGCGCGGAACAGGTGGGCTATCTGGAAGCGCCCGCCGATCCGCAATGCAGAATCCGCCTGCAAATGATGGGCGGCGAATTCTGTGGAAACGCTTCGATGTCCGCGGGCGCGTATCTCGCGATGCGGGATAATCTGGCGGACGGCGCGGAGGCGGTCTACCCGATCGAAGTATCCGGCGCGGATAAGATCATCGAATGCCGCATCGCGCGGCGCGGCAATGCGTATATCGGAACGGTGGATATGCCGCTTCCCGAATCGATCGAGGATATCGATCTGGACGGCATACGGGCGCACATCGTGCGCTTTTCCGGCATTGCGCACGCGATCGTGCCCGCGGATCGCATCTCCCGCGAAGAAGCGGAAGCGCGCATCCGCGCATGGCGCGCCGCCATCGGCGCGGACGCGCTGGGCATACTGCGCGCGATGGAAAACGATGCGCGCATCGAACCGCTGGTGTACGTACAAAGCACCGATTCCGCCGTATGGGAGCAGGGCTGCGGCAGCGGCAGCGCCGCGATGGGCGCATATATCGCTTTCGCGCGCAGATCGGACGCGGATATCTGCATCGATCAGCCCGGCGGCCGCATTCGCGTACAGGCGGAATACACGCGCGGCGCGGTACAGCGCATACGGATTACGGGCACGGTAAAAATCGCGGCGGAGGGCTGCGCATACATCGATTGAATCAAATTTAAATCATGTGAACCATAAGCGGAACGGCATATCCGAACGGATCGCCGCTCCGCCTTTGTTTTGTTTGTTGGAAACTTCCCGAAAGGGCTTGACTTTGACGTGCGCAGGGGCTATCATGGATACATCATATCAGAAACCGAGGTCACAAATCATGAGTGAAAACTGCACGCACGATTGTTCCAGCTGCGGCGAAAGCTGCCCCAGCCGAAACGGCGATGCACAGCCGGATTTCCGCGCGCCGATGAACGCCCACAGCAACGTAAAGCATGTGATCGGCGTGGTGAGCGGCAAGGGCGGCGTTGGCAAATCGCTGGTCACCAGCCTGATGGCCGCCACGATGCGCCGCCGCGGGTTCAACGCCGCGATTCTGGACGCGGATATCACCGGTCCTTCCATTCCGAAGGCGTTCGGCGTTCATGAACAGCTGGTTGCGGACGATGAGGGCATCTTCCCCGCCGTGAGCGCCACCGGCATCAAGATGGTATCGCTGAACCTGCTGCTGGAGGATGAAACCATGCCCGTGGTATGGCGCGGCCCCGTGATTGCGGGCACCGTGAAGCAATTCTGGACGGACGTAAAATGGGGCGATGTGGACTACATGTTCGTAGATATGCCGCCGGGAACGGGCGATGTACCGCTGACGGTATTCCAATCCCTGCCCATCGACGGCATTCTGGTGGTCACTTCCCCGCAGGAGCTGGTGGGCATGATAGTTGAAAAGGCCGTGAACATGGCGCGCATGATGAATGTGCCGGTGCTGGGCATCGTAGAAAACATGAGCTATTTCAAATGCGATCAGTGCGGCAAGGAACACCACATCTTCGGCGAAAGCCATGTTAACGAAATCGCGGAGCGCAGCGGCATTGCAAACGTCGCGCGCCTGCCGATGGATCCCGAAATTGCACGCGCGTGCGATGCGGGCAAGATCGAAATGATCGGCGGCGAATGGCTGGAAAATCTGGCAGACGCCATCGAAAAGCGCTGACCTCGCTTGCACGGAGGACGCTATGAAATACGAAAAATCCTGCGGCGCAGTGATTTTCCGAAAAGATGAACACGGCTGGAACGTGCTGTTGATCCGCCACACCAAGGGAAAGCACATTTCCTTCCCCAAGGGGCATATGGAAACGGGCGAGCTGGAGAGCCAGACCGCCGAACGCGAGGTTTTCGAGGAAACCGGAATCCGCGTGCGGGTGGATCGCCGGTATCGCGCGGAAAACCGATACAACATCCGTTCCGATATACAGAAGCTGGTTGTGATCTTCGCAGCCGTAACTACCCAGCGGGAAATCATTCCGCAGCCCGAAGAGATTGCCGAGGCCAACTGGTATCCCGTCGAAGCGGCGCTGGAACGCCTGACCTACGAGCGCGATCGGAAAATTCTTCGCGAAGCGCTGATTCACATTCAAAAGTACTACGAAAAACCGCCGAGGACGTAAGTCCAAGGCGGTTTCCTTTATCGATAATTTCGTTATGCAGTCGGCAAAACCACGCCCACGGGCACCTGATAGTCGGCGCACCATTGGGTGACATACGTATTATTCTGATCCGTCAGAATGATCAGCCCATCGGTTTCACCAAACGCATCATCGGCGATGTATTCCACGGTGTGCGGGATATAGATCAGCCGGTTCGCGACCTGATCCAGCGCAAGGGCTTCCAGCCGCTTCAGATTTTCGGGAAGCCGCAGCGCCGTATCAGCATTGCAGGCGATGATCTGCCGGACATAAATCGGCACCATCAGTTCCGCATTCGCCGCCGGACGCGCACAGATGGTTACATTCAACACGCCAGTCTGCGTGGGATAGATATAATAGCTGTTATCATCCTCCCAGAAGCTGCCGATATCATCCCGATCCAGCCGGTACGCCGTCCACCATTCCCAATCCGCGTTTTGCGGGAATGCGTCGTTGTTCAATGTGGGCTTTTGCAGCGCAGTGGTTTGATTCAGCGGCACGACCAGCGTATCCGTTTCCGGATTCTGCACGGTCGGCGCGACGGCCTCCTCCGCCGCGATTACGTGCACGCTCCGGCGCAGCACCAGATCGGCATAATCCTGATTTTCCGGATTTTTCAGCGATACCGTAATGGTCGCAACCAGATCGCCGGAGGTCATATTATCCATGCGGAGATTCACGCCGTCCGTCCAATCATCCGTATAGACCACGCGCGCATCGGCGTTTTGCACGTTCGTGCGAATGGATACCGTGTACGCATCGTTGGTCAGCGCATTGCCCGCATAGGAAACGCCGTACAGATTGCCCAGCCATACATCCGTGCCCGGAACCACGTTTCCATAGATATTGGCGGTATAGCCCCAATTGGGATCTGCAATCGCCGAAACTTCCAGTTCCTCGGAAGCCATATATGCCGTTTCCCTGCCTTCCGCATCGCGCGCGGCGGCTTCCATCTGGTATACGCCCGCTTCGGTCAGCGTGTAGGAAGCATTATCCGTATCGGCATAATCCCAGCTTTGCAGGATTTCGCCATCGCGCAGCAGGCGGAACACATATTGAATTTCATCCGCGCCCGCAGCCTCCGCCGTCCATGTTACGGTATCCCCCGCCGCGGCGGTTTCCGCATCCGCGGTCACCGATACCATGTAGAAATCATCTCCAGCGAAGGGCAGATATTCCGTTCCATCGGCGTTCAATACGGCGGAGGTACGATTATGCACATCTGCGCCCAGCGAAAGCGTGGCGCTGCTTCCCGCGTGAACGGGAATGTCCAGATACGCTTCGGTGGAAATCAGATTCATATCCTCATCCAGATGAATCAGCACGATCTGCATTTCCCCTTCGCCGGTTCCGTTAATGGTCAATTCGCCCGCTTCGCCGCCGGGCAGCATCACGAAATGGGTATCGCCGGAAAAGCCGCCCATGCCGTTGCCGCTCTGCGCCGTGAGCTGATCGCCCTCCACCGCCACCGCGCCGGAGTCCATGACCATATTCACATCCACGGGGCACGCCACACCCATCATCGTAGCACCCTGCTTATAGTTACGATAGGTTGCCCACAGCGGAAGCCCAAACAGGTTGACGGCATTGTCGAGATCATGCGCAGCGTCATACATCTTCCCTGCCAAAATGATCGATCTCTGCGTCATTTCGACCATGCTCATACCTGCGTCCCAGAGATAGCTTGCCCGATATGCCAGCCTGCCTGCCATATTTTGCAGCGCGTTTCCCGCGGCGCGAACGCCCCTTTGCAGGTTCTTTCCCGTCTCCTCCAGCAATTCCGTGGATTTTTTTGCTACGAATTCGAGAAAATCTTTCCCGTCCTCCTTACCCATGCGATCAATGAAGTATTGCTTCGCCACATCCTCCGTTATAGCACCGCTGATTCCATTTACCTTTGTCCATGCAATGTAGTTTTCGCCGCTGTGCGCCAGCGCGATTTCATCCGCATTACGCCTCGACCACGGCTCCGCCATATTGCTGGGAATCAAATATGCAAGGCTTCCCATCGCGCCCGCAATGATCGCCTGTGCGGTCAGTGCGTTTCCATTCACTCTGTCCTTGACGAGGTCAAAGATGTTCGGAATTCTCGTCCTCGTGTGCCTTTGCTCATTCTTAAGAAGAGCATCCCATATTCTAAGCTCCCAATCTGATATTTGCGATAACATCGTCAGCAGTTGCTCTCCGGTTTTCCATTCATTTTGTATGATCTCCGCAGATAAGCCGAATACGGCAAGTCCATAAATCCACCAGCGATTATCTTCCGGCATCGTAAACACGCGCCCGCGCGAATACTGGAAAAACGCCGTTTCCACTCCAGCGGGCATTCCATCCATGCCCAGCACATAGGTAGTACCATAGCGGTAATACTCAAATGGCGCATAACCCACAATATCGTACAGATACAGAAGGTTGGTGACATCGGAATCCGCCACGGGGCTCTCCAGCGAACAGGCGGCGGCATAGGTATAGGAGGTCATGGAATCGAAGAAATAATTCCAGCCCTCATATTTCATCCAGTAGGTCAGCAGATTGGATACGGCACCGCCGCGGCTGTGCCCGCATACGTAAACGCGGGTCATTCCGCAGATTTCCTCGGACATGTATTCCTTCACATATTGATTGATGTTCTCCTGCGCTTCCCGCGCCGCTGAAATGAAATTCGCATGGCCTTCATCATTTCCATAGGCCATGAAATTCCCAATCCAGTCCCAGCTATAGGTACCGCGCACCACGATCATCAGAACGTTGCGCAGCTCGCCATTCTCTACTACCTTTTTCTGCGCCAACGCGACCGCCACGCCCGTCGCTCCAATCGCCGGCTGGTAATATTTAATATTGCTGAAGCCCAGATTTGCAAAGGATTCTTCCATATAATCGTCGCGGCCGCCGCCGATGCTGCCGTAGACCGCCTGCGTCAGCGCCGCGCCCAATCCGGCGAGCGGCTTCTGATAGGAGGTCGTGCCGCCGACGAAGTTCTTCGCAAAATCCACGCCGAAATCCGTTTCGCTGTTGACGATGATCGGTTCATCAGAAAAATTCACGGCCGCGGTAGGACGGCAATAGATATTGCCCGCGTCCTCCGCCTTCTGTATGCCGACGGTTCTGCGGGCGCGCACGCCGCCGCGCATCCGGAAGGTTACGCTTTCCGCCTTTTCCGATACATACAGCGGCCATACGGGATAGCTGTAATCCGAAAGGCCTGCGCCGACGCTCAGCGTTTTTTCCGTGCTGACCGACCATTCCTCAAAGCTGAAGCCATCCGGCAGCGTAAGCTTTACCTCGCACGCCTGCTTCGCACGAATGCTTACCTCGACCGCAAAGTTTGAATCAAACCGCAGATCGCCGAACGTCAGCGTTCCGCAGCGGCTGTCCATCGTATCGATCTTCTGCGGATATTGGCCGGCCTCGCCCAGGTAAACCAGGTTGATTTCACCCGTGCCCACAACCAGCGTAATATCATCCTCCGCGTCCGGATCGATTTCGGGAAGCTCCGGTTCTACATATTCCGCCGCGTCGGAAGGCTCGGCAATGCCAATATAGTATTCCCGAGTGTTTGAACATTCGTATCGCTTGTTTATGATATTCAAGCCCCGCGTCAAGCCGTGAGCAATACAACCATTCGGACAATAAACGATGTAATAGGGCAATCCGCCGGATACCGCGCTCAAAGCTGTAGAGCCCAGCTTGATCTTGACCAGACTGCTATCATAAGCAAAGCTGGAATTATAACCATCATAACCATCATCAATGTGGAAAACATCCGTCGCCGCGTAAACATCGCCGGTGCTTGTGCCGGTTCCCGATATTCCGTAAGCGCGCGTGGCATGATGAATACTCTCCGCGTGAACATATCCTGTGTTCAGCACATTGCTGCCGCCAGCGCCGGTGGCGCGGATGCTTCGATTTGTACCGGTGTAGCTGTCGCTTTGATCCAGCGCACGAACCTCGCCCTGATTCTGACAATCAATTCCTATAACGCCATATGCGGCTGCGCCCTCGCCCATATTGATCGCTTCGATCGTGCCATAATTGACGCAATCATGCGAATCATTATTCAGACCGTAGCCCTCATCTGCACCGTAAGCAACTCCGGTGCTGAACACCATTCCACGATTTTCGGATGAATCACATCCGCTCAGCGCGACGGCTTTCGCTTTGCCTTCTTCGGAATTCGCCGATATATTACCATTATTGGCGCTGAATGTGCAGCCAGCCAGCCCGTGGGCATTCGCATATTCTGCTGCGGCGGATACATTCGCATCGTTGGTCGCTTCCTGAATTCCCTTGCCATCCACAAGTCTGACAAAGGAAATGCCAAACGCGTTCGCGGCTCGATCCGCCCGCGCATTGACCGTACCTTTATTCAGCACATCGCGCGAGCCTGTTCCAGCCCGAATGCCAATGGCGTATGCTTCATCGCCGCCGGTGGCGGTTACATCCGCATAATTGGTAAAATGGTGCAGATAACCGCCGAAAACACCCGCTCCCGCGCCGTAAGCCTTGGCGCTTCCCGATCCGGTGGAGATCGCCCGCACCGCTCCGGAATTGGATCCGGAAATCATTCCATTCACGCCCATCGCTTCTGCGGTACCGCTGACCGTTTCCGCCGTAATGCTCCCCGTAAAATCCATATTGACACAGTGCAGCGCGCCGATCGCCGTCGCCAAACCAGATTCCGATTTGGCATAAATCTCCACATCGGAATTTCCGCCGCTCATCTGGCATATGCCGATGGCTTCGATATTTCCCGCCGCAGCTTCCGCCCAAATGCTGCCGCGAACGCTGCATCCAGTAAAGTATTCCGAGGTTGAACCATACGATATACCGAGTCCCGTAACGTATACCTTGCCGCTTCCGCCGTAATTGACGCGCACATCACCTTCGTAGGCGCTGTTCAGCAAAACGATGTCGCCAATCATCGAAACACTGCCCGCAAGTCCGCCGACGTATGCATTTGTATTTGTGCTGACCGTAACGTTCGCGCTGCTTGTGCAATCGGAAATTTCACATCCGTCTGATCCGTAATTTACTAAGCCGATCAAGCCTCCGACATAGAGCGAATTGACCGTATCCTGTTCTACCGAAATGATCACCGTGCCGGAAACGGTGCAATTGCGAATCATGCTGCTTCGGGCATAACCTGCAAGAATTCCATAAGCATAATTCCAATTCTGAGAATCGATATCGATTGCCGGATCAACCAGATGCATACTTGCATCCACGATATGCACATCCTGAATTTCCGCGCCGTTCAAGCCCAGAAACAAGCCGGAAACCGCCAGCGTATCCTGCGTAATATTCAGCCCGTAGATCGTATGTCCGTTGCCGTTCAGCACGCCGGAAAAATGCACGGAGGGCGCATATTCCGACGGGAGCGTGATATCATTCAGCAAATTCAGCACGGCATTCGCATTTTCCGGACAAACCGCTTCCATAAATTCTTCGCCGGTGGTGATATCAAACGCACCGCCTGTTTCATCGCTCTGATTTCCATCGGCGCTCTCCGCCCGCGCACCTCCGCCGCCCGCAAGCAGGGCGAAAATTCCATTTTCCGCCAGCGAAAGCATCAGCGCCAGCACCAGAACAAAGCTGATCATTCTTTTCAACATTCTACGCACCTCCCGCATACATATCGTCCGCAATCGCAGTATTGTTAACAAATATATATCATATTTACATTCTACGTTTTGGTAAAAAAATCCTTCTCATTAATCCTTTGAATTGATATAAAAAACGGATCGCCAGCGTTCGCTGACAATCCGTTTTACAGTTCAGGATACCTCGTTCAGATCGCCGAGATAGATTTCGCGCTGACGATGGTATTCCCGATTGTAGAATGCATCGCCGCCCTCGTGCAGCTTCTGAATGTATTCATGGCGGTTCTGCATGATGTGTTCATCGCGCCGCGCCAGCGTATAGATGGCGATGTTGGAGCACTGGTCGGAAATACGTTCGATATTGGTCAGCGCGTCCACGTACACAAGACCCGTATACGTATTGCAGTTGCCGTCGCGCAGGCGGCGAATGTGGCGGTTTTTGATTTCCGCCACCAGATCATCGATTACTTCCTCCAGCGGTTCGATCTTCACGGCGTTTTCCATGGCGTTTTCATCAAAGCAGCCGTTGGCGTATTCCAGAATTTCGCTCAGCGCGCCGAAAAGCACCGAAAGCTCGCGCTGCGCCACATCGGTCAGCGCCGTATGCTGATTTTGCAGCGATTCGGCGTTTTCGGCAAGGTTCATCGCGTGATCGCCGATGCGCTCCACTTCGGAATTGCATTGCAGATAATAATTCAAAAGATCGCTGTTGGATTCGGTATCGATGTGCGCCGACATATGAATCAGATATTCATCCACGCTGTCCGCCATTTTATCCAGATAATCCTCGTTGCGGTTCAGGCGTTCCACGGAATCCTTCTGATAGTTCTTGAACAGATCCAGACCGCGCCGGGTATTGCCTGCGGCGATCTGCCCCATCACCTTGATGACCTCGTGCGCGCTGTTGAGCGCCAGCGCGGGCGAAAGGTACAGGCGCTTATCCAGCTTTTCCATCACCGCGTCCATCTGATGATCATCGGGCGCATTATCCTTGACAAATACGAAGGTAAGCTTATACAGCAGACCCGCGAACGGCAGCATCGCCACCGCTTCGATCAGCTTAAACAGCGTATGCGTGTTCGCAATGGAGCCGCTGGTCATCGTGGAATCCCATATGCCGCGCAGCACGCCGGTCTGATAGCCCAGGAACAAAAGCAGTACCAGAAGCACCGTACCCGTCAGATTCAGCATCACCGTAACCATGCCGGTGCGCTTGGCGTCCGGACTCGCGCCAATGGCGCACATCATCGCGGTGGTGATGCATTCGCCCAGATAAATACCCAGCAGGATGGGAAATACGCTGCTGAAGGTTAAAACGCCGGTGGAAGAAAGGGTTTGAATCATACCGACCGTGGCGGAGGAGCTTTGGAACAGCGCCGCCGCGACCGCGCCGGTCAGATACGCCAGTATCGGTTTTTCGGAAAATTGCGTGATCAGATTGACAAAAAGGGTAGATTCGCTCAGCGGTTCGACCGCCGCCGTCATGGAAATCAGGCCGGTAAACAGAATGCCAAAACCCATCGCGATTTCGCCGATGGTTTCCGAATTTTTGCGGTTTACGAACATGATCAGCACAATGCCGATCAGCGCCGCAATCGGCGCAAGCGTATCCGGCTTCAGAAAATTCAACCACTGCGCGCCGCCGCTGGCGTTCAGATCCAGCAGACGGATGATCTGACCCGTCGCCGTGGTACCCACGTTCGCGCCCAGTACGATGCCGATGGACTGGCGCAGCGTAAGCATGCCCGCGCCCACCAGACCGGCGGTTAATACGATCGTCGCCTTGGAGCTCTGGATCAGCGCCGTAACCAGCACGCCCAGCAGAAAGCCCTTTACCGCGTTGTTCGTAACGCGCGCCAGCACCTTTTTCAGCGTGGAGCTTGAATTCTTCTTCAAACCGTCGCCCATTACGCGCATACCGTACAGGAACAGCGATAGCCCGCCCAGCAGAGAGATGACGTTAAATATGCTCATCTGAACCATCCTTTGCAATGATGAATCTGCAAGTCCGTGTCTTTATGCCCATTACTACCCATTATTCTATCATTTATTCTATCGGTGCAAGGTAAACTCCTGACGGTGCATTTGTCGCATAATCGTTAATCAGATAAAAATAACATGTCGTTTTTGCGGCTTTTATGGTAGACAACGCGTATTGGTAATTGTATAATATAGGATAGAAAGGTATTTACCGGATGAATATCAGGAGGTTCCCATGCGATTGATTCTGAAAAAAGGCCTGAGCCTGTTCATGGCTGCAATTCTGGCGGCCGCTTTCATCTGCCCCGCATCGATTGCGGAAGAAGCTGCGCCAATCGTTACCGAAAGTGTTACCCCCCTGCAAAATTTGTTAATATCTGAAAGTACCGATCCGGCGGAACCCGCCGAACCGGTTGTATTTGAAGAATCACTTCCGGAAATCGTTCCTTTTGAAGCCGCGAACGCGGACGATGCGCAGATCATTGATCCCGCGCCGCAGGAAGGCGATGACATCCCCGCGGAGGATGAATCGGAAAACGACGCAGACGAAGAAAAAACGCCCGCGTCCGCCGGTTTTGAACTTGCGCAAAGCACTCTTTCCCTCGCCATCGGCGATGCGTATGATCTGCACGCGCTGATTCGCGGAACCGAAGGCGCTTCCTATTCCTTTGCAAGCTCCAATCCGGACGCGGTATCGGTAAACGCTGCGGGCGTGATCATCGCCAAAACGGCGGGCGATGTCGTAATCACCATCGCGGACGCAAACGATCCCGCCCAATCCCATACGATCTCCATTTCCGTATCGCAGGCGGAGGAATCCGTTTCGATCGCCATAACGCCCGCCACACTCGGCGCGCGCATGCAGGGCACGATCGCCATTGAACATACATCCGGCGTTCGCGGTCTGTACGATCTGGAATACGATGCATCCGCCATCGATGTGCGCAAGCTGGACGAAGATACCTACATCTGCACCGCAAAAGCTGTAGATTCGCCGCGCACCATAACCGTGCGCGCCGTGAGTGCGTCCGGCAATGTGCTGGGCAGCGCGGAGGTACGCATCGCGCCCGCGCCGAAGATGGGCGAAATCTGTTTCGAAAGCGCGCAGGTGGATCTGGCGCTGGGCGATACCGAAACGCGCCTTGCGGCAAAGTGTGCATCCGGCGCGATCTGCGAATTTACTTATGAATCCTCTGATCCCGATCTGGTTTCCATCGATCCGGTCAGCGGCAAGATCTCCGCAAAGGCGATAACGCCCGCCGGTACATTCGTCACCATCACAGCTTTCGATAAAAATAACCCCGCAGTGCGCGCCGATTGCGCCGTGCGCGTGTGCGCCGCGCCCGAAACCATCGCTTTTACGGTGGAATCGCTCCGTATGGCGACGGGCGAACAGGTAAATCTGTATGATTATCTGCGCGCGCAGCCGGAAGGCGCGGCAATCGGCAGGAACTGCGGCTTCGCAGCCGACGGCGATTGCGTTTCCATCGATGCGCGCGGCGTGCTGACCGCCGTTTCCTCCGGCAGCGCGGTAATCACCGCAGCCTGCGGCAGCGCGACATGCACGCTTTTGGTGCGCGTTCTGCGCAGCGGCGCGGCGACCATCTCCCCCGCTTCCATTCGGATGGGCGGCGGCGCGACCGCTTCCTTCACGATTTCCTGGCCGCAGGATTGCGGCAGTCTGTACCGCATCGAATGCGATACGACACTGATCGATATCGTTTCCATCACCGAAGGTGAAAGCTCGGATACCGTTTCCATCGCAGCGCATTCCGTAGATACGGAAATTGACGCGCGGATTTGCATCATCGATGCAAACGGCGCGGAAATCGGCGCGCTGCCGGTAACAATCCTGCCCGCGCCGCTGGCGGGCGAGGTATATTTCGCGCCGGAGGATCAATCGATCGAAATCAGCATTGGCGAAACCGGAAGATACGCGCGTACAAAATACGCCGTGGGCACGCTGTGCGATTTCATCTATGAAAGCAGCGATCCGAAACTCGTGCAGGTGGATCGCGAAAGCGGCCTGCTTACGCCGGTCGCGCTGACGGAGAACGGCGTTTGCGCCGTGATCACGGCAACCGCGAAGAACAATCCCGATGCGCGGGCTACCTGCCGCGTAATCGTGACGAACGCGCCCGAAAGGGTATATTTTGCGCAGGACAGCGTGCAGATCGGCGTGGGCGAAACCTATGATCTGCGCGACGCCGGACTTACGCTGGAGCCCGAATCCGCCGAAACCGTATTTTCCTACGCTTCCAGCCGCGAAGATATCGCGCAGGTATCGGACAACGGCATTGTGACCGGCGTGGCGCAGGGCACGGCGACGATCACGGCGACCGCGCGCAACGGCAAAAGCGCTTCCATCGCCATCACCGTTGCGGCAAAGAGCGGAAGCCTCACCTTTGAAAAGGGCACATTCAGCATCGGCGCGGGCATGCGCGGCGCGCTGAAGGTTGTACACAGCAGCGGCTACGGCGGAAGCTATCGCGTAAAGAGCAGCCGCGCGGCGCTGCAAATTCTTTCCGTAAATCGCACAGCTTCCGGAACCGATACGATCATCATCAGCGCCCGCGACGTAGTTACGGCGACCGAAGCGCAGGTCATCCTGTACGGCGCCGAAGGAAACACGATCGCGAGCTGCACGGTTACGATTCTGCCCGCGCCCGCCACCATCCGCTTCGATTCCGATCAGATTTCAATGCGCATCGGCGCGCAGACGCAGCTTTCGGTGGTCAATCCGCACGAAAACACGATGTGTGATTTCAGCTATTCCAGCGCCGATCCCAGCATCGCCCGCGTATCGCGCGACGGCACCGTTACCGCCGTGCGCGCCGGAACCACCATCATCACCGTGCGCGCATCGGGCAGCGGCGCGATGGCGAAATGCACGGTCACGGTTCTGCCCATGCCCGATCAGATCATCGGCGCGAAGAATGAAATCTGTCTGGGCACGCGCCAGCAGGTAGCGTTTACCACGGTGCCCGCCGCCGCGGACTGCGAATACACCTATTCGATCGCCAATACATCCATCGCCACGGTGGATGCAAGCGGCACGATCGCGGGACTTGCGTGCGGTACGACGCAGATCACCGTAAAAACCCCGACGGGCGTAACCGCCACATTCGATATCACGGTGGTTCCCTACAACACGCAGCATGAAACCATCAGCACCGCCCACCGCGGCGCATCCGGCTATCGCACGGAAAACACGCTGGACGCTTTCCAGTACGCGAACGAACTGGGCGCGGATGAAATCGAGCTGGACGTATACCGCACCGCCGATGGCGTGCTGATCGTACACCACGATGATCAGATCAAGTACGGCAGCAAATACTATCATCCGTCCGCGCTGACGTATGCGCAGGTATTGAGCGCCAAGAGCTACGTATGCACGCTGGATCAGGCGCTTGCCTACATCGCCACCACGAATATGACCGTACTGATCGAATTCAAGATGAATTCCATTGAATCCGATGTGATCAACTGCGTGGAGCGCAACAACGTGCAGGCGAAGGCCGGATACATCGCCTTCGACAACACCTGCCTGAACGAAGTCAACCGCCTGCGCGCGAATCAGAAAACCGGTTTCCTGATCGACGATCAATCTCTGCTGAATGCAGTCATCGCCAATCCGGAAAAATATCCGTATTCGATGGTGTCCGTGCGCTATTACTATCTGACCGAAACCAACGTGCGCGATCTGCACCTGCGGGGCTATAAGGTCGTCGCATGGACGGTGGATGACGCCACCGAAATCGCGCGCCTGAAGCGCATCGGCGTGGACAGCATCACGACGAATTATCCTGATCGCGTTTAGTATTTTCAAACGCACAAAGCGATTTATACGCGCAAAAGCGATATCCAAAGCAATGCGGATACCGCTTTTTTTGTGCAAATTTTGGCGGTTTAAATTCATGTGCTTTCGCCGATACTACAAACGAACACGGAGGTGATTCTATGCAGAATCGGGCGTTTTACATCGTCTGTATCGGTCTTTGCGCGGGCATCGCGATCTGTCTGGGCGCGATCATCTGGATGCTTTTGCATTTTCCGACGGCGGAGCCGCTTCATTATGAATCGGCGCATCTGGTGATGGGAGGCATGCTTCGTGCGGCGATCTGAAATTGCGGCAGCCATGCCGGATATGCCCACGCGGTATGTACTGGATGAGGCGCGCTTTCCCACGGCGAAACCCGAAATCAAAAATCAGGAGATGATCGATCATGAACAGAATGCCGGTAACGGCTGAAGAATATTCGCGGATGGTATCGGCGCATACGCCGCCATCGCACCACGTGCGCGGCTGTCTGCGCGCGTTCTGGGTGGGCGGCGTGATCTGCTGCATCGGGCAGGCGCTTTCCCTGCTGGCGGAGCAGATGAATTTAACTGAAATGACCGCGCCGATGTTCACCAGCGTCGTGCTGATTTTTCTGGGCACCACGCTGACCGGCATCGGCGTATACGACCGCATCGGCAAATACGCGGGCGCAGGTTCGATCGTGCCGATCACGGGCTTTGCCAATTCAGTGGCCGCGCCCGCGATCGAATACCGGCGCGAGGGCATCGTTACCGGCATCGGCGCGCGCATCTTCCAGCTGGCGGGGCCGGTGTTGGTGTTCGGTACCACGGCTTCGATGCTGGCGGGCTTTCTGCATTTTCTGTTCAGGGGGTGGCCGATTTGAGCCGCATCGGCAAACAGACGCTGGTTTTCAGCGTACCGCCGCGCATCGCCGCGCGCACGGCGATTGCAGGCCCCAAGGAAGCGAAGGGGCCGCTCGCGGAATACTTTGATATTCTGTTCGATGATGATCTGCTGGGCATGAAATCCTGGGAACTGGCGGAGGGCGAAATGGTGCGCCGCGCCGCCGAACGCACGATCGCCGAAGCCGGAATCCGGCCCGAACAGGTGGAAGCCATGATCTGCGGCGATCTGAACAACCAGATCATCGCATCCAGCTTCGCGGCGCGTTCGCTGGGCATTCCGTTCATGGGGCAGTACGGCGCATGCACCACGTTCATTCAAAGCCTGATTCTGGGCGGCGCGCTGATCGACGGCGGGCATTTGAACAACGCGCTGTGCTGCGCGTCCAGCCATTTCTGCACCGCCGAGCGGCAGTTCCGTTTTCCGTTGGAAATGGGCAACCAGCGTCCGCCGCAGGCTTCCTGGACGGCGACGGCGTGCGGCTGCGCGCTGCTGAGCGCCGGTACGGGCGCGGGGCTGCGCATCACGCAGGGCACGATCGGGCGCGTTGTAGATTTCGGCATCAAGGATGCCAATCACATGGGCGCGGCGATGGCGCCCGCGGTATTCGATACGATCGCCGCGCATTTTGAAGATACGGGCAGGTCGCCCGCCGATTATGATCTGATCGTCACCGGCGATCTGGGGTTCATCGGCCGCGAACTGCTGCTGGAACTGTTAAACCGGCGCGGCATTTCCATGCCGAAGGATAAGCTGATCGACTGCGGCATGCAATTGTACTATCCGGAACAGGATGCGCACGCGGGCGGCAGCGGCTGCGGCTGCGTGGCTTCGGTCAGCTGCGGTTGGATTATGCGGCGCATCGAGGACAATGAATTGCGGCGCGTATTGATCGCGGGCAGCGGCGCGATGCTTTCCCCCACCAGCACATTGCAGGGCGAAAGCATCCCCTCGATTTCCTACGCCGCCTGTGTGGAGGGAGATAACGCATGATTCTGTTGTTTGTAAAAGCGTTCTGCGTGGGCGGGCTGATCTGCGTGATCGGCCAGATTCTGATGCAGACCACAAAGCTGACCAGCGCGCGGATTCTGGTGCTGTTCGTGGTTGCGGGCGTGGTGCTGACCGCCGCGGGCGTATATAAGCCGCTGGTGGATTTCGCGGGTGCGGGCGCAACCGTGCCGCTGACGGGCTTCGGTTATTCGCTGGCGATGGGCGCGATCGAGGGCGTGAACAAATACGGCATCTGGGGCGCGTTCATCGGCGGCATTCATCGCACGGCGGCGGGCATCGCCGCAGCGATGCTGTTCGGGCTTTTAAACGCGCTGATCTTCAAGCCGCACGCAAAACCGTAAATTAAAACCGCATGTCGGAAGATTGTAACCGACATGCGGAATTGCTTTTTGGGGATATTGCGTCAGACCACGCTCTTGCCGCCGGAGATTTTATTAAACAGCGCAAGCGCCAGTATCGTAGACGCGGTAAGGATCGTGGACAGCGCCGCCGCGGGGCCATAGGCGTCCGCGAACAGGGTTGTGTAAATCGCGGCGGATATCGTAGATGTGCCGCCGGAATACAGGATGATCGTGGAACTGAGTTCGTTGATCGTCGCCACGAAGGACAGCACCGCGCCGGACAGCATGCCCGGCAGCATCAGAAGCGCCGTGGTTTTGAAGAAGGTGCGCATCGGCGGTTCGCCCAGCGATATGGAAGCTTCTTCAATCGATGGTTCGATCTGATACAGCGTTCCGATGGACGAACGCAGCGTAAACGGCAGCTTGCGGATCGTATAGGCGACGATCATGATGGTCGCCGTGCCGGTCAGGATAAAGGGGCGCACGTTGAACGCCAGCACCATGCCGATACCGATAACGGATCCGGGGATTACGTAGGGGAACATCGCCAGCGTATCCAGAAAGTTCGCCAGCTTGCCCTTGCGGCGCACGATGATGTACGCCAGATGCAATCCCAGCACCATCATGATGATGATGGCGATGATGCCGAACTTATAGGTATTGATGATGCTGCCCACACGGGACGCGATGGCGCGATAATTATCAAGACCAAAGCCCTCAACGAACTGCGAACCATTCGTATTGCGGAAGGACGTTATAATAATGGTGATCTGCGGCAGCATGGCAATCAGCGCCACGATCCACACGAACGCCGATGCCAGAATGCGCTTTCCGGCCGGCAGCTTTACCACCTCCGGCGGACGCAGCGCCGACATGGTATAGCTCTTGCGGTTCAGAATCCACTTCTGCAAGAACAGCACCAGCATCGTAAAAATCACCGCGATCACCGCCATGGCGCTCGCAAAGGATGCGCTGGTGGAAACCTCGCTCAGGTAGCGTTCATAGATCAGTACGGTCAGCACCTTATAGCCGCGGCCGATCAGCGCGGGCGTACCGAAATCCGCCATGGAGGTCATGAACACGATCAGCGCCGCCGAAAGAATCGTCGGCAGGATGATGGGCAGCGTTACGCGGCGAATGCGCGCAAAGCCGTGCACGCCCAGCGATTCGCTGGCTTCCTCCAGCGAGCTGTCAAAATTCTCCAGCGCGGTGGAGGTATACATAAATACATACGGGAACAGCTTCAGCGTAAATACCAGCAATATGCCCTTGAAGCCATAGATCGTGCCAATATCGATGCCGAAGGTATTCTGGAAGAACTGCGTGATGTAGCCCGCCTTGCCCAGCAGCAGAATCCAGCTGTACGCACCGATAAAGGGCGGCGAAAGCATGGAAAGCACCACGCACGCCTTGATCACCTTTTTGCCCCAGATATTAAAGCGGGTAGTGACATACGCCATCGGCAAACCCAGCAGCACGCCCAGCAGCGTCGCGCAGGTGCTGACCTTCAGCGTATTGCCCAGCACCTTGCGATAGGCAGCCTTGCCGAAGAACTTGGCATAGTTCGCCAGCGTAAAATGCCCGTCCTCAAAGAAGCTCTGCAAAAACAGCTTGCCGAAGGGATACAGGATGAACAGCACACAGAAGATCAATATGATCACCGTGACTATGCCCCAGTATGCGCCCTTCTGGCGTTCCCGCCGGAGCGATTCGCCAAATGATTTCTTCATGTGAGCGCTTCCTTTCCGTCCGCGGTGAACACATTGAATTTCTCGATCTTCAGCGCTACCTTCTCGCCGTTTTCGCGCATACGGGGATTCAGATGCACATACTGGTTGCACTGGATGATCTGATCGTTGGCGAGCCGCACTTCATAGCTGATGAAATCGCCCAGGAAGGTGGAAATCTTGATTTCGCCGTTGATGCCGCCTTCATACGCGTCCACCAGTTCGATATTCTCCGGACGAACGGATACGCACACATCGCCTTCGCAGGGGCGCTTGAACCTAACCGGAACCGGCGCGGTGTCCAGAATGGATACGCCGCCCTGCACCGCTTTGCCGTCCAGGAAATTGCTGATGCCGATAAAGTTCGCCACGAATTTGTTGACCGGATTGGAATAGATGTCATACGGTCTGCCCACCTGCTCCACCACGCCCATGTTCATTACGGCGATGCGGTCGGAAACCGCCAGCGCTTCCTCCTGATCGTGGGTTACGTAGATGGTGGTGATGTTCAGCTTGCGCTGGATTTCGCGGATGGACGTGCGCATCTGCACGCGCAGCTTCGCATCCAGATTGGAAAGCGGTTCATCCATCAAAAGCAGATCCGGTTCGATTACGATGGCGCGCGACAGCGCGACGCGCTGCTGCTGGCCGCCGGACAACTGCTGCGGCTGGCGATCGGCGTATTGCTGGATCTGCGTAAGCGCCATGGCGCGATCCACGCGATCGCGCATTTCCGCCTTGGGCACCTTGCGCGGCTTCAGGCCGTATTCCACGTTCTGGCGCACGGTAAGATGCGGGAAGATGGCGTAGCTCTGGAACACCATGCCGATGTTGCGCTTGTAGGTGGGTACATGGTTGATCACGGTATCATCGAATCGGATTTCGCCCTTTTCGATGGTATTGAAGCCCGCGATCATGCGCAGCAGCGTGGTTTTTCCGCAGCCGGAGGGGCCGAGCAGCGTGAAAAATTCGCCCGCCCTGATTTCCAGGCTGACGTCCTTGATCGCCTGAAAATCGCCGTAATACTTATCGACCTTATCGATGGTAATGATTTTGCTCATGGGAAACACCGTCCTTGTAATAGTATCAGAAAATGCCGGAAGGTTCGCTTCCGGCATCAGAATTTATGCCTGTGATGGCAGAATCGATCAGATGGTGTTTTCCTCCCAGAACTCGTTGAACTCTTCGGTGTGTTCAACAACCCAGTTGATATCGTATTCGCATACCGGAATATCGGTCGTGCCGATAAACGCTTCGGGCAGTTCCACATCCGTGCGGGAGGAACGGCGCCACAGACCCGCCAGCTGATCCTGCACATCCTTGCTGAGTACATAATCCACGAACAGCTTCGCATTTTCGGTGTTGGGGCCGCCCTTAACGATGGTCACGGGGCTCATGAAGATGTTGGTGCCCTCTTCGGGATACACAACTTCGATCGCAGCGCCTTCGGAACGATAGCGCAGCGCGGCTTCTTCGTAGGTCAGGCCGATTGCGTATTCGCCGTCGGCGGTTCCCTTGTATACGGAAGAAGAGGAGGACAGAACGATGCCGTCCAGATTTTCGATCAGCTTATCCAGGAATTCATAGCCGCCGCCATTTTCCATGCCGTACGCGCCCATGATCGCCATGATGCACGCAAACGCGGAGGAGGACTTTACCGGGTTCGCGGTCGCGATCTTGCCCTTGTATTCCTCGTTCAGCATGCTGCCCCAGCCGGTGGGCGCTTCCGCTACATCGTTGGTGTTGTACACCATGACCATCGGCTCCAGATCGAAGGCATACCACTTATGATTTTCGGTATCGTATACGCCCTCGTACAGGTTCGGGATTTCGGTGCTTTCATAGGATTCGAGCAGATCCGCCACGGGGATGTAGCTTTCCACGACGCCGCCCCATACGATGTCCGCCTGCGGATTCGCGGCTTCCGCCTGAATACGGCTCAGGCATTCGCCGGTGCCCAGAGAAACCAGTTCTACATCCACATCATATTTGTCTTCAAAGCCCTGAATAATCGGATCGGACCATTCCGCGGCATGGGAATAGTAGAGCACGAGCTTGCCTTCCGCCAGCGCGGCGGCAGACAGCGTAAGGATCACAACCAGTAACAGAGCAAAGATTCTTTTCATCAGGGTATTCCTCCTTTTATTTTTGCACCGGCTTTGCCGGTCATCATCAAATGAATTCTATCCGCGAAGGTCGGAAAGCTTGGGATCGATTTCGCGAATCGCGCGCACCACTTCGGGATGAATCGCCGCCGAAGCCGCGATCACGCCGCCCCAGCCGTAATCAAACGCGCCGCCGTCCAATCGGGTCACGCGGCCGCCGGCCTCCTCGATCAGCAGCCTGCCCGCCGCCAGATCCCACGGATGCGGGCCGATTTCAAAATAGAAATCCAGTCCGCCCGCCGCAACGCGCGTCTGTTCATATACGGATGCGCCCAGCATGCGCATGTTCTGGCAATGCATCAGGAAATGATCGAACCAGCGCGCCGTATGCCCGCGCCAGTTCATATCGCTGACCGGCACGTGCGTCGCGCCGATGGCTTCGCCCAGACTGGAATGCGCAGCGCAGCGAATCGCATCGTCATTGCATTTTGCGCCCGCGCCGCGCTCCGCCAGATACAATTGATCGCAATCCGGCTGATAGATCGCACCCGCAACCGTTTCACTGCCCTGAAATACCGCGATCGATACGCCGTAGCCCAGCAGACCGCGGATGTAATTGATCGTTCCATCCAGCGGATCCACCAGCCAGATGCGCGAATCCTTTGGGTTATTCTGAATCAGACGGATGATTTCCGTATCCGATAAATTGTCCTCCTCGCCGATCACGCGATCGCCGGTGTACATTTCCGCCACGCGCTGTTTGATCAGCGCCTGGGATGAAAAATCGGCCTCCGTTACAAAATCGTTGGCGGAGCCCTTTTCCTGAATCATCAGATTGCGCTTGTGGGAAAGGCGCTGTACGATCCGCCCAGCTTCTTTTGCAATTTCGCCTGTCTGCAACGTAATATTCATATTCAACCTCTTTCTTTGTTATTATAAACCACAAATTCCCAAAAATCAACCACCTTGGAAAAAGAATTGTTACTCACATATTTGATCTGTTTTTATCTGTTTTGCACAATTCTTTTCCGGATCGCCATTGAAACAGGCTGTTTGGCACATAGCCAAACAGCCTCAGGATGTTGACAAAGTCAACAGACTGCCAGACCCTGAAAAGCGCCGCAAGACAAGGAAACAGGAACTGCAAATGAGGGCGCATACACAGACGTATGTAACCGATTTTGCAGTTCCTGTTGACGCAGTAAGCAGGAATTTTCACTTCGTCAGAAGTGTTTCAGAAAATTTCTGCGGTTGCGGCGTTTATCAGCGGTCTGGGGCTGTCCGGCAGATGACCGAACAGCCTGAAAAAATAATTCCTGATCGTTATTTCTGATCGTACCGACGCATGATTTCATACATCATGATGCCCGCCGCGACCGCCGCGTTCAATGATTCCGCGCCGCCGCGCATGGGCAGCTTTACGCGCACATCGGCATTTTCGCGCACCGCATCGGATATCCCGCGCGCTTCGTTGCCGATGATCAGCACGAATTTTTCGCCGCCGTCCGCGCGCGCGTAAAAATCATCGCCGTGCAGATCGGAGGCGAACGCGCGATAACCCGCGCCGCGCAGCCGAATAAGCGTATCCGCGAGCGACTGCGTATGCGCAAACGGCAGCCGGAAGCCGGAACCCATCGCCGCGCGCATCACCTTGGCGGACAGCGGATCGGCGCAGCCCGCGCCCAGCAGCACGCCCTGAAAGCCCGCCGCATCCGCCGTGCGCCAGATCGTGCCCACGTTGCCGGGATCCTGCACGCCGTCCAGCGCCACGATGCGATTGGGCAATTGATCAATGGGCGTTTCCTTCGGCAGATCGAACGCCGCGCACACGCCCTGCGGGGTCTGCGTTTCGCAGATGCTTTCCAGTATGCCGCGCGGCACGGAAATCGCCTGCGCCGCCGTATCGCGCCACGCCGCCGCGTGTTCCTCGTCCGCCGCGAGTATGCGCATGTTCAGCCCGCATTTGATGGCTTCGCGGATCATGACCTCGCCCTCCACCAGAAACATGCCGCTTCGGCGGCGGTTTTTCGCGGTCTTTAAATCGCGCAGCTGCTGCACCGTCGGGTTTTTTGCGCTGGTTATCTTTTCCATTTGTGATGCTTCCTCTCTCCCGTTGCGTAGGCGGCGAAATATACGTGCGCCGCGCCGGCGCGGCGCAGCGCGATGGCGCAGTTTACAGCGGTCGCGCCGGTCGTCCATACATCGTCCACCAATAGAATCGTTGCGCCCCGCACGTATGCGCGCGCATCTTCGGGCACGATGAACGCGTTCTTCAGATTTGCAAGGCGCGATCTGCGATCCAGCCGCGCCTGCTGCTGTGCGTTGCGGGTGCGCATCAGCAGTTCCTGATACGGCGCGTTCAATTCGCGCGCCGCGCCCCGCGCCAGCAGCTCCGCATGGTTAAACCCGCGCAGGCGCAGGCGTTTTGGATGCATCGGCACCGCCGTAACCGCGCGCAGGTTCTGAATGTCCAATTGCTTCGCCGCGCGGGCGATATCCAAACTCATCCGATCCGCGATCACGCGCAGCGACCTGTATTTCAAGCTGCGCACCATGCCGCCCGCCGCGCCATGGTATTGATGCGCGAATGCGGCGCCGGACAGCTTCGTTCTGCGAAGGCTTACCTGACGCGCGCCCACCCATCTGCCCGCCAGCGCCCGAAGGCAATCCTCGCACACGTCGTCGCGATCGTTGCCCAACCGGCTTCCGCAGGCGGCGCAAACCGCACGCCTCGGATACAGCAGGTCGATCAGCCTTTGAAGCGCGCGCATCATGCTTCCTCCAGCGTGCGCAGCCGGCGCGTCAGCGCGCTGTAGCGGCGGCGGATCAGATTATTATCCACCATCTGGCGCATACAGGCTTCCCGCCCCACGACCACCACCAGCCGCTTTGCGCGGGTCACGGCGGTATAGAGCAGGTTCCGGCTCATCAGCATTCGGGGGCCGGTCAGCAGCGGCAGCACCACGGCGTCGAATTCACTGCCCTGACTTTTATGTACCGATATGCAATAGGACAGTTCGATTTCATCCAGCATGCCTTCATCGTACACCGCGCGCCGCCCATCATCGAATTCCACAGTGATTTCGCGGTCGGCGCGGGAAATATTGCGAATGTAGCCGATATCGCCGTTGAAAACGCCCTCGCCGCGCTCCGCGCCGCGTTCCCATTCGATATCGTAATCGTTTTTGATCTGCATCACCTTATCGCCGATGCGGAAAACGCAATCCTGCCGCGGCAGTTCATCGCCCGCGCGGCGGGGCGGATTCAGCGCCGCCTGCAGCGCCGCATTCAGCGCGTACACGCCCAGCGGCCCCTTTTTCATCGGCGCCATCACCTGAATGCCGCGCAGCGAATCCACGCCCAGATATTTGGGCAGCCGGTTCTGCACCAGCGCGATCACCGATTGCGCCGCCTGCTGCGCATCCTCGCGCCGTTCCAGAAAGAAATCGGTATCGCGGCTTCGAATCACCGGATATTCGCCGCGGTTGATTCTGTGCGCATTCGTGATGATCAGGCTTTCCTGCGCCTGACGGAAAATCTGATCCAGACGCACGGTTTGAAATACATCCGCCGCGATCAGATCGCGAAGCACGTTGCCCGCGCCCACGGACGGCAATTGATCCGCATCGCCCACCAGAATCAGCATCGTGCCCGGCAGCAGCGCGCGCAAAAGCGATCGCATCATGAAGATATCTACCATGGACATTTCATCCACGATCACGGTTTCCGCGCGCAGCGGATCATCCTGATCCTTTTGAAAGCCCTCGGTTTCGCCGCTGTACTTCAGCAGGCGGTGCAGCGTCTGTGCGTCGCGCCCCGTGGCTTCGGACATGCGCTTCGCCGCGCGCCCCGTCGGCGCGCACAGTTCATAGGTGGCGCGCTTTTCCAGCAGCGATAGGATACAATTGATCGTAGTGGTCTTGCCCGTGCCGGGGCCGCCCGTGATGATCGTCACGCCGCCCGTGACCGCCGCGATGACCGCCTCGCGCTGGCGCTGGCACAACTCCACTTCGTTTTCCGTTTCAAACTGCGCAATCCGCACCTGCGCCTCCTCCGGCGTAAAGCGCGGCGCTACGAATGAATCCCGCAGGCGCATCAGAAGATTCGCCGTTTCGCATTCGGTTTTGTACAGGTTCGGCAGATACACCGCGCGTTCGCCGTCCGTTCGATCCTCGATCAGCGCGCCGGACAGAATCAGCGATTGCACCGTGTGCTCCGATAAATCCGCGGATACGCCCAGCACGCGCGCGGCTTCCGTCGAAAGCGCATCGAACGGCAGGTACATATGCCCCGATCCGTTCACCGCCTCGGAAAGCACATACCGAACGCCGCTCTTTAACCGCTCCGGACTTTCGCGCAGAAAGCCCAGCGACTGCGCGATGCGATCCGCCGTCTGAAAGCCCACACCGTCGATCTCATCCGCCAGCCGATACGGATTGGAGCGCAGCACCTGTTCGCTCTGATCCCCGTAGGCGCGGTATACCTTCATGGAAAGCGCGGCGGATAAGCCCGCGCCCTGCAAAAATACCAGCGTCGCGCGCATTTCATTCTGCATGGCGAAGGATTCCGCGATCATCGCCGCCCGCTTGGGGCCGATGCCGGGAATTTCGGTAAGCCGGTTCGGCTCCGCCTCCAGAATATCCAGCGCCGCCGCGCCGAAATGCGCAACGATCAGCTTCGCCGTGGCAGGACCTACGCCCTTCAAAAGTCCGGAGCCCAGATATTTTTCCACGCCGGATTTGGTATCGGGGCGCAGCACCTCATAGCCGGATACCTTGATCTGTTCGCCGTAATCGCGGTGCTGCACCAGCTCTCCGTCCAGAATCACATGCTCGCCCGCGTTCAGAAACGGCAAAATGCCCACGGCGCTCGTGCGCCCTGAGTCATCCAGCTTAAACGAAATCACCGTCCAGCCGTTTGTTTCGTTTCGAAATACGATATCCTCTACCGTGCCCTGGAATTTCGACATATCGATCTCCGTTTTCTTCCGGAACCATAGCTATGGAAAAGGGACGGAACAGCATCCGTCCCCTTGAAAATCACTACGCGCGGTTTTTGCGATAGATCAGACAAAGCCCCTTCAGGGTCAGCAGCCCATCCATCACATCGATCACGCTGCTTTCCTTGCCCACCAGCACCGCCAGACCGCCCGTGGCGATCACCTTCGCGTTCGGCGCGCCCAGCTCCTTCTTCATGCGCTCCACCAGATAATTGATCTGGCCGATGTAGCCGTACACGATGCCGGACTGCATATTCGCAACCGTATTTTTGCCGATAACGGATTCGGGGCGCACCAGTTCAAAGCGCGGCAGCTTCGCCGTGCGTTCGGTGAGCGCATCCGCCGCCAGCTTCAGCCCCGGACAGATCGCGCCGCCCAGAAATTCACCCTTTTCGGAAATCACGCCGAAATTCGTCGCCGTGCCGAAATCGATGGTGATGCACGGGCCGCCGTAGAGCTCATACGCCGCCACGGCGTTGGCGATTCGATCCGAGCCCAATTCGCGAGGGTTTTCATATTTGATGTTCACGCCCGTTTTGATGCCCGGTTCCAGAATCAGCGGATCCATATCAAAATAGGTGCGGCACATGTGTTCGATGGTGAAATTGATCTGCGGCACCACCGATGAAATCATGATGCCCTTCACCACATCGGTGCTGATGTGGTTGTGGGCGAACAGATTCATCAAAATCATGCCGTATTCATCCGAGGACATATTTCGATTGGTGGAAATACGCCAGTATTGCACCATTTCCATATCGTTAAACAGCGCCGTTTTGATGTTCGTATTGCCGATATCCATTGTAAGAATCATGATAGACAGCCTCAAATCCTGCTTAATAATCGAATTCTCACCGCATCGTTTTACGCACCGCCAAAATCACCGGCGTGGAAATCAGCGCGTTCGCCGCCGCTTCCAATCCGCCCGCAATCAGGCCCGTGCCGCCGATGATCGCCAGCACGGAAGCGGCGTCCAGACCCAGCAGCACATAGAACAAAAGCATCATGCCCAGATAAAACACCGTATTGGTAAGCGATCCGACGATCGCCGATAAAATCAGCCCCTTGCGCTCTCTGCCCCACAGCCTGCCCGCCAGATACGTGCACACCGGCACCAGCAGGCGCGGCGCAAAGCACAATACCGCCGCGAGCGCCGGACTCGCGGCCAGAATCGGCGCGACCAGACCCGACGGCGCGCCGTAAATGCCAAACGCGCTCAGCGCGGAAAGCCCGCCGAAAAATACGCCCAGTATCAGACCTACGTTCAGACCCAGCAGGTTTGTTCCGATTACCACGGGGATCGCCAGAATCGAAATGTTGATAAAGCCCAGCGGGATCATGCCGATTTTGGTCAGTCCCAGCAGCAGTATGATGCCGATCAGCATCGCGGTAACAACCAGCTTTTTCGTTTTGATATTCACTTTTTTCGTCCTCCATTCAAGTTCGCACAGGATACCTGATGAAATATTTGGGGTTGCCCATCCTGCCGATTTTCCGTTCGGTTCCGTTCGGATACCGACGGTTTCAGACACCGGCAATTTTATTATACACATTTCGCGCGCTTTTGCCAGTACGCAATGTTAAATATCAGCGCCTGCGCGCAAACAGAATCACAGCTTCACGGATAAAACGCGCATATCGCGCGGATCATCTGCATCCGCAAACAGCTTCGGATCGTACAGCGGATTTTTGAAAAAGCCCTCGCGCGTGTACGCATATTCGAATCCGAAGCGATTATAGAACGGCTCCAGCGCCGCCACCGTGCCCACGTACATCGCCCTGCAGCGCGGCTGATACAGCTTCAGAAGGTGGCGCACCAGCGTACTCGCGTAGCCCCTGCCGCGCTGGTTGGCGCAGGTCGCCAGATTCATCAGTTCGCAGGTTTCCGCGTCCCGCTGCAATACCACGGCCTCGGATACGCATCTGCCGTTGATCATCAGCACGTACATTTCGCCATCTTCCAGATACCGATCGATCATCGCTTCGCTGGGATCGGCTTCCAGCAGCAGATCCAGATACGCCTTTTTGCCGATGGCGATCTTGCGCACCTCCTGCGGCGCGAGATTTCCGCCCCGCCAATGCCTGCGGCACAGCGCCACATAGCTTTCATTGCCGCCCAGCACGATCTGCTCGCCGGATTTGGTCACCCGTCCGTCCACCACGCGGGCGTTGTAGGTCGCTTTCCTGCCGCACCAGCATACGGTTTTGATTTCCTCGATCGTATCCGCCCATGCCAGCAGCCAGGTACTGCCCTCGAACAGTTCGCCGCGGAAATCCGCGCGCAGGCCGTAGCAGATCACCGGAATATTCAAATCATCCACGATGTGAATCAGCTTTTCCACCTGTTCTTTTTTCAGAAACTGCGCTTCATCCACAATGATACAGTTGTAGAGCGAAACATCGATCGAATCGATATCCTCCATATAAACGCAGGGCGCGCTCAGGCCGCTGCGCGATCCCACGATGCGTTCCCCATCGCGGTTATCCAGACTGGGCTTGATCAGCAGCGCGTTCTGACCGCGCTCATGGTAATTGTATTGAACCATGATGGCGTTCGCCGTCTTGGATGAACCCATCGCGCCGTATCGAAAGTAAAGCTTTGCCATTTGTACCCTAACTCCTTCGATTAATCCGCATATAACTATACAGGATTTTGCCGCAAAACACAATACGTAAAATTGCATCCGCGCGCATTTCATGCTACAATGGATGCGTTATGGGAGTGGTGCACATGAAAATCGCCGGAATCATCGCCGAATACAATCCGTTTCATTCAGGGCACGCATATCACATCCGCAAAACGCGGGAAATCACGCGCTGCGATTATGTGATCATCTGCATGGGCGGCAGCTTTACCCAGCGGGGCGAGCCCGCGCGCATAGATAAGGCGGCGCGCGTGCAGGCGGCGCTGCGCTGCGGCGCGGACGCGGTATTCGAGCTGCCCGCGCTGTTTGCCGTGCGCACGGCGGACGCGTTCGCGCGCGGCGGCGTAGGCGTGCTGGGCGGTCTGGGGTGCGATATACTCTCCTTCGGCTGTGAAACGGAGGATATGCATCTTCTGCATCGCATCGCCGATCTGCGCGATCATGAACCCGCCGATTTTTCCGCGCAGGTTCGATCGAATTTAAGCGCGGGCATGAGCCACGCGCGCGCCTGGGGCGAGGCCGCGGCGGAAACGCTGAATCTCTCGCCCGATGCGCTGAACGCGCCGAATATGATTCTGGCGGCGGAATACATCCGCGCCATCCGCGCGGGCGAATACGCCATGCAGCCCTGCGCGATATTGCGGCAGGGCGATTACCACAGCGATGATGCGTCCAGCGGCTACGCCTCCGCAAGCGCGATTCGCAAAATGATGGAAACGGATGTAACTGCCGCGGCTATGCACGTTCCGGAGGGCGCGCGGGACGCAATTTATGCAGCGCCCGATATGCACCCGATGGATGATCTGCTTCTGTACGCGCTGCGCGGAATGCCGGATAGCGAAATTGCCGCGCTGATCGATGTGGAAGAGGGGCTGGAAATGCGCATCAAACACTGCGCGGACGCGTGCGCATCGCGAAGCGCGCTGATCGAAGCCGTAAAGTGCAAGCGCTACACCTACGCGCGGCTTTCCCGCCTGTGCGCGCACGCGCTTCTGCACATGACGAAATCGCTCGCGAATCGCCATCCGCGTCCGGAATACGCGCGCCTTCTGGGCATGCGAAGGGACGCCGCGCCGCTGATGAAGGAATTGAAGGCGCGCGCCGCCCAACTGCAGAAAACGCATCCGGAGCGCGCGATATCGATCGTTTCCGATGCGCAGGCGCTGCGCGGAAACGAAATCTTCGATCTGGAATGCCGCGCGACCGATCTGCGCGCGCTGCTGCAAAGCGATCCGGAAAGGCGCCGCGCCGGTCAGGAATACACGCAAAAGTTCATACTGGAATGAAAAAATGAACCCGACGGAACATAAAATCCGAAGGGTTCATTTCCCTATACATATTGATCAATCCTCAAGCTCCGCGATAAACGCGGCGATGCGCTTGCAGCCCTCAACGATATTGCTGCGGCTGGTGGCGTAGGACAGGCGGGCGAAATTATCATCGCCGAACGCCAGCGCCGGAACCACCGCCACGCGCTTTTCATTCAGCAGAAGCTCCGCGAATTTGGTGGAACCATCGATTACCTGACCCTTGTACTTCCGCCCGATCACCTTTTGCAGATTCAGCATCATATAGAACGCGCCCTTGGGCAGACGGCAGGAAAGCCCGTCGATTTCGTTCAGCATGCGATGCATCAGTCTTCTGCGCACATCGTATTCGGTGATCATGGATTTGATATAGGTATCGCCGCAGGACAGCGCCGTGGCGGCGGCATACTGCGCGATGGAATTGGCGTTGGAGGATGCGTGGCTCTGGAACGAGGTCATCGCCTTGATCACGCTCTTCGGGCCCGCCGCATAGCCGATGCGCCAGCCGGTCATGGCGTAGGTTTTGGATACGCCGTTGACCACGATCGTCTGCGCCTTGATCGCATCGCCGAACGAAGCCACGCTGTGATGCGTTTCGCCATCGTAGATCAGTTTTTCATAGATTTCATCGCTGATGATGTAGAAGCCCTTTTCCACCGCCAGATCGGCGATGGCGCGAAGATCGCTCTCGCTCCATACGCAGCCGTTCGGGTTGGACGGGCTGTTCAGAATCAGCGCCTTGGTCTTTTCGGTCACGTAGGGGCGCATCATATCCGCGGTCACAATGAAATCATTTTCTTCATTTCCGTGCACCATCACGGGCACGCCGCCCGCCATGCGCACCATCTCTGGATAGGAAAGCCAGCACGGGCTGGGCATGATCACTTCATCACCGGGATTGATGATGGCGCTCAGCGCGGTAAACAGCACCTGCTTTGCGCCGTTGGACACGATAATTTCAGACGGATTGTATTCAAGGCCGTTATCGCGGAAGAATTTATCGCAGATCTTCATGCGCAGATCCATCGTGCCCGCAACGGCGGTATAGCGCGTAATGCCCGCGTCGATGGCGAATTTGCCCGCGTCGTTGATGTATTCGGGGGTGCAGAAATCCGGCTCGCCCGCGCCGAAGGGGATCACATCCAGCCCCTCCGCGCGAAGCTTTTTGGCCTGCGTATCGATCGCCAGCGTGACGGAAGGAGAAATCGCCAGTGCGCGTTCGGAAAGTGAAAGCGGCATATAATTCATATCCTTTCAGGTAAAATGAAAATCATTATGCTGCTATTGTATTCCCGCGCGCGGAAAATGTCACGCCTTATTGCGTGAACAATATGTTAATTTTGAATATTTTGAAGTTCATTCCTGCATTTCTTGCGGTTCATTGCCCCTTTTACTCGCAGATTCTGAATGTTTTAACGCCGTAATAAACATAGTACAGATCATTTAATTTGCGAACAGGGGCGGAATGTGCTATACTGTTAAAAGGGTTTTCAGAATTGAATTTCCAAAGCCCAATTATGGAATTGAAGGAGCGCTGCATATGGAATTTAAGCGTATGAGCGTCGAAGAAATCAAGCAGAATCTGATCGACAAGCTAAAGAGCAGCTTCGGCTGCGATATCACCGATGCGACGGATGAACAGATATACAAGGCCGTGGCGCTTACCGTGCGCGATGAAATCATGCAGCGCAGATCGCAGTCCCGCGGCGTGCGCAAGGCCACCGGTTCGAAGAAGGTATACTACCTGAGCGCCGAATTTCTGGTGGGACGTTCGCTGTTTTCCAACATGGTCAATCTCGTGAACGAAAAGAATTACAAGCAGGCGCTCGCGGAGCTGGGACTGGATCAGCGCACGATTTCCGAAAAGGAACCGGAGCCGGGTCTGGGCAACGGCGGTCTGGGCCGTCTGGCGGCATGCTTCCTGGATTCGCTTTCCTCGCTGCAGCTGCCCGCGATGGGCTGCACCATTCGATATGAATACGGCCTGTTCCGCCAGAAGCTGGTGGACGGCTATCAGGTAGAAGTGCCGGATAACTGGCTGGACGATGGCAACATCTGGGAAATTCCGCGCCCCGATCAGAAGGTGGAAGTGCGCTTCGGCGGCCGCGTAGAGCATTACATGGAGGACGACCGCGATTGCTACCGCACGGTGGATGATGTGATGGTGGAAGCCATCCCCTACGATATTCCCACCGTGGGCTACAACAGCACGATGGTCAATATGCTGCGCGTATGGTCGGCGCGCTCGCCCAAGCGCATCGATATGGCTTCGTTCAACCGCGGTCAGTACGCCAAGGCGATGGAGGAGCGCGAGCTTGCCGAGGTCATTTCCAAAATTCTCTACCCGAACGATGATTCGTGGCAGGGCAAGGAGCTGCGCCTGAAGCAGCAGTATTTCTTCTCCAGCGCATCGGTACAGTATGCGGTAAACGATTTTCTGAAGGTGTACGGCCCGCAATGGCACATCTTCCCCGATAAGGTCGCCATCCACATCAACGATACGCATCCCGCCGTGGCGATTCCCGAACTGATGCGCATCCTGATGGACGTGCATCGCCTGTCCTGGGAGGAAGCCGAGGATATCTGCCGCAAAACGTTCGCCTACACCAACCATACAGTATTGCAGGAAGCGCTGGAAAAATGGCCGGAGAATCTGTTCGCCGCCACGCTGCCGCGCATTTACATGATCGTATGCGAAATGAACCGCCGGCTGTGCGATAAGCTGTGGAAGTTCTATCCCGGTCAGTGGGAGCGCATCGGTCATATGGCGATCACCGCCTACAACAGCGTACACATGGCAAACCTGTGCGTGGCGTATACGCATTCCGTAAACGGCGTATCCGCGATTCACACCGACATTCTGAAAAAGCAGACGTTCCACGATTATTATCTGATGGAGCCGGATAAATTCGTATCGATCACCAACGGCATCACGCATCGCCGCTGGCTGATCCAATCGAACCCCAATCTTTCGGATCTGATCGATTCCGCCATCGGCGATGGCTGGCGCAGCGATCCATCGAAGCTGGAGCTGCTGGCTCCGTTTGCGGACGACGCGGAATTCCGCCGCCGCTTTGCCGAGGTAAAATACTACAACAAGCTTGCGTTTGCCGATCGTGTGCGCCGCATGCAGGATATCGCGATGAATCCGGACAGCATGTTCGATGTACAGGCCAAGCGCCTGCACGAATACAAGCGCCAGCTGATGAACGCGCTGGGCATTCTGATGCTCTACAACCGCATCGATGAAGATCCCACCTTTGAGATGCCGCCCAAGACGTACATCTTCGGCGCGAAGGCCGCGCCGGGCTACTGGCGCGCGAAGCTGACGATCAAGCTGATCAATTCCATCGCTGATCTGGTGCGCCGCCATCCGCGCGCATCGCGCATGATCGACGTGGTATTCCTGGAGAATTACTGCGTATCGCAGGCGGAGGTGCTGATGCCCGCCGCCGAGGTATCCGAACAGATTTCCACCGCCGGCAAGGAAGCCAGCGGCACCGGCAACATGAAGTTCATGATGAACGGCGCGATCACCATCGGCACGATGGACGGCGCGAACTGTGAAATCTACGACGCCGTGGGCGCGGACAACATCTACATCTTCGGCATGAGCGCAGAAGAAGTGGAGCGCAGCTACGCCAATTACCACTCCAGCGAAATTTTCGAAACCAACGCCGCCATCCGCAAGGTGCTTACCCAGCTGATCGATGGCACGCTGTGTCCGGAAAATCCGCGCATGTTCCAGGAAATCTATCATGGTCTGCTGTTCGGCGATAACGGCGGCATGCCCGATCCTTATTTCGTGCTGAAGGATATGCCCAGCTATATGGCGGCGCAGGCGCAGATTTCCCGCGATTATACGGATCGCGATCTGTGGCTGAAGAAGGCAGTGCTCAACACCGCGCATTCCGGCGTATTCGCATCCGACCGCACGATTCGGGAGTATAACGACAAGATCTGGCATCTGAAGCCGCTCAATCTGTAATATGATCTTTTATCACGATTCACGATCCGAACTATATCGAAATCCATTGGGCGCCGCACCCTGCAAAAGCAGGGTGCGGCTTCGGGTACGCGCAAGTGAGCTGTGCGATCTGACCCTGCGCATCTGGTGGCAAAATGCCGAGGAGCGAATGCCCATGCATCCCGTTGACGGCGATCTGTACGAATGCACCGTCGCGCTTCCCAAAACGATGGGCGTATTCTGGTATTACTTCATCGCGAAGGACGATGGCGGCACGACCTGGTATCTGGGCAACGCGGATGATGGTCTGGGCGGCATCGGTTCGGTACACCCGTATGAACCGCAGTCCTTCCAGATCACGGTATACGATCCCGCCTACCGAACGCCCGAATGGATGCGAAACGGCGTAATGATGCAGATCATGGTGGATCGCTTCCGCAACGCGGGCGGCACGGACGCGCGCAATCTGCCCGCGGGCTGCTATTACCACGCGAACTGGGATGATGATCCCGCGCTGGTGATCAACGACCGGCGCGGCAACCTGTGCGCCAACGATTTCTTCGGCGGCAATCTGCGCGGCATCGAAGAAAAGCTGGATTACATCGAAGGCATGGGCGTAACGGCGCTGTACCTGAATCCCATATTCAAATCCAGCAGCAACCACAAATACAACACCGGCGATTACCGCACGATCGATCCCAGCTTCGGCACGGAGGCGGACTTCATCCGCCTGTGCGCAGAGGCGAAAAAGCGCGGCATCCGCATCGTGCTGGACGGCGTATTTTCGCACACCGGATCGGACAGCGTATATTTCGATATCGAGGGCAAATACGGCGGCGACGGCGCATATCAGAATCCGCACGGGCCGTACAGCACATGGTATACGTTCACCCATTGGCCGGATGAATACGAAAGCTGGTGGGGCTTTAAAACGCTGCCGAACGTGAACGAGGATGATCCTTCCTACCGGAGATTCATTCTGGGCAGAAAGAGCGGCGTGATCGATCGATGGCTGCTGCGCGGCGCGGGCGGCTGGCGGCTGGATGTAGCGGACGAACTGCCCATGGATTTCATCCGCGATCTGCGCGCGCGCGCGAAGGGCACCGATCCCGATGCGTGCGTCATCGGCGAGGTGTGGGAGGATCCCAGCAAAAAGGTATCCTACGGCGAGCTTCGATCCTACTGCACCGGCGATACGCTGGATGCGGCGATGAATTATCCCCTGCGCGATCTGGTGCTGGGCTTTTTTACCGGCAGGATCAACGCGCCCGAATTTGCGCGCTGTCTGGAATCCATGCGCGAAAATCAGCCCGCGCAGTTTTTCTATTCCCAGATGAACCTGCTCGGCAGCCATGATAAGGCGCGCGCGCTGAGCGTGCTGGCGGACGTGGGCAATATGGAGCCGGATCGCAAATACCGCTATCCGATCGAATTGAAGGATGATGAATACGCGCGCGGCCGCCGCAGGCTGATCGCCGCATGGAATCTGATCTGCGCGCTGCCGGGCATGCCGTGCATCTATTACGGCGATGAAGCCGGTCTGTACGGCATGAGCGATCCCTACTGCCGCGGCACCTATCCGTGGGGACACGAGGATCGCGATCTGATCGAAGCCTTCCGCGCGGCATCGCTGCGCCGCGGCAGCGCGCCCGCGCTGCGCACCGGTGATCTGCGTATCCGCGCCATCGGCGAAAATGTGCTGCTGATCGAGCGGAGCATTGAAAGCGGGCGCGATCTGTTCGGAAACGCGCAGGAAAACGGGCGCGCCGCACTCGCCGCCAACCGCGCGCACGATTCGCAATGGATCGAATACAACGGCGCGACGATCGAAATCCCCGCCGAATCCGCCCTGTGGCTGGATTAACTGTTAAAAATGTAATGTATTCTTCTGACGCAGTCGGGAATTGAACCCTTCCGACTGCGTTTTGTATGCGTTTTTATCCATCCAGCACCTGTTTTTCGCCAAGATTTTCTGTATAATCACTTATTTATGTATATTATTTGACAAACCTGCCGTTTTGTGTTATCCTTTTAACTGGTTAAAGTGTTTTGGGGTAATATGGAGAAGGGGTTGTTACATTTGCAAGAGAGAGAAAAACTGGGTTCCCGCCTCGGCTTCATCCTGCTTTCTGCGGGATGCGCGATCGGCTGCGGCAACGTTTGGAAGTTTCCCTGGATGTGCGGCCAGTATGGCGGCGGCGCGTTCGTTCTGATCTATCTGGTATGCCTGCTGCTTCTGGGGCTGCCCGTGATGACGGTTGAATTCACGCTCGGCCGCGCCAGCCAGAAAAGCCCGATCGGCATGTATCACGTGCTGGAGCCCAAGGGCACCAAATGGCATTATCACGGCTATTTCGCCTTTGCGGGCAATGCGCTTTTGATGATGTTCTACACCGTGGTATCCGGCTGGATGATGTATTATTTCTTCAACTTCCTGATCGGTCGCGGACAGACGCTGACCTTTGATGGCATGCTTTCCAGCCCCGGAATCAACGTGGGCTTCATGGCGATCGTGGTTGTATTCGGCTTCTTCGTGCTGGCAATCGGTCTGCAGGGCGGTTTGGAGCGCATCACCAAATACATGATGGTCGCGCTGTTCGTGCTGATGGCGGTGCTCGCCATTCGCAGCTTCACGCTGTCCGGCGCGAGCGATGGTCTTTCCTTCTATCTGCTGCCCGATCTTTCCAAGATCAACGGCGATGTAATCGTGGGCGCGATGAATCAGGCGTTCTTCACGCTTTCTCTGGGTATCGGTTCAATGGCGATCTTCGGAAGCTACATCGGCAAGGATCACAGCCTGATGGGCGAATCCGTAAACGTAATCATTCTGGACACCATGGCGGCGCTGATGGCGGGATTGATCATCTTCCCCGCCTGCTACACCTACGGCATCGAGCCCGGCGCGGGCCCCGGTCTGCTGTTTACCACGATGGCGACCGTGTTTAACCAGATGCAGGGCGGCCGCATCTGGGGCACGCTGTTCTTCCTGTTTATGGTGTTCGCATCCATGTCCACCGTGCTGGCGG
>CAKUKP010000005.1 GCA_934663625.1 uncultured Clostridia bacterium
TTTTACTATCCGACGAACGAAATCGGTGAAAAATGAAATAATATGCATTCTAAACGAATAAACAAAAATTTGAACATAGCTATTGCAATTCAGTTAATGTTATGCTATAATCCGGATTAACAGGTCGGCGAGGCGTATGCCGGCCGCAGAAACAAATCAATCAAAGGAGGAACCCCAAATGAAAAAAATCCTGGCTGTAGTCCTGGCTGCGCTCATGCTGATGATGATGGTATGCGCCGTGGCTGAGACCGAGAACCCCGTTGCCGGCAAGAAGGTAAGCTATGTACACATTCTGCCTTCCGCTACCATTTTCCAGATGTGGTCCGATTCTTCCCGCAAGCTGTGCGATGCGCTGGGCGTAGAATATGACGATGTATTCTGCGATGGTGATTTCATCCGCTGGCAGGATACCATCGAACAGAAGTGCGCCGCGGGCTATGACGGACTGGTTGTTTCCCACGGCAATCAGGATGGCTCCTATGAATTCCTCAGCCGCATGGCGGAACAGTATCCCAACACCAAGATCGTGTGCTTCGATACCCAGTTCAAGACGGGCGGCGAAACCATGAAGATCGAGGGCATCACCCAGATGTTCCAGCAGGATAAATCTCTGGTTACCGTTCTGCTGGACGAAATGGTCGCCAAGTTCGGCGAAGGCGTCCGCCTGGTGAAGGTATGGCGCGGCCCGAACTACAACAGCCCCTTCGATCGCCGTCAGGTTGGCTGGGAAGAATATGAACAGGCCGGCAAGATCGTGACCGTCGCCGAAATCCAGCCCACCGTGGACAGCATGGATAATGCCAACACCGTGACCGCCGCAACCCTGCAGACCCTCAAGCGCGAGGACGTAGACGGCATCATCGCTTACTACGATCTGTATGGCCAGGGCGTGTTCCAGGCGATCATGGAAAACCCGAACTTCAACGGCGAAAACGGCGAAGCGCTGCCGATGGCTTCCGTTGATATCGACCCCGTAGACGTAACCAACATGCAGAACCATCCGGAAATCTGGACCGCTGCCGGCACCACCGACTGGACGCTGAACGGCGAAATCGCCATGCGCATCCTGCTGCTGGAAATCGCGGGCGAATATGATAAGATCTACGATCCGGCGACCGGCGAATACGGCGTCGACGTGGTTGAAGTTCCCGGCTCCGCAATTCTGGCGTCCGCGCTGAAGCCCGAAAGCACCGTTGAAAACCTAGGCGAAATCGCCAATGAAACCTACGGCAACCTGGGCTACCTCTCCGTGGCCGACTGGATGCCCGCTGATCTGATCCACTAATGAATTGGGGCGCGGCGCACCCGATGGTGCGCCGCGTCAGACAACTGACAAACCCCGAGGCCGCAGAGATTTTCTGAAATACTTCTTACGAAGTAAAAATTTCTGCTTGCTTTGTCGGCTGCACTTGCGGCGTTTTTCAGCGTCTTTTCACCGGAAAAAATGTGTATCGGCGGATTCGAGGGAATTGATTGCAATCAGAATTCCCATGCAGATTCCGAATGAAGAAATGAGGGAAGCCCATGGATCGAATCGTGTTATCCACCGAGAATGTATCCATTGAATTTCCGGGGGTCAAGGCTTTGAAGGAAGTGAACTTCGAAGTCGCCACCGGAGAAATACGCGCGGTCGTCGGCGCGAACGGCGCCGGAAAATCCACCCTGATGAAGGTGCTGTCCGGCGCGTATCCGCATTATACGGGTACCATCAAGCTCAACGGCAAGCCGATTGAAATCAAAAGCACGATGGACGCCAAGAAGCTGGGCGTGCAGATCGTGTATCAGGAGGTCGATACCGCCCTCGTGCCCACGCTGTCCGTCGCCGAAAACGTGATGATGAATCACATGGTGGAGGATAAGAGCATCAACCCCTTCGTCAACTGGGGCGGCGTGCGAAAAGAGGCGCGCAGGATACTGGACAGCCTGAATATCGACGTAAACGTAAATTCGCTGGTGCAGGATCTGACGCTTGCGCAGAAGCAGATGGTTCTGATCGCCCGCGCCGTAACATCCGAATGCAATTTCCTGATTCTGGACGAGCCCACCGCGCCGCTGAGCGATACGGAAACGGAAGAGCTTTTCCGTCTGGTGCGCCATTTGAGGGAAACAAAAAATATAGCGATTATTTTTATATCGCATCGCATCAATGAAATTATTCAGATCTGCGATCGCTATACCGTAATGTGCAACGCCGAAATCGTCGGCACATTCGATATCACGCCGGAAACCACGCCGAAGGAAATCATCGAACTGATGCTGGGCGTGAAATTTGAAGAAAACTTCCCGAAGGAGATCGTGCCCATCGGCGATGTGCTCTTCGAGGTAGAGCACCTCAGTGACGTGGATCAAAAGGTAAACGATGTAAGCTTCTATGTGCGCGAGGGCGAAATCGTGGGCATTGCCGGACTCGTTGGCGCGGGCAAGAGCGAACTGTGCAAAACGATCTTTGGCGGCTGCAGGAAGGCGGGCGGCAAGATCCGTTTGAAGGGAAAGGAACTGAAGATCCGCATTCCCACCGACGCCGTGCGCCAGGGCCTTGCGCTGGTGCCCGAAGAGCGCCGCAAGGAGGGCGCGCTGGTCAGCGAAACCGTGCATTTCAATCTGGCGGCGGCTTCGCTGGATAAGTATTGCGATCTGTCCTTCGTCAATCAGCGGAAGATGGCGAAAAACGCGAATTTCTATGTGGAAAATCTGGGCATCCGCACGCCGTCCATCCGCCAGCGGGTCGCCAATCTTTCCGGCGGCAATCAACAGAAGGTGGTTGTGGGCAAATGGCTCGCGGCGGATTCGGATGTGTATATCTTCGATGAACCCACCAAGGGCGTGGACGTGGGCGCGAAGCAGGATATCTTCCGCCTGATCGGCGATATCGCAAAGCGCGGGCACGGCGTGATATACGCCTCCTGCGAAAACAACGAACTGCTTTCGCTGACCGACCGCATCTACGTCATGTTCGACGGCCGGATTCAGGCGGAGTTGAAGACCTCCGAAACCAACGAAGATGAAATCATGTATTACGCCGTCGGCGGCAGGAAAAAGACCGAGGGCTGATCGGAGAACCTTTGACAAGCGGAAAGGAGATACATAAATGCAGAATGCAGTCATGAAAAAGAAGGGCTCCGTGGGACAAAAGAGCAAGGGTCTTTTGTTGCTGGACTGGGCGGCCGTCATCGCGCTGGTGGTAAGCTTTGCGGTATTTGCCATTTTCGCGCCCAATTTCCTGAACAGCGTAAATATGATCAATATTCTGCGCGCCATGTCGATCACCACCGTGTTCGGCATCGCCGCGACCGTAACCATGTCCACGGACGGCTTTGATATGTCGTCATGCACGCTGGCGACGGTTTCCGCCTATACGTTTATGAGCATGTACCTGTGGTACGGCCTGAGCCTGTGGATGTCCATTCTGGTAACCATCGGCGTAACGCTGGTGCTGTACCAGCTGACCATGTTCCTGATTCTGGTCTGCAAGGTGCCCGATATGCTGGCGACCTGCGCGCTGCAATTCGTGCATCAGGGCATCGGCCTGTGGTACATCGGCGGCGGCGCGGTTTCTACCGGTATGCTGCCCAACCGCCTGAAGGCCACGCTGGGACAGCCCGCGCGCACGCTGCTGGGCGATGATTTCAAAGCCATCGGCCTGCAGCCCGCCATCATCATCGGCGTTATGCTGGCGTGCGTGCTGGTGGCGTACATTTTCCTGGAGCACACCAAGCACGGCCGCTTCATGTACGCCATCGGCGGAAACAAGCAGGCGGCGAAGCTTTCCGGCATTAACGTAAAGGGCTATCGGTATCTGGCGGGCATGATCACGGCGCTGTTCGTGGTCGTCGGCGCGGTGCTGGTCGCCTGCCGCCAATCCGCGGCTTCGGTAAACTGTTGCGATAACTATTTCATGCTCAGCTTGGCGGCGGTGTTCGTCGGCCGGTCGGTCGGCGGCGCGGAAAAGCCGAATGCGCTGGGCACGCTGATCGGCGCGCTGCTGGTTGCGGTGCTGGAAAACGGCCTGAACATCATGGGCGTAAACTTCTATTTCCTGCCCGCGGTAAAGGGCATCGTAATGCTGCTGGCGTTGGTCGCCGCCTACGCCACGAAGCGCGAAAACTAAGCTTCCAGCGGTTCTGAATTCCCGAAAACACATTGTTTTCGGGAATTTTTCTTTCCACGATTTATCCGATGTCGGCGCTTTCTTCGAATTTACAGAATGTTCTACAAAATATAGGAAGAATGCCCCCAAGCGCGGGACAAAAAAGTGTATCATATAAATAGAGTAAATATAATGGCTATAATAGCTGATCATCGCCCATTTGCGCGATGGATTGACCCATACAGGTTCGGAGGACGAAGCATGTCGCAGCAGAAACCGCGCCATCGCGCGTCAGCGCAGTCGGGAAAGCGCCCGACG
Source organism: uncultured Clostridia bacterium (assembly GCA_934663625.1). Classification (GTDB taxonomy): domain Bacteria; phylum Bacillota; class Clostridia; order Christensenellales; family Aristaeellaceae; genus SFTH01. The sequence continues at coordinate 4,406 of CAKUKP010000005.1, forward strand.
GCGGCGCGCGGGGGAAACGGAAAGAAAAATACAAACTGGCAGCCCAGGCGCGAAGCGAAGCCGGGCATGATCGCGATTATCGCCATCATCGGCGTGATCGCCATCGTGGCGGCGTATTTTGCGCAGCGAAGCGATCTTTTTGCGGATCGCTCAGCGGCGGAGGCGGGTGCGGGCGAAATTCGCATCAGCGAAGCGGTGTCCGAAAACGTATCCACCCTGATTACCGAGGATGGCGAAGCGCCGGACTGGATCGAAATTGAAAACGCCGGTGCGGAAACGGTGAATCTGAATAAGTATACGCTGTTTCTGGATGTGCGCGTCAACCGGATGCTGGTATTTCCCGATATGGAAATTGCGCCCGGCGAGCGCATCATCGTATACTGCACGGGCGAAAACGGACGGGCGGGCGATGGCCTGCGCGCGCCGTTCAAGCTTTCCGCGTCCGGCGGCGAAACGATCGTGATGATGAACGCCAAGGGGCGCGAGATCGATTCGGTGCAGCTGCCGGAACTGAAGGCGGACGAGGCGTATTGCCGGAGCGCGGACGGCGAATGGGCGGTGACGCATACCGCCACGCCGGGCGATGCGAATATCATCGATGAAAACGGCGAAGCGGCCGCGAGCGCGCGCATTACCGTGCAGGACGGAGATCTGGAAATTACCGAGGTCATGTCCTCCAATTCGCTGTATTTCCCCGATGAAAATGGCGCGTGCCATGATTATGTGGAAATCCACAATAAATCCGGCGCGGCGGTGAATCTTTCCGGATGGTATCTTTCGGATTCGCCGAACAAGCTGAAGCGCTGGAGCTTTCCGGATATAAATCTGGGCGCGGATGAATACATCGCGGTGCATTGCTCCGGCGAAAACCGCGTATCCGGCGGCCATATTCATACCGATTTCAAAATCAGCAGCAGGGGCGAAACCATCTATTTAACCCGTCCGGACGGCAGAACGGTATCGATGGTGGAGGCGCCCGCGCTGGAGACCAACCAGGCGTATTCGCTGCGCGACGGAAAATGGACGACCGCCGTATCGCCCACGCCCGGCGCCGCCAATCAGGATGGCGCGGCGGCGGCAACCGCCGTGGTCAATTCCACCGGCGTGTACATCAGCGAAATCATGGCCTCGCCCACCGATCAGGAATACGATTGGATCGAAATTTACAACAGCACCTCCGGCAACGTGGATATTTCCGGCTGGGGACTTTCCGATAATGCGTCCCGTCCGCGCAAATGGCAGTTCCCGCAGGGCACGGTGATTCAGCCCGGCGAATACATGGGCATATTCTGTTCCGGACTGGATACGCACAAGCTGGGCAATTATCTGAACGCCAATTTTGCGCTTTCTGCCGACGGCGGCTACACCGTTTGCCTGTCCACATCGGATGGTGCGGTGATCGACAGCGCCTATGTGCCCGCGCAGTACGCGGGCGTCGCCTACGGGCGCAGGGAAGCGGGCGGCGCGTTTTACTACTTTGAAGCCGGTACGCCCGGCACGGCGAACAATTTGCAGGCGTATTACGGCAGGGCGGAAGCGGCGGATTATTCCGTATCGGGCGGCCTGTTCCACACGGGCGACAGTTTTGAAGTTACGCTTTCCGCGCCGAGCGGCAGTCGCATCTATTATACGCTGGATTGCAGCGATCCCGATGAATCCGACCGGCTGTATCAGGGCGAAGCGATTTCCGTAAGCGCCACCACCATCATCCGCACGCGCGTGTACCGCGATGGGTATCTGCCGTCCTTTATGAATACGGCGAGCTATCTGTACGATGTGGAAAACGAGGATGCGGCGTATGTGGTTTCGCTGGTATCGGATGAATACAATCTGACCGATTACAACAACGGCATCATGGTAATGGGGCCGAACGCCACGGATACATTCCCCTACGGTTCCATGAACGAGGGCGCGAATTTCTGGATGGACTGGGAGCGCGAAGCGCATGTGGAGCTTTTCCAGCCGGATGGCGAGGAAGCGCTTTCACAGGAATGCGGCATCAAGCTGCACGGCCAGTACAGCCGCGCCGCACCCGTAAAGGCGTTCAAGGTGATCGCGCGCACGAAATACGGATCGAATCGATTTGAATATCCGATCTTTTCGCAGCGCGATTACGGCGAATATCAATCCTTCCTGCTGCGCGCATCTGGACAGGATTACAAATACACCTTCATGCGCGATTCGCTTCTGACTTCGCTGGCGAAGGATACATCGGTGATGTATCAGGAAAGCGAGGTATGCGTGGTGTATATCAACGGCGTATATTACAGCCTGATGTACCTGCGCGAGCGCATCAATACCCATTCCGTCTGTCAGTTCGAAGGCTGGGAGGGCATGGAGGATGATATCGATCTGATCAAGGCCAATTCCCGCGTGATGCAGGGATCGAACGATACCTTTGCGGAATTGCTTTCCTGGCTGAAGAACAATGATCCCAATACGCAGGAAGCCTACGACCGGATCACATCGTGCATCGATCTGCAAAACTATCTGGAATACATGGCGATCGAAATCTTCGTCGGCAACGGCGATACGGCGAACGTGAAGCGATACCGGAATGCCAGGGCGGACGGAAAATGGCATTGGATTCTGTTCGATCTGGATTGGGCGTTCTTCGTGGACACCAATTCCATCGCGCGCTGGCTGGATCCCGCCGGTATGGGTACGAACAAGAATACCGATACCACGCTGTTCCGCGCATGTATGCAGAACGATCAGATTCGCGATCAGTTCCTGACCTATTTCGGTCAGCAGCTGGCGACGACCTTCTCCACCGAAAATCTGGTTGGGATGATGGAGAAGCGCTATTACAAAATCGATGGGCTGCTGCCGCAGTATCTTGCGCAAGCGGGCATCAGCGAATCGAAGTACAAATCGGCGCTGACCGATCTTGTAAATTACGCAAAGACCCGACCGACCAAAATACTGGGCTATTTCGACGGCGTATTCCATTTTTCCGACGAAGAAAAGCAGCGGTATTTCGGCGATGCGGTCGCGAAAATACAGGCGGCGGAATGATGGGAGGATGGGATGATGCAACAGAAAAGACAAAGCCTGCCCGTCCGTCATGAGCTGAAGTATTTCATCAATCCGGCGGAGTTGTGCGCCCTGCGCGCGCGGCTGCGTCCGGTATTGAAGCTGGATGGGCATTGCAGGGACGGCAAGCCATACGCGATTCGTTCGCTGTACTTTGATGATATCGAAGATACGGCGTATTACGATAAAATCGGCGGCACGATGCACCGCGATAAATACCGCATCCGCATCTACCGCTATTCCGATCAGGAAATCTTTCTGGAACGCAAGCGCAAGGTGGGCGATCTGATTCAGAAATCATCCACCCAGATCACGCGCCGATTGTGCGATCAATTGATCAGCGGCGATCCGCGCGGGCTGCAAACCAGCAGCAATCTGCTCCTGCAGGATATGTACGTGCAGATGCGAACCCGCCTTCTGCGCCCCGCCGTGATCGTGGATTACGTGCGCGAAGCGTATCTGCATCCGGCGGAAAACGTGCGCATTACGTTCGATATGCAGCTGCGCAGCGGATTGTATTCGCAGGATCTGTTCAATCCAAAGCTGCCCACGATCTGCCCGCACGATAACGCTTCCGAAATTCTGGAGGTCAAATTCGATAATTATCTGCCGGATTACATCGCGCGCCTGCTGCACGGCGTAGAGGCGGATAAATGCGCCATTTCCAAATATGTGCTGTGCCGCCGGTTTGAACCGCTCGGCCGCTGAAAAATCAATTACCATCGCGCATCGCGAATTACAAGGAGGAAACCGCAATGAGTTTTTCTGCAATCTGGTCATCCCAACCGATCTCTCCCGAATCCTGGCCGACGATTCTGCTTTCGCTGCTCATGGCGTTCGCCGTCGGCGTGTTCATCGCATGGATTTACCGCAGAAATTATCGCGGCGTAATGTATTCCAATAATTTTTCGCTCACGCTGGTGCTGATGACGCTGATCACCTGTCCGGTCGTGATGTGCATTCGCGAATCCGTGGCGCTTTCCATGGGCATGGTGGGCGCGCTGTCCATCGTGCGCTTCCGCACGGCGGTAAAGGATCCGCTGGATACGGCGTATATGTTCTGGGCGCTCACGATGGGCATTCTGCTGGGCGCGGGCGCGTTTTTCCTCACGGCGGTTACCGTGGTGGGCATTGCGCTGCTGATTACCGTGCTGGTGCGCGTGCAGGCGCGCAAGATGAACAGCTATCTGCTGGTGATCCGCATGGGCGAAGAGGCCGAACGCGCCGCGAATCAGCTGGTCGGCTCCATCCGCGTGCAGCAGCTCAAATCCAAAACCGTATCCTCCAACGGCATCGAAGCCACCTATGAGGTGCGCGTGGAAAAGCCGGATGCGCTGCTGAACAAGCTGCGCTCCGTGCCGGGCGTATACGATGCTACGCTGGTTTCCTATACCGGTGAAACCGCATAATCCGCCCGTTTGAAAGGGGAATCGAAGTGAACCAGTCAAACAGACGGCCCGTTTCCGGTTCGGCGCCTGCGCACAGGCCGCCCCGGCGGCAAAGCGCGTACGCTCCGGCGCGCAGACCCGCCGCGCGTTCCGCGGGCGCGTCTGCACCGCGGAGCCGGGATCGCGCGCTGCCCGTGATCGCGATCGCGGGCGTGATCGTGATCGTGCTGGCGTATTTTCTGCAAAGGGCATGGCCGAACGGATGGCCGCTGGAAAAGAAGCAGAACGCGCAATCGAATGCCGCGATCACCGAAATCCACAGCGGCGGCGTGCGCATCAATGAAGTGATGTCCTCCAACAAATCCGCGCTCACCGCGCAGGATGGAACCGCGCCGGATTGGATCGAAATCATGAATGCATCCGGCAGCGCGCAGAATCTGGCGGGCTATTCGTTGGCGAAGCGGGCGAACGCCGCAAATGTTTTCACGTTTCCGGATATCACGCTCCAGCCGGAGGAATGCGTGATCGTGTTTGCCGACAGCCGGCTGCGCGATACCGCCGGAGAGGAGCTGCACGCGCCGTTCGGCATATCCGCCGCGGGCGATACGCTGCTTCTGTTCAATCCATCCGGTACGGCGATCGATACCGTGAATCTGCCCGCGCTGCGCGGCGATGAAGCCTATGCCCGCGTTGCGCGCGATGCATGGGAAAAGACGTTTGAAATTACGCCCGGCCTTTCCAATACCGCTGAAAGCTATCGCCAGCTGCACACCGCGGATGGAAGCAGTCCCGTGATCATCACGGAGCTGATGGCGGTCAACGCCACCACGCTGCAGGATGAAACCGGATGCTACAGCGATTATATCGAAATTACCAATCGTTCCGGCGCAACCGTGGATTTGACGGGCTGGTATTTATCGGACAGCGAATCGAACCCATACAAATGGCGCTTCCCGCAGGTGATGATCGAACCGGAACAGAGCATCATCGTGTTCGCTTCCGGATTTAATCGCACGGAGGATCCCGCGCATCTGCACACGAATTTCTCCCTCAGCGGCGAGGGCGAATGCGTGGTGCTTTCCGATGCGCAGGGACGGCGGATGGACATCGTGGAATTTGGACTGATGCAAAAGGATCAGGCGTGGACGCGCCAAACGCAGGGCGTTTGATCCCAGTAGCTGCCGCGATGGTTCGACGGCGACCGTACAGTATGGTCGCCGCGAAACGACGTTTTTGCAGCCATATATTCAAGCTGCAAAAACTGCGTTGGTGCAGCGATCTATGGGCTTCTCTCCCTCAGTCAGCGTACCGCTGACAGCTCCCTTTAGCAGTCGCGCAAAGGCGGCAAACCTGATGGTTTGCCGGTCTGCCTTTAGGCAGACTGCCGACGGTTCAATCAGAGATTGAAGCGCGGCACCTACTGCCTACGGCAAGCGCGACCAGCCGGTGCGAATCCTACGGATTCCAGCACGAAGGCGGCAAACCTGTTGGTTTGCCGGTCTGCCTTTAGGCAGACTGCCGACGACTCAATCGAAGATTGAGGCGCGGCACCGTTGCTGCCGAAACCCTGCTGAAGGTTGAAATCCCAATGTGGGATTTCAAGTCGGCTTTGCCGACCGCAGACGGTAAAATCAAAGATTTTGCCGCTGCGCCGCAGGGTCTTCGGTGCGTACCATCAGGTGGAGCCAGAAAACGATCAGCCGTAACCTTGCCTTCCTCTGATGAGGAAGGTGCCGACGCAGTCGGCGGAAGGAGAGATAACGCACATTTCGAATTTCTGCCAGTTCTGCGGCACAGGTTCTCTCCCTCAGTCGGCTGCGCCGACAGCTCCCCCATCAGGTAGAGCCAAGGAACAGCCGTAACCTTGCCTTCCTCTGATGAGGAAGGTGCCGACGCAGTCGGCGGAAGGAGAGATAATGTACCTGTCGATTTGTGCAGGTTTGCGGGTTCTTTGAAAGGGCTTTTCTCCTTCGGAGGAGTAGTCGAGAAACGAACATTAATTCAAAACTGCCGTCGTTTTATCGGCGGCAGTTTTTGCTTACCGGAAAGGATGGAATCGTATGGTACTGGAAACGAAACGGCTCGTGCTGCGCCCGTGGACGGAGGCGGACGCGGAAAGCCTGTATGAATACGCGCGCGATCCCGATGTGGGGCCGGCGGCGGGCTGGCCGCCGCACGAAAGCGCGGAGGAAAGCCGGAAGATCATTCCAAGGGCGCTCTCCGGCGCGGAATGCTATGCGATCTGTGAAAAAGGAAGCGACAGGCCGATCGGATCGATCGAACTGATGCTGAATGGAAGGGCGCGCGAAACCGATCGCGATGATGAATGCGAACTGGGCTATTGGGTCGGCAAGCCGTTCTGGGGCAGGGGCTATATGCCCGAAGCGGCGGAAGCGCTTATGCGCCGCGGGTTTGAAGATCTGGGCATGAACGCGATCTGGTGCGCCTATTACGATGGCAACGAAAAATCCAGGCGCGTTCAGGAAAAGCTGGGCTTTACGCACCATCACACCTGCGAAAATACGCCGGTGCCCCTATTACACGAATACCGAATCTGCCATGTGAACCGCATGACGCGTAAGCAATGGCAGAAAACGCATCAGAACTGCACCTGAATTGAACGGCTGACCCCGAACACGTAATACTGAATTTTCGCCGTATGCGTGCTGTCCGCGCCCGCGCGCGTGACCAGCTTCAGGTTTACGGATTGCATCCCCTTGGCGGGCACATCGGCGCATTGGCCGGTGAGCGAATACAGCGCCACATCGCCGCTTATGGGCGTAAGTTCAATATTCAGCCATTCCGCATCGAACAGGCTGCGGTTCGTCAATTGGATATTTACATCCATCAGCGTATAATCGGCGGGATTTTCAAGCGAATCGCCGGTGGAATAGATCGCCTGCGCGCCGCCGCCGGTCAGCACGCCGCGGATCGAATCAAAGGCCTCCGGATATTCGCTCGCCTGCGCGGTTACGCGGCTGACCTGCGCATCCAGCGCTCCGGTGATCATAAACCATGCGCCGAACGCGATCACGATCGATAACAGAAGGCACAGAAATACGGTCAATGCTTTCATGGGCAAATCACCTCGTTTCATTCCATTCTATTTTAGCATGTTCCGTTTTGGGGATAAAGATCGCGCTTATGAAAAACTTCTGACGAATCAGAAAACATGGCGCGGTTTTTGTTTACAGCGCTGTCGAATCGCCGTATTTGCACTTTTTCCATGAATGAAGTATAATATAAGCGGGAAAGTAAGTTGAAAAGCCGAAATGGGAGTGAACGCCGATGAAAAAGCTGGTATTGGTGGATGGATACAGCCTGATGTATCGCGCCTATCACGCGCTGCAAACGCCGATGAGCGCGCCGGACGGCACGCCGACCAACGCCGTGCACGGCTTTATGATGATGCTGATGAAGGTGATCGGGGATGAACAGCCCGATGGCATCGCCGTGGCGTTTGATATGCACGCGCCCACGTTCCGCGCCGCCATTTTCGATGGCTACAAGGCCACCCGCAAGCCCATGCCGGATGATCTGCGCCCGCAGGTTCCGGTAATCCGCGAACTGATCGCGCGGATGGAAATTCCGATTCTGGAATGCGAGGGCTACGAGGCGGACGATATCCTGGGCACGGCTTCGCTGATCTGCGAAGGGCAGGATGCGCAGATGCTGCTGGTGACGGGCGATCGCGATTCATTCCAGCTGGCGGGCGCGCATACAACCATTTTGTTTACGAAAAAGGGCATCGCCGATACCGTGCGGGTCACGCCGGAATACGTGCAGGCGGAATACGGCGTATCGCCCGTGCAGATGATCGATGTAAAGAGCCTGATGGGCGATACATCCGATAATATCCCCGGCATATCGGGCATCGGCGAAAAGACCGCGCTGAAGCTGATCGCGAAATATGAAAATCTGGACGCGGTGTTATCGCGCGGCCCGATTGAGGAAAAGGGCAAGCTGGCGGAGCGCCTGCGCGACGGCGCGGATATGGCGCGCATGAGCTATGCGCTGGCGGAAATCAACCGCCATGCGCCGGTAGAATTGAATATGGATGCGTGGCGCGTCGGCAATATTGCGCAGGCGCTGCCGCGCGTGCGCGAGCTGGGCATGAATGTGGCGGCGAAGCGAATCGCCGAAACCGCGAAGAAAATCTGCCCCGCGTGCGATCCGGAAGCCGCGGTCGATGCGGGCGGAGAAGAAGATGCGAAGATCGAAACTGCGCGCGTTGCGACGATCGATGATCTGCGCGCGTTCTGCGCATCGAATGCGCGCGCTGCGTGGGCGGCGGTGCAGATCGATGCGGCGTTTTCCATCGCCACGCCGGCGGGCGGCGCGGTGCTGCCGCTGGGCGGCGATCTTCTGTCCGCCGGCGTATCGGCGGAGGAAGCGCTCGCGGCGGCGGAGGATCTGCTGGATCGCGCGGACTGCGTGGAATTGTGGAATGTGAAAACCTTCCCATCCGACCGCGCGTATCTGGATCGAGCGTTTGATGTGATGCTGGCGGCGTATGCGCTGAATCCGCAGCGGCCGTCCTTCGATGCGGATGAATTGTGCGCCCAGTTCGGCGTGCAGGATTACAATGCCTGCCCCGCATATGCGGTGCATCGTCTGGCGGAGCGGCAGCGCGCCCAGCTTCGGGAAAACGATTTGACGCGCGTTTACAGCGAAATCGAATTCCCGCTCGCGCATGTGCTGCGCGATATGGAGCGCGAAGGCTTTCTGGTGGACGCAGACGCGCTTCGCGAAATGGGCGCGGATTTCGATCGCACCATCGCGCGGCTGCTTTCTGAAATCGAAGCGGAAATGGGGCGGAAGATCAATCTGAATTCCCCGAAGCAGCTGGGCGAAATGCTGTTTGACCAAATGGGTCTGCCCGCGCCGAAAAAGACAAAGACCGGCTATTCCACCAGCGCCGAGGTGCTGGAAAATCTGGCGCAGGATTATCCGATCTGCGCGAAGATTCTGGAATATCGAAAATATCAGAAGCTGCGTTCGACCTACATCGATTCGCTGATCGATCTGCGCGATGATCAGGGGCGCATTCACACCCATTTTGAACAGGTCGCCACCGCCACGGGGCGCTTGAGCAGCACGGAGCCGAATTTGCAGAACATTCCCGTGCGCACGGAAATCGGCAGCAAAATCCGCGCCGCGTTCATTGCCCGACCGGGCTGGACGCTGGTGGACGCGGATTATTCGCAGATCGAACTGCGCGTGCTGGCGCACATCAGCGGGGATGAAACCATGATCCGTGCGTTCAACGCGGGCGAGGATATTCACGCCCGAACGGCGGCGGAGGTATACGGCGTGCCGCTGAACGAAGTTACGCATCAGATGCGATCCGCGTGCAAGGCGGTCAATTTCGGCATCGTATACGGCATATCGGATTTCGCGCTGGCGAAGAACATCGGCGTGAGCCGCGCGCAGGCGCGCGATTTCATGGATCGCTATTTCGAACGCTATCCCGGCGTGAAGGCATATATGGAGGAAAGCGTGCGCGAGGGGCGCGAGCGCGGCTATGCGCTTACGCTGCTGGGCAGGCGGCGGTATCTGCCGGAGCTCGCCAGCAGCAATTTCAACGTGCGTTCCTTCGGCGAACGCTGCGCCATGAACAGCCCGATTCAGGGTACGGCGGCGGACATCATCAAGATCGCCATGATTCGCGTACACAGCACGCTGCGCGCGCGGGGCATGCGCACGCGGCTGATTTTGCAGGTGCACGATGAACTGATACTGGAAGCCCCGATGGAGGAAGCGCAGGCGGCGCAGGCGCTGCTGCGCGAATGCATGGAGGGCGTGATGGAACTGAAGGTACCCCTGAGGACGGATATACAGACGGGAGGCGACTGGCGTGCCTGTAAATAACGTGTATGTGGTGGGCATCACCGGCGGCATCGGCTGCGGCAAATCGATGGCAGCGGCGTATCTTGCGGAACTGGGCGCGATACATATCGATGCGGACGGCATTTCGCGGGCGCTTACCGCGCGGGACGGCGCGGCGCTCGAACAGATTCGCAGGATTTTCGGAGATTCGGTGTTTTCCGAGGATGGATCGCTGAATCGCCGCGCGCTGGGCGATCTGGTATTTTCCGATCCGGCGGCGAAGCGCGCGCTGGAGGGCGTGATTCATCCGCTGGTGCAGCGCATCGCGATGGATAAAATCGAAGAATCCGGCAAAAACGGCGCGCGCGTCGCGGTATTGAACGTGCCGCTGCTGTTCGAAACCGGCATGGATGTGCTGTGCGATGAAACATGGACGCTGACCGCGCCCGCGGATGTGCAGCTTGCGCGCGTGATGGAGCGCGATGGGCTTACCCGCGAACAGGCGATATCGCGCATTGAATCGCAGATGGCGATGGAGGATCGCAATGCGCGCGCCACGCGCGTGATCAACAGCGATCGCCCGATTGAAAAGACCCGATCGGAGCTGAACCAGCTGTATCAGCAGCTGATTCGCCGAATCTGACGGAGGCGGCATGGCGGATACGAAACGAAAAAAGTCCTCCCGCAAAAAGAAGCGGAATACGAAGCTTGTAAAGATCATTCTGCTCGCGGTGCTGGCGCTGGGGCTGCTTGCGCTGATCGCCGTGCTTTTGCAGGAAAAGGCGCCGGAACCGGCGACGATCAAAACCTATCCGATGGAATACACCGATCTGATCCGCGCGAACGCCGCGGAGCAGGAGATCGATCCCGCCTACGTGGCGGCGATCATTCTGGCGGAATCCAGCTACAATCCAAATGCGACCTCCGCCGTGAACGCGCAGGGGCTGATGCAGATCATGCCCGATACCGGCGCATGGCTGGCGGGCAAATTCGGGGAAGAATACGCGGACGGCTGCCTGTATGATCCCGAAACCAGCATTCGCTACGGCTGCTGGTATCTGGGGTATCTCACGCGCCGGTTTGGCGGCGATCTGACGCTGGCGACCGCGGCGTATCATTCCGGACAGGGCACGGTGGATAAATGGCTCGCCAATCCCCTCTACAGCGCAAACGGCGTGAAGCTGGATGTGATTCCGGGGCCGGAGGCGGAAAAATACGTACACAGAGTATTGAATTATTATGAGGAATACAAAAAGCTGTATGCAGAAGATTAGACGAACGATCATTGCGCTGCTGATTGCCGCGTTGGCGATGGGGTCGGCGCTGGCGACCGATGATTGGTCGGGCTTCCAATCCGATTTTTCCGGCGACGGAGCCGCGCAGGTGGATATGCTGTCGTCGGGCATCAATACCGATGCGGATCTGGTGATGGGCTATGTGGCGCAGACGGATGAATCCATCAATCCGTTCCGGTGTACGAGCCGCGATATCGTCAGCATCAATCAGCTGGTGTATGAATCCGTGGTGGAGCTGGATGATTCCGGCCAGCCGCAGCCGCTGCTTTCCGACAGCTGGAAGCACGAGGGCGAGGTTTGGACGTTCCATATGCGATCCGGCGTGGTATTTCACAACGGCGCGGAGTTGACCGCCTACGATGTGGTGGAAAGCTACAACCGCATTCTGGCGGCGGGCGAGAGCAACGCCTATTTCAACCGGCTTTCGCTGATCGCATCGGTGGAATCGCAGGATGCTTCCACGCTGATCGTTACCGGACGGTACACCGGCTATATTACGCTGTACGCGCTCACCTTTCCCGTGGTACAGGCTTCAACGATGGATGACGCCATGCCGCGCGGCACGGGGCCGTACTGGATTACGGAATGCGTGACCAACGCAGGCGTGCGGCTGGAGCGCAACCCGCTGTGGTGGAAGAATGATCCCAAGATCGAAAGCATCGCCTGCGTGCAGTATTTCGATACCGGCGATGCGCTGGAAGCGCTGCACACCGGCGATATCGAGCTGTTCGCCTCGCAGAGCAGCACGGCGGCGCAGAGCCGCAAAATTTCGAAGTTTACTTCGCTGGATTTTCAAACCAACAGCTTTGAAATGCTGATCCCGAATCTGGGCGATTCTTCGGTGATGAGCGATGTGCGCGTGCGTCGGGCGGTGATGTACGCCATCGACCGCGCGACGCTGGCTTCAAACGCCTATCTGGGCATGGGTGTGCAATGCGAAGTGCCGATCAATCCATCCTCCTGGCTGTATGAAAGTCAGAGCGCGATTTACTATTACAGTCCGGAGCGCGCGCTGGCGCTTTTGCAGGAATGCGGATGGGAGGATCTGACCGGCGATGGCATGCTCAACCAGGTCGATGGCGTGCTGCTGCGCGATCTGACCGTAAACCTGATCACCTACAACGATTCCTATACCACGATTCATACCACCGCCGCGAATATGATCGCCGCAAATCTGGAAAAGGTGGGAATCAACGTAAATGTGGAGGTGCTTTCGCTCAGCCGGATGCAGAATCGCATCAAGGAGCGCAGCTTTGATCTGGCGCTGGTGGGCGTGAATTTAAGCGAGGTGCCGAATCTTACGCCGCTTCTGTACAGCGAAGGATCGCTGAACCTGAACGGCTATAACAACGAAGATATGTACAATCTGCTGGGACAGAGCGCCACCGTGCAAACGCCGGAGGAGCTAAAGAGCGTGCTCAGCGAAATTCAAATGACCGTCGTGGATCGCCTGCCCATCATGGGCCTGCTCTTCCGCACGGGCACGCTGCTCGCCACGCGCTCGCTCGCCGGCCTTTCCGGCAATCGAACGGGAAATACGCTGAACGGGATTGAATATTTGGAGAAATGAAGAAATGCCGACAGAGTCCAGTATGGATTCGTCGGCATTTTAATAATCCTATAAACGTTTTTCGAAGGTGAAGCTGAAGATCGATCGCGCGGACGGGCGCTGCGCTGTGAATTGCAGCTGGCAGCATTTTGCGGGAAATTCCGGATCGTGTTCCAGATCGCGCACCTCTGCGGTCAGATCGCCGTCCCAGGTCATCACCACGGGGCCAAGCCGCACGCAATCGCGCAGGATCAGCGGCTTCTGCGCCGTGATGAAGCGGAACATAAGCTGCACGGGCGGCGCGGCGAATTCAAACGCATCGATCAGGCGCACGGTCTGATCGCCGCGCATGGTCATCAATGTACGCTGGTACGCGCGCACGGTGCACGCATCGGGATAGCACATCGAAAGATCCGCGCTCATCAGATCGTGATCCTCCTTGAAATCGCAGTCCATCGGCACGCTGCCGCGCGGGCGGCGCAGCGGGCGCGCGCCGTTGATTACCGGAAGGCTGTGATCGCACAGGTTGGCGGTATCGATCAGAATCGGCGAAGCATCGGAAAACAATACGACATCGCCCGCGTTTGCGCGATCGCTGCCCTGCGTGACGGCGCAGGTCATGCCGCCCACGCGGGACAGAAGGAAGCTGCCGTCCTCCATGGTGGCGCGGCGCAGCCGCGGCGGCGGACTGACCTCATCGCGCGCGGCGCGCACGAGTTCCATGCTCAATATCCGCCCCGTTACCGCAGCGGCGGGACGATCGTGTTCGCGCAGCAGCGCCGCACCCAGCGCGGCGATGGCGCGATCGCGCGTGAAATAGCCCAGCCGGAAATAATCCATGCCGGATACGTTCGGCGTCATGCCCCAACCGGCGGGATCGAAGAAATAATCGCGCCCGATCCACGGGATCAGCACATCGTCCAGCCAGTCGGCGGGCGGCGTTTCGCGCGTGAAATCAACCTCGCCGCGCGTGAGCCGCTTGGCGATGCGCGCAAAATCCGCCAGCGCGCATACATCGCTCAGCCGACAGGCGAGCGCGCACGGCGCACAGCGCTTCGTCATGCACAGCCGATCCAGCGTGTGCAGAATCAGCTTCAGCGGCGGCAGGCGCCGCGAGGGCGTTTTTTCCATCAGCATACAGGCGACGGCGATATCCGTAAGGATCAACGCGGGCGTCGCGCCCTCGCCGCGCAGAAAATCATAATCGCCGCCGTTTAAAATGGGCGCAAACAGCCGCCGGCGCACCTCGCACAGCATCCGCGCGGAAAGTCCGGGCGCGGCATCGCCGATCTTTGCGCCGTGCTTCCGCAGCGTCCACGCGATTAGCACGCCCGTTTCCGCCGCCTGCGCATCGATGCGCGGGCACATCGGATCATCAAATTTCTCAAAGGAAACGCCCCAGCAATCCTCCTGACAGATCAGTTCGATCAGATCGAGCATCGGGTCGAGCGCTTCCTGATTCAAATCCACCCACAGAAGGCTTTCCAGCGCGGCGCGGCGCGCGCGCTGCGCCGAATGATAGGCTTCGGGCTTCGTGATGCGCTCCGATGCGGAAAAACGCGGATACGATGCGCGCAGTGCGTCCGCCGCGCGCTGGGCGCAGCCTTCGTACAACAGATCGTTTGGCCGCGGTACGTTTACATTGCCCGCGTCCAATCCGCTTCCGGAAAGCGCGGTGGTGGCTCTGGCAAACATGAAATGCGCTCCTTTCCGATCATCGTATCCGCATGGGGATGATTTAATCTTCTTCGGTGTATTTTGCGCGCTCGCCGCCGATCAGGCAGGGGCGCGTGCGCGCCGCGGTCACGTGCGCGCAGCCGATGCTGCGCTGCATAAGGCGTATCGGCACCGCCACGCGGCGCAGATGCATGCCGATCAGCGTATCGCCGATATCCAGCCCCGCATCGGCGCTCAGGCGCTCCACCAGCACCGGATGCGCCATCGCCTTCCACGCGGCGGTCGCCAGCGATCCGCCCGCCTTCTTGCGCGGTACGGCGCATACGATGTTCAGATCGTATTTTTCGGCGGTTTCGCGCTCCACCACCAGCGAACGGTTCAAATGCTCGCAGCACTGGAACGCAACCGCAAAGCCCTGCTTTTTCGAAAGATCGATCGCCGCCTGCGCGACCGCCTGACCGTATTCGTAGGTGGAATCGTGGCCGATCGTGCCGCCCGCGATTTCGCTGGATGAACAACCGATCACCAGCAGGCGCACCGGATTAAAGTGCGGCCGGTTTTCGTTCAGCAGTTCGGTGATCGCCGCGGCTGCCTGCGCGTAAATTTCATCATAAGTCATTTCAAATCGCCTCCGTGCATAAATACATAGCTGCCCACCGATACCGCCACCGCCAGATTCAGCGAATCGATTTCATCGCTCTGCGGGATCAGCACGCTCTGTCCCATCTGCGCAAATTGCGCGGGCAGGCCGGTTTGTTCATTGCCGAACACCAGCGTAAACGGCTTCTGCGCGATGCGCGCCGCTTCGTTTAAGGGGATTGCGCCGTCCAGCATGAACGGATACAATTTGCGCTTCGGATGCGCGGCGCGGTATTCCTCAAACGTATCGTAGGTGTGCACGCGCAGCTTGTAAAATGCGCCCATCGAGGCGCGCAGCGAATGCGGCTCGAACACATCCACGCACGGGCGAATCAGCGCCACATCGCGGATGCCGAAGCCCAGCAGCGATCGCATCGCCGTGCCCAGATTGCCGCTGTCGGAAATCTGGCACAGCACCGCGTGGCACAGTTCGGGGTTCAAATCGGCTTCGAATTTTTCAAATACCAGGCCGGCGTAGCAGTTGTCCTTTTTCGATTCGCGGCGCAGCACGCGATCCGCCATTTCCTCGCGCACGTGAAGCCGCGCGCACATATCGCGCAGCTTGATTACGCCTTCGTTCTTCAGCCCGTCCGGATGCAGCAAAAGCCGCTGAATCTTTTCCGGATGCGCTTCCATCAGCATCAGCGATGGGAATACGCCCAGCGCGTAGCTGTAATTCAGTTTTCGATTGTAGGTTTCAAGCTTCGGCATATCGCAACCTCGCACTTCGTTCAGGAATTAAACCGGATCCAGCCGCGCAGATAATCGCGCAACGCCTTGGAATGCGTTTCCATCGGGAAATGTCCCGCGGATTTCAGAACGTGCATCTCCGCGCCGCCCAGATACCGATCGATTTCGGCGCGCGCCGCATCCGTCATCAGCGCATCGCGCCCGCCGATGATCGCCATCGCGGGGCAGAAGCCCAGATCG
The DNA here is from genome assembly GCA_934663625.1 of uncultured Clostridia bacterium. Taxonomy (GTDB): domain Bacteria; phylum Bacillota; class Clostridia; order Christensenellales; family Aristaeellaceae; genus SFTH01. The sequence goes on from CAKUKP010000005.1 coordinate 20,749, forward strand.
CATTCCGGCGCCTTGCGTCCGGCGCGCAGCATGTGCAGAAATGTTTCGCGCGCGCCCTGCCGAACCAGCGGCGCGTGCATCCGATCCACGATGTAATCATCCATCGGGTAGCCGGAATAGCGTTCGATCATTCGATGAAAGCCATCCGCCGCCTGAATCGTTTCGCGGTACCATCGATCGGGCGGCGCGCTGCGCATAAGATTCGGCGTGGTGATCAGCGGCGCGATGTGCACCTGTGATTTTACGCTGTCGGGATACAGCCCCGCCATTTCCAGTATCGTCGCGCACGCGCTGCCGTGCGCCATCAGATGCCACATGGCGTTCGGCGCGTTCGTCCGGCGGTCGATCTCATCCAGTATGCCCCATATGATGTTGGCGCGCATGATGTGATCCTGCGGGCTGAGCCGCTGGCAATCGCTGCGGCCGAAGCCGGGCAGATCCACCATCGCCACAAGGCAGCCGGACTGCGTAAGCTCCGGCACCAGCTTGCGCCAGTGGAACGTACAGATCAGCGGGGAACACAGAAGTAGCGCCCGTTCGCGGATTTCCTGATCCGGCATGCACAGCGAAAAGTGTACGCGAATGCCCTGAAAGGACAGATATTGATTTTCTTCTGCCACGAATGCGCACACCTTCCCACGATTTACTATGCATATTTTAGCATATATACGCATCTTTGGCAATGCAATCTGCGATCGATTGCCGTGGATTTAACCGCCGTAGCTGCATAAAATGGAAAAAGACCAACATGAGATTAACCAAAGTGCATAAATTCGCTATTGCGGGATCGGAAATTCTATTGTATAATATAAGTTGCGCAGAGATAGATATTTTGCGAAAACTGCGCCTGAGCTGCGCGGGGGATGTGGATCGTCCGCGTTTTGGAGTTGTGAAAGGGCCGGCTTCGAGCTGGATAATTGTGTATATGAAGCAGAAACTGCGAATTTTCGGCAGCGAACGCCTGGAAGGCGATGTGATGGTCAGCGGCGGCAAGAACGCCGCAGTGGCCATTATTCCCGCCGCGCTGCTGGGAGATTCACCTTCTACAATCGAAAATGTTCCGGATATCAATGATGTGCATGTGATCATTGAAATGCTTACATGGCTGGGCGCGAAGGTGGAATTCAGGGATAATACCATATGGATCGATCCGCGCACGGTGGATAAATACAATCCGCCCTATGAACTGGCGGGGCGCATGCGCGCATCGTATTATCTGGCGCCGGTGCTGCTGGGGCTGTTCCGTCGGGCGGAGGTTCCGCTGCCGGGCGGCTGCGATATCGGCGCGCGCCCGATCGATCAGACGGTCAAGGGCATGCAGACGCTGGGCGCGGAGGTTGAAACGCTGGGCGGCGTGCTGGTCGCCAAGGCGGATGAAATGCGCGGCGCGGATATTTTTCTGGATATGCCGTCCGTCGGCGCGACGATCAATTCCATGCTCACGGCGGTTACGGCTTCGGGCATGACGTGCATTCACAACGCGGCGAAGGAGCCGCACATCGTTGATCTGGCGAATTTCCTGTCCAGCATGGGCGCATATGTAAAGGGCGCGGGCACGGATGTGATCCGCATTCGCGGCGGCAGACAATTGCACGGCGCGAATTATACCGTGGTGCCGGATCAGATCGAAACCGGCACGCTGATGCTGGCGGCGGCGGCGACCGGCGGCGATGTTTACATCACCGGCGCGATCCCCACGCACATGGAATCGCTTTCGGCAAAGCTTCTGGAAATGGGCGTGAACGTGACCAGCGAGGATGATTGGATTCGCGTGCGCTCCAACCGCGTGTTCCGCGCGGTAAACGTAAAAACGCAGGGCTATCCGGGCTTCCCCACGGATCTGCAGCAGCCGTTATCGGCGCTTCTGACCATCGCGAACGGCACCAGCATCGTGACCGAAACGATATTTGAAAACCGGTTCCGCTTTCTGGACGAGCTGCGCAAGATGGGCGCGAACGTGCGCGTGATCGAATCCAGCGCGATGATCACCGGCGTGGATCGTCTGGTGGGCGCGCGCGTGAACGCCACCGACCTGCGCGCGGGCGCTTCGATGGTGATCGCCGGTCTGATGGCGGAGGGCGTTACCGAAATCGGCGGCGTGGGCTATATCCTGCGCGGCTATGAGCGCATCGATGAAAAGCTTGTGCGGCTGGGCGCGCATATCGAGCGCATCACGGTGGAGGACGACCCGTTCTGATGGACTTTTGCGCCGGAATATAACATAAAGATGCGATTCCCGTGCGGTTTTCCGGTTGTAATCGGCGCAAAAACATGGTATAATTGGTAATGTAGTTGGGATATGATAGCGCATGAACGACCGCCGATACTTTTCGGCGGTGTGTTTTTGAATTGCAGGAATTTGCGATTTTGAACAGAGCGCAATGTATATTGAACCTTGGAGGGATCGAATGGCGGGCAAAGCAATGTCGGTAAAGCAGGCCGCACAGATTGCAGAGCAGATCGCGCAGAAACAGAATGTAGAATTGATCGATGTTGAGCTGGTCAAGGAACCGACCGGCCATTTTCTGCGCTTTTATATCGATAAGCCGGATGGAATCGCGCTGGACGAACTGGAAAAATTCCACCGCGAAATTCAGCCGCTGGTGGAAAATGTAGCCTACGACTACATGGAGGTATCCTCTCCGGGCGCGGATCGTCCGCTCAAGACGGAAAAGGATTTCGCGCGCGCCGAGGGCGAGGACGTCGAACTGAAAACCTACAGGGCGGTGAACGGCGCGAAGGAATTCCGCGGCGTGCTGGTCGGTTTGATCGACGGCATGGTGGTTGTGGATGTAAACGGCGTGGAGCGCATGTCCTTCCCGCAGCGGGATGTGGCGGTTGTGCGCCCGCTGATCGAATTTACCGAAGAAGATCTTCAGGATGAGGTTTGACGAGGTTACGCAATAATATTCAGGAGGAAACCCAAATGACGAACGGTGGCATTGATTCCGTTGAATTTTTCAGCGCGTTGGATGTGATGGCGAAGGAGCGCAGAATCAACAAGGAGGTTCTGTTTTCCGCAATCGAATCGGCGCTGATTTCCGCATATAAGAAAAATTTCGGCAAGACCGCGAACGTGCGCGCGATGATCGATCCCGAAAAGGGCAAGGTGGAGGTCTATTCCATCAAGACCGTCGTGGAAAACGTGCAGGATCCGCTGTGCGAAATGACGCTTTCCGAGGCGCGCGCCATCCGCCCGCAGTATGAACTGGGCGATCTGGTGGAAGTGCCCGTAACGCCCAAGAATTTCGGGCGCATTGCGGCGCAGACCGGCAAGCAGGTGGTTGTACAGCATCTGCGCGAGGCCGAGCGCGGCGTGATCTACGATGAATACAGCCAGAAGGAAAATGAAATTCTGACCGCCATCGTGCAGCGCGTGGAAAACAAGCAGGTGTTCGTGGAGCTGGGACGGGTAGAAGGTCTGCTCGAACCCGCGCAGCAGATGCCCACGGAGGAATTGAACGTAAACGACCGCATCAAGGTATACGTGCTGGAGGTTTCCCGCCTGGGCCGCGGCCCGCAGGTGTTCGTATCCAGAACGCATCCGGGGCTGGTCAAGCGTCTGTTTGAAATCGAGGTTCCGGAAATCGTGACCGGCGTGGTGCAGATCAAGTCCATCGCGCGCGAAGCCGGTTTCCGCACGAAGATGGCGGTATATTCCAACGATCCGATGGTGGACGCGGTCGGTTCCTGCGTCGGCACGCGCGGCATGCGCGTTGAAAACGTGGTCAACGAACTCAAGACCGAAAAGATCGATATCGTAAAATGGTCGTCCGATCCGGCGGAATACATCGCCAATGCGCTGAATCCCGCGCGCGTGATTTCCGTATTCGTATCGGAAACCGAAAAGTCCGCGCGCGTGATCGTGCCGGATAACCAGCTTTCTCTGGCGATCGGCAAGGAAGGTCAGAATGCGCGCCTCGCTGCCAAGCTGACCGGCTGGAAGATTGATATCAAGAGCCAGAGCCAGATGGATCAGATCGCGGCGGAGCACGGCGATCTGGAAGAGGAAAACGCGCAGGTGGAGGAAGAAATCTAAATGCCAGCAAAGCCGCGCAAGATACCGATGCGCATGTGCGTCGGCTGCCGCGAAATGAAGCCCAAGGCGATGCTCGTGCGCATTGTGAAGCCGCAGGATCGCGACGCCTTCATTGATCGCACCGGCAAGGCAGCCGGACGCGGCGCATACGTATGCGAATCCATCGAATGCCTGAAAAAGGCGCAAAAAACCAGAGCGCTGGATCGCGCGCTGGATACCAAAATCGATGCGGACGTGTTCCGCCAGCTGGAGGCGCAGCTCGCGCCGGAGGTGAACGCGTGAACCGGATGCTGAATATGCTGGGTCTGTGCATGCGCGCGGGCAAGGTGATCAGCGGCGAAAAGGCCTGCGTGCAGGCGATTCGCGCGGGCGCCGTATGCTGCGTGATCATGGATCGGGCGGCGGCGGGCAACGCCGTAAAATCGGTGACCAACGCGTGTACGTTCCATCAGGTTCCGCTGATCTGGGCGGAAGAAAATTCGCTGGGCTACGCCATCGGCAAGCCCGGGCGGATGGTGGCGGCGGTCACGGATCCGTCCATGGCGGAAAAGATCGTTGGGCTGGACGGGCAGAACGCGCAAAAGGGATAATCTGTTCCGGTGCGCCGCACGCAGGAATTTGCGATGCGGCCGCTTCGGAGAAAATACTATCGGGGGTGCAGAGAGGGAATGGCCAAAGTCAGGGTTCAGGACGCAACCAAAGAATTGAGTACGAATACCGGAAAAATGCTGGAGAGCATCACGCAGATGCGCAAAAAAACGCAGGAGATGATGTCTTCTCTGCGCAAAATATCCGGCGGCTTCGCCCGCGAAGCGCAGGAGGTCAGGGAGCGCGAGGCGCGCGAGGAACAGCGCAGGCAGTATGAGCAGAATGCGCAGTTCATGACCGCCTATTCCAGCGAACAGGTGCCTGAGGTGCCCGTGGAAGCGCCGCAGCCGCCGAAGGCCGCGCCCGCCGCAGAAAAGGCGGAACCGGCGCCGGCGCCCGCCGCAAAGGCGGAGGTCAAGGCCGATGCACAGCCCGAAGCAAAGCGCGAAGTAAAACCCGCGCCGCAGAATCCGCAGCCCCAGCGTCCGTATGGCCGTCCCGTGCAGGGTGCGCAGGGACAGAATCCGCAGGGCGGACAGCGTCCGTACGGCAGACCCGTGCAGGGCGCGCAGGGACAGAACCCGCAGGGCGGACAGCGCCCGTATGGCCGTCCCGTGCAGGGCGCGCAGGGACAGAACCCGCAGGGCGGACAGCGCCAGTACGGTCGTCCCGTGCAGGGCGCGCAGGGACAGAATCCGCAGGGCGGACAGCGCCAGTACGGTCGTCCCGTGCAGGGCGCGCAGGGACAGAATCCGCAGGGCGGACAGCGCCCCTATGGCCGTCCCGCACAGGGCGCGCAGCAGGGCGAACGCCGTCCCTATGGCGGCGGCGCAGGCGGAGCGCGTCAGGGCGGCTATGGCCGCAATAAGATGCCCGATCTGGTGCCCGCGGTGGAAAAGGAGCGCGTATCCAATTACGATCCGAATAAGAAGCAGTACGTGCGCCAGGTAGACCCCGAACGCAACGCCAGCAAGAACGCCCGTCGCCGCGATAACGGCATGAACGTAAACATCAACAACTATGATGATGAATTCATGCGCGGCAAGAAGAAGAAAAAGCAGGGCGGCGCGGCGGCGAAGGCCGCCATCGAACCGACCCGCATTGAAAAGGCCGTCATGACGGCGGAAACGATCACCGTGCGCGATCTTTCCGAACGCATCGGCAAGCCCGCGGGCGAGATCATCAAGAAATTGATGATGTTGGGCATCATCGCCAATATCAACAACGAACTGGACTACGATACCGCAGGTCTGGTTTGCGCGGAATACAACATCGAACTGGAAAAGAAGCTTGCGGAAACCGCGGAGGATGCGCTGGAGAAGGAAGACGTCGAGGATGCGGACGAGGATCTGCAGCCCCGCCCGCCGGTGGTTACCATCATGGGTCACGTCGACCACGGCAAAACTTCGCTGCTGGACTATATCCGCAAGACGAAGGTTACCGCGGGCGAAGCCGGCGGCATCACCCAGCATATCGGCGCGTACACCGTAAACCTGAACGGGAAGCAGATCACCTTCCTGGATACCCCCGGCCACGAAGCGTTCACGTCCATGCGTCTGCGCGGCGCAATGGCGACGGACATCGCCATTCTGGTGGTGGCGGCGGACGACGGCGTTATGCCGCAGACCATCGAAGCCATCAACCATGCGAAGGCGGCGGGCGTTCAGACCATCGTCGCCATCAACAAGATCGATAAGCCTGCCGCGAACATCGAACGCATCAAGCAGCAGCTGACCGAATACGATCTGGTCTGCGAGGACTGGGGCGGCGATACCATCATGGTGCCCGTTTCCGCCGTAACCGGCGAGGGCGTGGATCAGCTGCTGGAGATGATCCTTCTGGTGGCGGAGGTGCAGGATTACCGCGCCAATCCCAACCGCAAGGCGCGCGGCATCATCATCGAAGCGCGTCTGGATAAGGGCCGCGGCCCCGTGGCGACCGTGCTGGTGAAGAACGGCACGCTGCACGTGGGCGATACCATCGTCGCGGGCATGGCATACGGCCGCGTGCGCGCCATGGTGAACGAGCGCGGCGAGCGCATGAAGAGCGCCGGCCCCTCCGATCCGGTAGAGGTCATCGGCTTTAACGATGTGCCCGAAGCGGGCGATCAGATTTCCGCGGTGGACGATGATAGATTGTCCCGTCAGGTAGCGGAGGAACGCCGCGATAAGGCGCGCGCAGCGCTGATCAAGGCGCAGCAGAAGACCACGCTGGATGATCTGTTCAACCAGATCTCCGCCGGTCAGATCAAGGATCTGAACGTAATTATCAAGGCGGATGTGCAGGGCAGCGTAGAGGCCGTGCGCCAGTCCCTTGAAAAGCTTTCCAACGATGAAGTGCGCGTGCGCTCCATCCACGGCGGCGTCGGCGCGATCACCGAAACGGACGTGATGCTCGCATCCGCGTCCAACGCCATCATCATCGGCTTCAACGTGCGTCCGGACAGCAATGCCCGCGCGATGGCGGAAAAGGAAAAGATCGATGTGCGCCTGTACCGCGTTATCTATCAGGCGATCGAAGATGTGCAGAACGCCATGAAGGGTCTGCTTGCGCCCAAGTACAAGGAAGTGCTGCTGGGTCATGCAACCGTTCGCCAGCCGTTCCGCGTATCCGGCGTGGGCACCATCGCGGGTTCCTATGTTACCGATGGTAAGATCATGCGCAATATGCAGATTCGCCTGCTGCGCGATAACGTGGTCATCCACGAAGGCAAGATCAGCTCCCTGAAGCGCTTCAAGGACGATGCCAAGGAGGTCAATACCGGCTATGAATGCGGTATCGGCATCGAAGGCTATAACGATATCAAGGAAAACGATGTAATTGAATGCTTCAACATGGAAGAAATTGAACAGTAATTCAACATCAATTCCGGAACATTGAACAGCGGGCGTTCAGATGTATGAACGCCCGTTTTTACAGGATTCAGGTAAAAACAGAAAGGAATTATTCTATGGCAGCATATGATCGAATCGATCGCATTTCCGAGGAAGTGCATAAGGCCATTGATCGAATCATCCGCGATGAGGTGAACGATCCGCGCGTGGGCGGCACATGGAGCATCGTGCGCTGCGAGGTAACGCGCGATCTGCGCTACGCCAAGGTGCGCATCAGCATTCTGGAGGCGGATCGGCGCAAGCCCATGATGGAGGCACTGAACCGCGCGGCGGGCTTCATTCGCCGCGAACTGGGGCATGAGGTGGATCTCCGGTACGTGCCGGAGGTTCAGTTTGAGCTGGATACCAACATGGAATATGCAGCGAAGATCAACCGCATACTGAAGGAGAACCAGCATAATGAACCGGATGCATGATCTGGCGGAATTTCTGAAAAATCACGATGATTATTGCGTGCTGACGCACGTGTATCCCGATGGCGATGCCTGCGGCACCGCGATCGCGCTGACGCGCGCGCTGGTGGCGCTGGGCAAGCGCGCGTTCGTGTATATGCCCGACGGCGTTCCGCACATCTATGCGGGCTTTGAAACGGGCGTATGCATCGCGGCGGATGCAGATCAGTTTCCCTTCGCCCCGAAAACCGGTTTTTCGGTGGATGTATCGGTGATCGATCGGATGAACGGCCGCAGTGCGTTCGAAGCGTGCGCGCACACCGCGATGCTGGATCACCACGCCACAAACGCGGGCTTTGGCGATGTTTATTTCGTGGATGGTGGCGCGGCGGCGTGCGGCGAACTGGCGGTGGAGCTGATGAACGCGCTGGGCGCGGCGCTGGATCCGATCGCGGCGACCTGGCTGTACATCGCGATCGCCACCGATTGCGGGCGCTTCGGCTACGGCAGTACGCGGCCGGAAACGCTGATCGCGGCGGCGGCATGCCTGCGCGCGGGCATCGATGTGGACAGCATTACGCGCAGCGTATTTTTGACTCGCACGGAGGGGCGCACGCGGCTTCTGGGGCTGGTGCTTTCGGGGCTGAAGCGCAGCGAGGATGGCAAAATCTGCTGGGCGCGGCTCACGGAGGATATGCTTGCGAAGGCGGGCGCGGTGCGCGAGGACAACGAAGGCATCGTGAATTATCTGGTGGAAATCGAAGGCGTGCAGGCGGCGTGCCTCGCGGAGCAGCGCGGCGCGCAGACGAAGCTTTCCCTGCGCTGCCGTCCGCCCTACGATATCGCGCGCGACGTCGCCATGCCGCTCGGCGGCGGCGGACACGCGAACGCCGCGGGCGTGACGACGAACGCTTCCATGGATCGCGCGCTGAAGATCGTGCTCTTCCAGATGCGCAATATGCTCAATCGGGCGGAGGAATGTCTATGAACGGCTTCCTGATCGCCAATAAGCCTACGGGCATCACCAGCAGCAATCTGGTGGTATTCGTGCGCAAGCGCCTGCCGCGCGGCACATCCGTAGGGCATGGCGGCACGCTGGATCCCGAAGCGTCGGGCGTTCTGCCGATCTGCATCGGCACGGCGACGCGCCTGTTTGATTTCATCATCGATAAGCAGAAAACCTATATCGCCGAATTGCAGCTGGGCGTGGAAACCGATACGCAGGATGCGACCGGCGAAGTGGTCGCGCGCGCGCCGGTGCATGCGACCGAGGATGATCTGCACCGCGCGATCACCGGCTTCATCGGCGATATTCAGCAGATTCCGCCGATGTATTCCGCCATCAAGCGCGATGGCAAGCGGCTGTACCAGCTGGCGCGCAAGGGCGAAACCATTGAAGTGGAGCCGAGAAGCTGCCGCGTGGATGGAATCGATCTGCTGGAAAAGACCGGCGAGGATCGATATCGCATTCGCGTGCGCTGCGGCAAGGGCGTATACATTCGCACGCTGTGCCACGATATCGGGCGCGCGCTGGGCTGCGGCGCGCATATGCACAGTCTGGAGCGCGTGCAGGCGGGCATATTCACATTGGAAAACGCGCTGGATCGCGATCAGATCGATGCGGCGTATCAAAACGGCACGCTTTCGGAATGCCTGCTGCCGGTGGACGCGCCGATCGGGCACATTCCGGCGGTATACGTGGATGAACGCGCGCGCCACGCGGTGAAAAACGGCAACGTGCTGCGCCCGCAATGGCTGCGGGAGCCCGCGCCAACGGTGGAAAACGTGCGTATCTATCTGGAAGATCAATTTGCGGGCATCGGCGAACCGCTGCCGGATGGCAGCGTGCGGTTTCGCATGATGCTGCTGCGCGAAGAGGATGCATAACGGATGAAAATCTGGACGAGTGAAACGCAGTTTGACGGGGATCGATCCGCGGTGGCGCTGGGCACGTTCGACGGGCTGCACATCGGCCATCAGGCGCTGATTCGGCGGGCGGTTTCCATTGCGCGCGAATGCGGCGCGATGAGCGTGGTCAGCACGTTCGATGGGCTGCCGCGCGCCGTGCTGTGCCCCGATCAGCCCATTGCGCAGCTGCTTACGCTGGATGAAAAGATCGCCAAGCTGGAAGCGCTGGGCGTGGATGCGGTGGTCGTCGCGCCGTTCACGCGCGAATTTGCGCGCATTGCGCCGGAGGATTACCTGCGCGATCTGGCGAAAAATATGCGCCCCGTGGCGATCGTAGCGGGCTTTAATTATACGTTCGGCGCGGGCGGGCGCGGCAACGCCCGAATGATCTGCGATCTGGCGGCCGCGCTCAATTACCGCGCGGAGATCGTACAGCCCGTTACGGACGCGGGCGAAAACGTATCCTCCACGCTGATTCGCCGCCTGATCGCACAGGGCGATATACAGCGCGCGGAGCGGCTTCTGCGCATCGCCGATTGAGAATCTAACCCCAATTTTTACAGAAAAATCGTTCCTTCGCGTTTACAAAATGCGGATATTATGGTACTATATATCTTGCGGTGGTTTGTGCCGACCGCATTCACGCTTCCGCGGTTTACCGAGGACTCCGACGGCATTCTGCGGTTGCGCGGCATAGAAAAAGGAGGATACAACCCATGACCAAACAGGAAATCGTAGCAGCATACGGCCGCCACGAAGGCGACACCGGTTCCCCCGAAGTGCAGATCGCTCTGCTCACCGAGCGCATCAACCACCTGAACGACCATCTGAAGATGCACAAGAAGGATCACCACTCCCGTCGTGGTCTGCTGCTGATGGTTGGTCAGCGCCGTGGTCTGCTGGACTATCTGAAGAAGACCGATATCGAGGCCTATCGTGCCCTGATTGCAAAGCTCGGCCTGCGTAAGTAACGCCGCGCGCATCGGTTTGTTGGTCGCGCCGCCGTCCGGAAACGTTTTTCGAACGGCGGCGCTTCATACGATTGCATGAATTGTATGAAGCGGAAGCGGGCGGACGCTAGGATGCGGAAATGGATTTCGCAGGCATGCGTCTGTCCGCTTGCAAGAGGTCTGCGGGCGATCCGGCGGACCCAAATGACGGGCGTTTTTCGCCCAACTCCCCGCGCATCGGATGATGCGCCTGAAAATCGGTTACAATAAAAGAAGAACCAGAGAAAACCCAAGGAGGGCAATAGAATGAATTTCAAGGCTTATACCATGGAACTGGGCGGCCGGAAGCTCACGCTGGAATTCGGCAAGTACGCCGAACAGGCCAGCGGCGCATGCTTTGTGCGCTACGGCGAAACCTGCGTGCTGGTAACCGCGACCGTTGCGGATACGCCGCGTCCGGGCATCGATTTTTTCCCGCTCAGCGTTGATTTTGAAGAAAAGCTGTACTCCGTCGGCCATATTCCGGGATCCTGGAACCGCCGCGAAGGCCGTCCCGCCGAAAAGGCGATCCTCACCAGCCGACTGATCGACCGTCCGCTGCGCCCCCTGTTCCCGAAGGGAATGCGTCACGATGTATCCGTTGTGGCGACGGTCATGTCCGTTGAACAGGACAATATTCCGGATATCCCAGCGATGATCGGCGCATCCGCCGCGCTGTCCATTTCCTGCATTCCGTGGGCCGGCCCCATCGGCGCGGTGAACATCGGCTACATCGACGGCGAATACATCGTGAACCCCACCGTAGCGCAGCGCGAGGTTTCCCTGATGAATCTGACCGTCGCCGGTACTTCTGAAGCCGTTCTGATGGTAGAAGCGGGCGCGAAGGAAGTATCCGAAGAGGTTATGCTGGGCGCGATCCTGTTTGCCCATGAAGAAATCAAGAAGATCGTCGCCTTCATCGCGCAGATTCGCGATGAAATCGGCGTAGAAAAGAAGGAATTCCCGCTGCAGCTGCCGGGCGAGGACGTCAAGGCCGCCGTGCGCGAATACGCCTATGATAAGGTTGCGTGGATGTTCGAAACCTTCGATCGTCAGGAGCGCAACGCGCGCGAAGCGCAGGTCAAGGCCGAAGTCGCCGAACATTTTGCCGAGCAGTTTGAAGGCCGTGAGGTTGAAGTGGGCGATGCGCTGTACGCGATCCAGAAGGAAATCATGCGCCGCCACATCATCGATAACGGCGTGCGCCCCGATGGTCGCAAGCTGACCGAGATCCGCCCCATCTGGTGCGAGGTCGGCGTTCTGCCGCGCCCGCATGGTTCCGGCGTGTTCACCCGCGGACAGACGCAGGTTATGACCGTCTGCACGTTGGCGCCCATGTCTGAACAGCAGATCATCGATGGCATCGGCACCGAAGAAAAGAAGCGCTACATGCATCATTATAACTTCCCCGGATATTCCACCGGCGAAGCCAAGCCCGCCCGCAGCCCGGGACGCCGCGAAATCGGCCATGGCGCACTGGCGGAGCGCGCGCTCGCCCCGATGATCCCGTCCGTGGAAGAATTCCCGTACTGCCTGCGCCTGGTTTCCGAGGTCATGAGCTCCAACGGCTCCACCTCGCAGGCTTCCGTCTGCGGCTCCACGCTGGCGCTGATGGACGCGGGCGTTCCGATCACCCGCCCCGTGGCCGGCGTTGCGATGGGTCTGATCAAGGATGTGGAGAACACCGGCAAGGTCGCCGTGCTGACCGATATTCAGGGTCTGGAAGACTTCCTGGGCGATATGGACTTCAAGGTGGCGGGCACCACCAAGGGCATCACCGCCATTCAGATGGATATCAAGATCAAGGGCATCGATGAGGCCATTCTGCGTCAGGCGCTGGCGCAGGCGTATGACGGCCGCCTGTTCATTCTGGACAAGATGCTGGAGGTCATTCCCGCGCCGCGCGCCGAGCTGAGCAAGCACGCGCCGAAGATCGTTTCCTTCACCATCAATCCCGAAAAGATCGGCGAGGTTGTCGGCCCGCGCGGCAAGACCATCAACAAGATCATCGAGGAAACCGGCGTGAAGATCGATATCGAGGACGATGGCAGCGTTTACATCGCCACCGAGGATGCGGAGGCGGCGAAGCGCGCGCGTCAGATCATCGAAGGCATCGTGCTGGAACCGGAAGTTGGCTATCGCTTCGTGGGCAAGGTCGCCCGCATTCTGGATAACGTCGGCGCGTTCATCGAATTTGCCCCCGGTAAGGATGGCCTGCTGCACATTTCCAAGATGGCGAATCAGCGCGTAAACAAGGTCGAAGATGTGATGAACATCGGCGATGAAATCCCCTGCAAGATCGCGGAAATCGATGATCGCGGCCGCGTGAACCTGCTCCGCACGGACATCGAATATGCCGATGAATCCATGCCGGTGCGCCGTCCGCCCCGTCGCGATGGCGATCGCGGTGGCCGCGGCGGACGCGACCGTGACCGCAGACGCGATTGATGGACAAACACCGTTTTTGAATAAACCTGCTTTGGTTGGGCATACATAATGTATGCCCAATCCCTTTAAGGAGCGTACTATGTCATTTGATTTGTTGACGATGCCGGGCGGTCTCCGCGTGGTCGGCGAGCGCATTCCGCATTTCAGATCCGTTTCCGTGGGTCTGTGGATCGGCACGGGATCGCAGTATGAAACCGTCAGCGAGGCCGGGCTGAGCCATTTTCTGGAACACATGGTGTTCAAGGGAACCGGAAAGCGCACCGCGCGGCAGATCGCCGAGGAAATGGATGCGGTGGGCGGCCAGCTGAACGCGTTTACATCCAAGGAATGCACCTGCTTCTATGCCAAGACGGTGGATGAACATCTGCCGCTGGCGATGGATGTGGTGTGCGATCTGGCGACCAACCCGATATTTGATGCGGGCGAGCTGGAAAAGGAAAAGGGCGTGGTGCTGGAGGAAATTTCCATGTCCGAGGATACGCCGGAGGATCTGGTGCATGAAATCCTGATGCTGGCGCACTACGGCGATCAGAATGTGGCGCGCCCGATTCTGGGCACGGAAGCGGCCATTTCCGCGTATACGCGCGATGATCTGAAGAATTACTGGGCTTCTACCTATCAGCCGCGCAACGCGGTGTTTTCCATCGCGGGCAATTATGATTGGGATCGCGTGCAGGAATTGATCGCGCAGAAGCTGGTCGCATGGCAGAATCGGGGCAACCGCGAATTGAAATGCGAAACGCACGATGTGCCGCCCACGGTTTTGACGAAGGAAAAGGAAATCGAACAGGTACACATCTGCCTGGGCTTCCCCGGATTGCCCATCGGCGATGAGGGCAATTATGAACTTTCGCTGTTCAATAGCGTGTACGGCGGGGCGATGTCCAGTCGCCTGTTCCAGAAGATTCGCGAGGAAAGCGGGATGGCGTACACCGTGTACAGCTATCCGAACGCCTATACCGATTGCGGAATGCTTTCCGTGTACGCCGCTACGAATCCGGACGCCGCCTGCGCGGTGCACGATCAGATTCTGGAAGAAACCCGCAAACTGGCGGAGGGCGGCCTGACCCGCCGCGAATTTGAAATGGCGCGCGAACAGCTGAAGGCGGGCTTCATTCTGGGGCTGGAATCTACGTCCAGCCGGATGCAATCCAACGGCAGAAGGCTGTTGCTGATGAATAAGATGCGCACCGAAACCGAATTGATCGATCGCGTGAACCGCATCGATTACGATGCGACCAACGAACTGATGCGAAGGATACTTACATCGGAAAACTCGCTGGCGCTGGTAGGCAAGGGCGTAGACGAATTGGCGAAGCGGATGACGGGAAAGTAAGGAATCAAAGGATCGACGGAGCCGGATGACGGCTCCACCGTTCGTTGATAAATGCTGTGCGATTTATTACGCTTTTCAGCTTTATGAGATGAAAAGCGCAATTTGCCGTTTCCCTGGCTCCCTCTGATGAGGGAGCTGGCATCGCAAGGCGGCAAACCAAGATAGTTTGCCGGTCTGCCTTTAGGCAGACTGCCGACGGCTCAATCAAAGATTGAGGCGAGGCACCGAAGGTGACTGAGGGAGAGAAACCCATGTCGCAGAACCGGAAAACCTGTGGAAACCCGATAGGTGCGTTATCTCTCCTTCCGTCAAAACCTGCGGTTTTGCCACCTTCCTCATCAGAGGAAGGCAAGGGCTACGACCGATCGAATTACCGCCAGCCACCCGCGTAAGTTTTGAAATCTTGAATCAATGGATTTCAAAACGTGGGTTTGTAATAAGCTGGAATCGGATAGAAACAAAGAACTTTTGCCTCTTGAATTAATGGAGGTAAGAGTTCGTCATCTATAGCGCGGCAGCAGCTGAAAGCGGGCACAGCCTGCCGATAGGTGCGTTATCTCGCCTTCCGTCAAAACCTGCGGTTTTGCCACCTTCCTCATCAGAGGAAGGCAAGGGTTACGACCGATCGAATTACTGTCAGTCTACCCGCATAAGTTTTGAAATCTTGAATCAATGGATTTCAAAATGTGGGTTTGTAATAAGCTGGAATCGGATAGAAACAAAGAACTTTTGCCTCTTGAATTAATGGAGGTAAGAGTTCGTCATCCATAGCGCGGCAGCAGCTGGAAGCCGACACAGTCGGCAGCGCGGCAGCTACTGGAAGCCGACACTGTCGGCAGCTGGAGGCAAAAGATATGTGGAAATACTTTGGTACGATTGTAAATGCGCTGGTTGTGGTGCTGGGCGGCGGAATCGGGGTGCTGCTGAAAAAGCGGCGCGGAAGCGCTGACGGCGAAAATAAGCTGACGAACGCGATCATGGTATGTCTGGGACTGTGTACGATGTTCGCGGCGGTATCCGGCCTGATCGGCGTGGAATCGGGTGTGCAGGCCATCGTGGTGGTGGTTTCGATGGTGCTGGGCGTGCTGATCGGCACGCTTTTGAAGATTGATGATGCGATTAACCACCTGGGCGACCGCATTGTGCACGGCGATGGTAAGACGGAAAATCCCGCGACGGGCATGGTGATGGCGAGTCTGGTATTCTGCATCGGTTCCATGACGATCCTTGGATCGTTTGAGGGCGCGATGAACCCCGCCGGACATTTGGACATCGCGTGCCACACCACGATTTTGATCAAATCGCTGCTGGACTTTTGCATGGCGACCTGCTTTGCCGTGACCTATGGCGCATCGGTGATGCTATCCGCCGTGCCGGTACTGGTGTTTCAGGGGTTGCTGGTACTGCTGGCGTCGGTCATCAAGCCGTATCTGCTGGCGATCAACGCGCTGCCGATGGAATACGCCGTAGGATCGCTGATCCTGATCGCGATCGCGTTGAATATCTCCAGCATTAAGAAGATCAAAACCGCCGATTATCTGCCCGCGCTGGCGCTGCCGATCATCATCTGTTCGGTGCTGCGCGCGCTGGGAATCGAGATATAATCGAATATATTATAATCGTATATAATGAATGCGCCGGTCGCTTGCATGCAAGCGACCGGCGCAGGTTTTGGAATATTGGGATTACATCAGATGCGTGTCCACGGGGCTGAAGCTCAGGTAGGCTTCTTCGCCGACATCGAATACGCGGCGGCCGACCGGATGGTTATCGGTGATGCGCACCTGCGTATCGCCCACCATCACATGGTAGTTCTGATAGGAACCCATGAAGCAGGACAGCGTTACGCGGCAGGGCAGAATGCCTTCCTCCGCCACGCGCACACCTTCGGGGCGCAGCATCAGCGTGCGCTGTTCGCCAACCTGAATTTCCGCATCCGGCTTGCGCACGGGGAAGCGAACGCCGTTGAACTGTACATCCACATGATCGTCCGCAATGCCTTCCACGGTTACGTGCAGGAAGTTCGCTTCGCCGATGAAGTCCGCCACGAATTCGCTGGCAGGATTGTAATAAATCTGCTGCGGCGTGCCCATCTGCGCGATTACGCCCTTGTTCATGATGATGATCTGATCCGAAATGGACATGGCCTCGCTCTGATCATGCGTTACATAGATCGCGGTGATGCCGAACTGCTGCTGAATGCGGCGGATTTCCGTGCGCATGTATACGCGCAGCTTCGCGTCCAGATTGGAAAGCGGTTCATCGAACAGCAGAACGCCGGGCTCTACGATCAGCGCTCTCGCCAGCGCCACGCGCTGCTGCTGACCGCCGGACAGCTGATTGGTGAATCGGTTTTCCATGCCCTCCAGACCCACCAGCTTCAGCATATCGAATACCTTCGTGCGAATCTGATCCTTCGGCACCTTGCGCAGCTTCAGGCCGTATGCTACGTTATCGAAGATGTTCATGTGCGGGAACAGCGCATAGCTCTGGAACACCATGGCGGTATCGCGCTTGTTCGGGGTCAGTTCGTTGATGGGCTGTTCGCCCAGATAGATTTCGCCTTCGTCGGGGGATTCAAAGCCCGCGATCATGCGCAGCGTGGTGGTCTTGCCGCAGCCGGAGGGGCCCAGCAGCGTTACGAAATCGCCGGGGTTGATGTTCAGCGATACGTTGTCCACCGCCTTGAAGGGCTTGCCGGTCTTGGGATCCATATAAATCTTGGAGATATTCTCCAGGCGAACGCCTTTTTTGATATTGCTCATGTTTCGTACTCCTTTCCGGAATCAGCTCTTCACTTTGCGGCTGCGGCTCATGCGGTTTACGAGAACCTGCATGATGGCGATGGCGGCGTATACGATCAGCATCATGATCGTTGCGTAGGCGCAGGCCACGGAATACTGGCCGCGATCCACAACCGTCATGATCTGCGGCGTGATCAGCTGCCAGCGCGCGGAAATCAGGAAGATTACGGCGCTGGTTGCGGTGATGCTTCGCGCAAACGTGGTTACCAGCGAAGAGAAGAAGGAATCGCTGATCAGCGGGAGCGTTACGCTGGTGAATACCTTCACGCTGCTCGCGCCCATATCATACGCCGATTCTTCGATCGATTTATCGATCTGATTCAGCGCGGCGACCGCCGATCGCGTGCCGATGGGCAGGCTTCGGATGACGAACGCGATGATCAATATCGCGCTGGTGCCCACCAGAACCAGGAAGCCGGAATGGAAGATACCGGTGATGAAGCCGCGCAGCATCGCGATACCCAGAACCGTGCCGGGCACCGCCATGGCGAACATGGTGGCAAATTCCATAAACCGCTTGCCGATGAATTTCTTTTTCACGATCAGGTAGGCGATGACCATCGAAAGGATCGATGTGATCACCGCGGCGACGAAGCTCAGGAACAGCGAATCCGTAAACGGCTTCGTATCGCGGCCCAGTACGTTGGCAAAGTGCTTGAAAGTCAGCGAGAAATCCTTGCCCCACAGCTTGAAGCACGCGCCGACCGGCACCATGGCGTACATCGCGATTACGAACAGACCCACGAGAGAGCACAGCAGCGTGGTGGGAATGCGCACGGAGCGATCCTCGATCTGCATGCGCACGCGGCTCGCCTTGCCGGTAAGCGTGGCGACGGAGCGGCGCTCCAGGAAGTATTTTTCGATGATGAACAGAATCATGCTGATCAGCAGCAGCACGACCGCCATGCCCGAAGAGGAGCGCACATCGAAGTTGGAAATCTGCATGTAAATGTAGGCTGCCAGCGTATCGAAATCGCCGCCGATCATGATCGGGTTGGTGAAGTCCGCTACGGATTCAATGAAGGATACCAGGAAAGCATTGCCGATGCCGGGCAGCAGCAGCGGCAGCGTGATATCCTTGAACACGCGGAACCGGCTCGCGCCCATGTTGCGGCTGGATTCTTCCAGCGAAGGATCGATGTTGGAAAGCAGACCCTTCAGCATCAGATACGTCACAGGGAAGAAGGTCAGAATCTGAACGACCAGAATACCACCCATGCCGTAGATATTCGCATTCTTGATGCCCAGCAGATGATAGGTGATCAGACCCTTCTTGCCGAAGATCATGATCATCGAAAGGGAAAGCACGAACGGCGGGGATACGATTGGCAGCATCGAAATGATCTTGAATATGCCGCGCATCTTCGTCTTTACGTATACATCCACGTAAGCGAACAGGAAGCCGATGATCGTGGAGCAAAGGCCGGAAATCGCGCCCAGCAGCAGCGTATTGCAGATAACCTGCAGGAACTTGCGGTTGGAGAAAATCGAAAGGTAAACCTCCAGCGTAAGCCCAACCTTGCCGATTTCGGGATATTCCTGCGCGATGGAGGAACAGATTGCCAGCACATCATCTTCCGTGATGGGATTTTCCGCGGCGGCGTTTGCCTGTGCGACGAAATCCGCCACCACCTGATCGGATGCGTTGATCTCCTCAAAGGCGGCTTCCATATCGGCGCGATAGGCATTCATCGCATCGGTATTCGTCTTGCCGCGCGCCTGATATTCCTTTGCGTAGGCGACGGAAGCCTCGCCCAGACGGTAGAAGGGCGAATCCTGCAGCGCTTCATCTGCGTCCGTCAGCGCGATGAGCGCCTTGCCATCCTTGGAAAGGCCGTTTACATAGGGAGAATCATCGGTCGTAAAGCTCTGCGTCAAAATCGTGCAGAGCGGATATACCACGAATAAAAGCAAAAAGGCCAGAACCACAATGATCGCGAATATCATTACGGGATCCGCGAACAGTTTTTTGCGATCCAGCTGCCTGCTTCGTGCGCTTGCCAAGCGTGAACACCTCGCTTTTTTAATTTCCGATCTACCCCTGTGGTTCATCCCCGCACACGGCGCATGGATGAACGGTTGATTCGGGATAAACCGCAGGGATAGACCACCGGAACGACCCATGCGTTAAATCATGGGCTAGACCAATTCGCGGAGGGATTGTCACAGACAATCCCTCCGCATTCAGACCATGACAGGCAAAAATGTCTGCCTCTGATTCAATCGGGATATTTGATTGAAATTAGTCCTTGGGCTGGATCTTGTCCGCGTTGATGCAGGAAGTCCAGGCTTCGATGATGTGATTCTTGTTTTCGCCGGTCCAGTTGGAATCATAGTCGATCAGGTTGACGCCCATGTCCAGAATGGCCTGTGCGGACTCGGGATCCTTCGCGCCTTCAACGGTCAGGAACTGCAGCGCGCCAACGGTCTGGCCGATTTCCTGGCATTCGGGGGTCATCGCGAACTG
Source organism: uncultured Clostridia bacterium (assembly GCA_934663625.1). GTDB lineage: Bacteria > Bacillota > Clostridia > Christensenellales > Aristaeellaceae > SFTH01. The sequence continues at coordinate 40,614 of CAKUKP010000005.1, forward strand.
GATGAACAGCTTCGCTTCGTCCAGATGCTTGCAGCCTTCGATGATCGCAGTGCCGCCAACTTCATAGCCGGTGCCATCGGAGGGCGCGATCAGCTTGATGTTGTCGTAGCCTTCATCGATGTACATCAGACCCGTGTGCAGGAAGCCAACGCCGATCGCGGCTTCGCCGGTGGATACCATTGCGGAGGTGCCGGAGCCGGTCTTAACGTAGGTGATTACGTTGGGATCGAAGCTGCGGATCATTTCCAGCGCCTTTTCTTCGCCGTAGAGCTGGAACAGGATGGAAGCGGTCATAACGCCGGTGCCGGTTGCGCCGGGGTTGGCCATAACGATCATGCCCTTGTATTCGGGCTTCGCCAGATCTGCCCAGCAGGTGGGCGCTTCCACGCCGGCTTCCTCAAGCGCGTCCATATCGCAGATGAAGCCGATGTAGCCGGAATAGATGCCGAACCAGTAGGGCTCGCCTACGCCGAAGTTTTCAGACTTGTAGGGCGCATGGTTGCAATCATCATACTTCGCCAGCAGGCCTTCCTTTGCCGCTGCGATGTAGGGATCCCAGGTGCCGCCGTACCAGATGTCGGCCTGCGGATTTTCGCGCTCTTCAAGAATACGGGTGTAGCAATCATTGCCGGAAAGACGAATGTAGCTGGTCTTGATGCCGGTCTTCTCCTGGAAGGCCTTGACAACCGCCGCGCCGTGCTCCTCATCGCAGCCGACGTAAACCATCAGCTCGCTGCCCTCATAAGCACGCCAATCGACGTCCTCTGCCAGCGCGGACACGCAGCCCAGCGCCAGAACCAATGCCAGAACCATAACCAGAATCTTTTTCATGTTCTCCTACTCCTTTTAACGATTTCGGGGGATGAATCCACCGCTATGTTAATTTTAACACACGTGATTTTTACTGTCAATAGGTATAGCAATCATTTTTGAAATTAATGGAGAAATACTGAATGTGTAATTTAAGGATAAGAGCTGAATTATAAACGATGCAAATAAAAAAGGCGGCATTAAAGAACGATTTATGCCCTTCAATGCCACGGTTTTCATATTAATTCGTATACGATCAGTCCGCGCGCAGCTCCGCGCAGGCGCGGTCGGCAAGATCGATATCCTGCAATACGCTTTCGATGCATTCGCGGATGCGCGATGTACGATCGTCCGGCTGCGCGTTTTCCGCTTCGCGTGCCGTGCGCAGAAGCGATTGCATGCCATCGCGGTATTTTGCGCGCCCCTCGGCGTTAAAGTGCAGCGCGAGATAGCAGGGGAAGCCCGCGCCGACGCCGAACAGGCGTTCCAGGAAGAATTCGCCCGGCAGGGCGCGTTCCGGATGCTGTTTAGACCATACGAACGCATGCTCCACGCCGTCCGAAAGCGATTCCGGAAGCGCGCGGTTGCGCTCGGGATGCCAGCAGGCGAAGAACAAATCTTCCGCGCCGTTGAAGATCTGGATCAGGCGCTGCCGCTGCCCATCGTCCTTTGGTTGATACAGGGCGTCGATCGCCCTGCGCAGGTTGACCTGCGCATCCGAATCGGGATCATTTAAAAACAGACCGTTGCACAGCGCGGTGATTTCGGCGGCGGGGTTATTCAGCGGCGACAGGAACAGTTCGCAGCTTCTGCCGCCCGCATCGTGCAGCGCCTTCAGCGTGCGATGGTTTTCATTGTGATGGGGGATGAACCAGCGCGTGCGCGCCCAGCGCTGCGGTGGATAGATCCAGAAGCCGTTGGAGGAACCGAACGCTGCGGGGAAATTGCGGATAAATTCGGGGCGATCCGAAGCATCTACAAATGGGCCGTGGCTGCCCACATCGATAAATACATCGATTTCCCTGCCGAGATCGCGCACCTTATCCAGCTGTTCCTTCGTGAAACGATCGCCCCACGCAAGATAGCCGGATGTGTTCACCAGCAGCAGTTTTTCGGGAAAGCGATCCCGAATGTACCGCGCCGTGCGCGCGTTGATCGCGTTGTAATAATCGATATCGCTTTCGTAGCGGCGGCAGCGATCGCATTCGCAACGCCCCTGATCCGCCGCTTCCAGATGAAAGCCGTCGATTTCGAAATTGGCGCATAGATAATCGATCACGCGCTGCATGAACCGATCCGATTCCGGCGAACTGGCGCACATCGCCTGCGCGCTGGTACCGCGCACGGCGGGGTTGCGTTCAATGATGCCGTCGAACCCCCAGCTGTACACGCCCAGTCCGTAGATCAGCTTCAGACCATTTTTGTGTACGACGTCGATCGCGCGCCGAATCTGCGCCTTGCGCGCATCATCCACGGTGGATGCGATATCATCCGCCCAGCTGTGGTTGGTGATCAGCCCGAACACATCCAGATAATTGTAGCCCGCGGCATGGAGAAACGCCGTCGTGCGATCCAGCGAATCGAGCGTATCTTTATCGATGCGGATCGATGGCCAATCTTCATCTACAATGGGCTTTTCGCGCGAATCATTCAGCCAGCAGCCATAGGCAATTCTATAATCGAACATGGATCTGTTTCCTCCTTATCAGGATTGAATGCGGGATCAGGATTGAATGCGGGATTGCAGCAGGCGATCCAGCAGCACCGCGCCCACCAGCACGATGCCCTTTACGATGTCCTGATAGAACGAATGCACGCCCAGCAGGTTCAGACCGTTGGCGATAAAGCCTACGATCAGCGCGCCGATCAGCATACCGAACACCGATCCTTCGCCGCCGTCCAGACTGGTGCCGCCCAGCACCACCGCCACGACCACATCGAATTCAAAGCCATCGCCCATGCTGGCGTTGCCCACGCCCAGGCGGGAAGCCATCATCACGCCGGCAAATGCGGAAAGCGCGCCGACCAGTACATACAGCGTAACGCCCACCAGACGCACGTTGATGCCGCTCAGCAGCGCCGTGCGGCGGTTGCCGCCGATGGCGTAGGAATATTTGCCCAGCAGCGTTTTGTGCTGGATGAAATAGAACAGCGCAAATACCACGGCGGTGATCAGAATGCTGATGGGCACCGGCCCCAGATAGCCGCGTCCCAGCACGGTAAAGCTCTTGCCCAGCCCACGGCTGATGGAATTGCCGCCGGTGATGACCCACGCCGCGCCGCGCACCGCATACATCGATCCCAGCGTGGCGATGATCGAAGGCACGTTTAGAAGAACCACCAGAAAGCCGTTGATCAGGCCGACGATCACGCCGATAACGATGCAGATCAGAATCGCGACGGCGATGGGGAAGCCGCTGCTGACCATCAGCGCCGCCATAACGCCCGAAATCGCCATGATCGATCCGATGGACAGATCGAAATTGCCAGCCACCATCAGCATCGTTACGCCGCAGCCCACGATGACCGTCGCGGCGACCTGGCGGAATACGTTGGTTACGTTCGTCAGCGTAAGAAAATCCTTCGAAAGCAGGGTCAGCGCCAGCATGATCACCAGCAGTATGCCGACGATCACCAGCTTCTGATAATTGGATTTATCAAATTTCAATCCCTTTTTCATGCCTGATTGCCTCCCATGGTGAGAATGTGAATTTGCGTGCTGTCCAGATCGGCGTTATCGCGCATGGCGATGATCCGCCCGCCCTGCATCAGCGCCACGCGGTCGCACAGCGCGGCGATTTCGTCATATTCCGATGAAAATACCAGAATGCCCACGCCGTCCGCCGCCATTTTGCGAATGATGGTATAGATTTCTTCCTTTGCGCCCACATCGATGCCGCGGCTGGGTTCATCCAGCATCAGCACCTGCGTCTGCGCGTTCAGGCATTTGGAAATGACCACCTTCTGCTGGTTGCCGCCGGAGAGCGTGCCCACGCGCTGCCGGATGCTGTGCACCTTGATGTTCAGATCCCGCACGAACCGTTCCGCGATCGCGCCTTTGTTTTTTTCGTTCACCACGCAGAAACGGCTGGAATTTCGATAGTTGGTAACCGCAATATTGTCGGATACCGAAAGCTTCATAAACAGACCTTCGCTCAGGCGCTCCTCCGGAACCATGGAAATGCCCTGCTGCATGGCCTGTTCGGGATTTTTCAATTCAATGCGTTCGCCGTGCATCCATATTTCGCCGCCCGTCAGCCGATCCAGACCGAACAGCGCGCGCGCAGTTTCGCTCTTGCCCGCGCCGCGAAGCCCGTAAAAGCCCAGAATTTCGCCCTTTTTCAACGTGAAATTCAAATGGTGCACCGATTTTGTGGAAAGATCGCGCGCTTCCAGCAGCGCGCCCTGCGGCTTGCGGCCGCCGTCGGTATAGTGGCTGTGCACCACCTTGCCGACCATCATTTCTACCAATTCTTCGCGCGTGGTTTCGCGCACCGACCGCGTGCCCACGATGTTGCCGTCGCGCAGCGCGGTTACTTCATCGCCGATGGTGAAAATATCGTCCAGCACGTGTGAAATGTAGATGATCGTGATGCCGCGCGCCTTCAGCTTGCGCACCACTTCGTACAGCCGGTCAGATTCCCTTCGGGAAAGCGCGGCAGTGGGTTCATCCATGATTACCAGTTTTGCATCGGCGCTGACGGCCTTTACGATTTCCAGCAGCTGCTTTTCAGCGAAGCTCAGCGTGGAAACCCGCTGGTTCAGGGAAATATCTGGCGCGAATTCGCGCAGCATATCAAATGTGCCCGCGTCCTGCTGGCGATCGATCACGCCCAGCTTTGCACGCTCGCGTCCCAATGTCAAATTTTCCGCCACGGTCAGCTGATCGATGATGTTCAGTTCCTGATATACGGTGCTGATGCCCGCATCCATGGCGTCGCGCACGCTCTTTCCATGAAAGGGCGCGCCGTCCAGCGTGATGGCGCCCTGCGTCATGCGCTCCACACAGGTAAGAATTTTAATCAGCGTGGATTTGCCCGCGCCGTTTTCGCCCACCAGACAGTGAACCGTATTGCGTTTTACAAAAAAATCTACGCCCTTCAGGGCGGTTACGCCGGGGTATTTTTTTACGATTCCCCGCATTTCCAAAATATGATCGCTTTGCATTTGCAGCCTCCGTCCAGCTGCGCCGGAGAAAGCACAGGCGATCTCCGGCGCATATTGATGTGTAAGAACTGGCAAAACCGTCATCGGCGGATGCCGATACGCTCTTCTTATTTCAGACCGATTTCAGCCGCGATATCCAGTTCCATTTCCCACTCATCCAGCATGAACTGTTCGGTGGAGGCGATATCCATATCCCAGCAGTTGATCACGTAGGACGGGATCTTTACGTTCTGAGTGTTATCGTACATATCCACTTCGCCGTTGATCACCTTCAGCATCAGATCGACGCACGCGCGGGCAGTCTTGCTGGGGCGCAGCGCCAGCGTGGCGACGTAGGAGGTGCTGGGATCCATCACTTCCAGAACCTCGGGCAGGGAACCATCGACGGATACCATCATTTCGGTCTTGCAGACGTAGTTATCCGCTTCGCCGCGTCCGGCGGCTTCCAGCGCGGCGATTGCGCCCAGACCGTTTTCCGCGTTGTAGCCGAATACGATGTTTACTTCAGGCTCGCGCTGCAGAATGTCCTCGGTGGTGGAATAGGCGGTTTCACGATCGGATTTGCCGCCGTTGAATACGTGCTCCAGATCGGGGAACACTTCCGTAAGGCCCTTTACGAACGCCATCGTGCGCTGATTGTGCGCCCATTCTACGGAAGGATCGCTGATGGTCACCAGCTTTACGGGCGTATCGGGGAAGTTCTTTTTGAAGTTTTCGCCCACGATGCGGCCCATGTCGATCGCGCCCGCTTCTTCGGAAATTTCAACCGAAGGATACAGCACATCGCCGGAGGCTACGTTTACAAAGGATACCACCGGGATGCCGGCGTCCTGCGCCATCTGAATGGAAAGTTCCATCGAAGCCTGATCGTATGCCTGACAGATGATGCCATCCACCTTGCGGGCGATCAGATCTTCCATCGCCGCCGTCTGTACCTCGGGTTTCATCTGACCGTCGATCGGGATAAATTCAATGCCCAGTTCATCGCAGTATTTCTGGGTCTGTACTTCGTGTGCGTGCTGATAGGAATCGTGCAATCCCCAGAATACCTGGCCGATGACCAGCTTCTTTTCCTCCGCCACGCAGGTGAGCAGCGACAGGCACAGCGCAAGTACCAACAGGGTCGTCAGGATTTTTTTCATAGATGATCCTCCTTAATATTTATCTATCGGATCTGCGTCCGATGATGCACAGCGGGATGCGCAATCGTTTGCGCCCTTGTCACAAAATAAATTCCTCTCACACAATACGGGGAATTACACACAACATACCTAATATATGTACAAATATAGAACGCATTATGTACAAATGATTACATATTAAAGATACCATATGCGCAATCATATGTCAATATGATACAAGCGAATTGCAGAAAAAATGGTCGCATGGGCACAATACACCCCATAGGTTATTAGACAAAAAGAACAAAAAAACAGAAAGGGCGCGGGCGGGCAGGCGCGTTCAAACGATGCGATCCCACAACAAAACCCGAGGCCGCCGCAAACGTGCTGACCTCGGGCAGGGGGTACGATGGGGGTTTTACTTCAGCGTTGCCGCGAAGAATTCGCCGGTCGCGTCCACGGCGGTCAGCAGGGATTCGAATTCCGGCTCGCTGAACACGTTGAACGTATGATCCATGCCTTCGATGAAGAAGGTCTTGGAATCGGGATTCTTGCTGGTTTCAACGATCTTGTTGCTCCATTCGGGATCAACGGTGGTATCCTCCGTGCCCGCGATGGCGAGTACGGGGCCTTCGAACGCGGCGAATTCGCCCAGCACATCGGTGTTCATCACGTCCTCGCACCATGCGAGCGATACGTTCAGGGAATCGCGCCAGTCGAAGGTCATGGTGAAGTAGCCGTTCTTCTTGGCGTCCTCGTAATTTTCCTCGGTGAAGAAATCATCGCCCGCCAGCTCCGGCGCGCCCGCCCAGGTGACGAGGGACTTGAAGATTTCGGGGTGGCGCGCGCAGCACAGCAGCGCATCGGTGCCGCCCTGGCTCCAGCCCATTACGCCGATCGCGTCGGGATTTACGCCTTCAACGGTCTTTACATATTCAGCGGCGGCGACGGCGTCGCCCACGGCGCTTTCAAACGTGTAGCCCATGTAATCCGCGGTGGAATCGCCGTTGCCCATGAAATCGATGCGGATGGTGGCCACGCCGTATTTTTCCGCCAGAATCGGAGCCGCGATCTGGTAGCCGCCGCCGGCTTCATCGCGGTTGGAGGCGGTGCCGTGCAGCATGACGACCGCGGGGAAGTTTTCGCCTTCGGTGGGTACGCAGATGGTGGCGGGGATCTGATGATCGCCGGCGTCGATGCTCACGACGGTTTCCTGATAGGCCGGAGTCTCCGCCAGCGCGGCGGCAGACAGCGCAAGAACCAGAATCAGCGCGATAGACAGAATCTTTTTCATACGTAATTCCTCCTTTTGCCTGGCAGTATTGCCAATTCCATTGTAACGCGCAAAAACCCGAATGTCAATACGCAAAACACATAAAACATTCGGGAAAATGGTTGAGATATATGAAATTTCGCGATTACGCGCCTTCGATGCGCGGCTTTTCCACCTCGGCACGGGGCAGCTCCGGCAGCGCGCGCACCAGGCTGGGCTTGGCTTTGCCGTATACCGCGTCTTCGGTGATGATGCACTTGGAAACGCCTTCGATGCTGGGCAGATCGAACATCGTATCGGTCATCACGCCTTCGATGATCGCGCGCAGACCGCGCGCGCCGCTCTTGCGTTCCAGCGCCAGATGGGCGATGGCGCGCAGCGCTTCGGGGGTGAATTCCAGATCGACGTTATCGAAGCTCAGCAGCTTGGAATACTGGCGCACCAGCGCGTTCTTCGGCTCGGTCAGAATCTTGATCAGCGCTTCCTCGTCCAGCTGTCCCAGCGTGACCAGCACGGGCAGACGGCCGATGAATTCCGGAATCAGGCCGAACTTCAGCAGATCTTCGGGGCGCACCTTGCGCATCAGATCCGCGTCCGCGCGCTGTCCCCTGGAATGCAGCTCCGCGCCGAAGCCCATCGTCTTTTTGCCGATGCGGTTTTCCACGATGCGCTCGATGCCGTCGAACGCGCCGCCGCAGATGAACAGAATGTTCGTGGTATCGATCTGAATGAATTCCTGATGGGGATGCTTGCGTCCGCCCTGCGGGGGAACGGAGGCGATCGTGCCTTCCAGCATCTTCAGAAGCGCCTGCTGCACGCCCTCGCCGCTCACATCGCGGGTGATGGACGGATTTTCGCTCTTGCGGGCGATCTTATCGATTTCATCGATATAGATGATGCCGCGCTGCGCAAGCTCGATATCGTAATCGGCGTTCTGAATCAGGCGCAGAAGGATGTTTTCCACATCCTCGCCCACGTAGCCCGCCTCGGTCAGGCTGGTGGCGTCGCCGATGGCGAAGGGCACGTTCAGAATCTTTGCCAGCGTCTGCGCGAGATAGGTCTTGCCGCAGCCGGTGGGGCCCAGCATCACGATGTTGCTCTTCTGCAGTTCTACATCGCTCTTCTTGGGATCGCGCATATAGCGAATGCGCTTGTAGTGGTTGTACACCGCCACGCACAGCGCCTTTTTGGCTTCTTCCTGTCCGACCACATACTGATCCAGCACATCCTTGATTTCCTGCGGCGTTTTGATTTCGATTTCGCCGCTGGAATTTACGCTGTCCACATCATCGGAAATGATTTCCTGGCACAGCAGAATGCATTCGTTGCAGATGTAGGCGTTCGGACCCGCCACAAGGCGGCGCACCTGATCCTGCGTTTTGCCGCAGAAGGAGCAGCGCACCTTTTGCTTGTCAAAATTGTCCTTGTTTGCCATTTGTTATCTCCTCGGCGCAATGATTTCATCGATCAGACCGTAGCTCAGCGCTTCGTCCGCGGTCATATAATGATCGCGTTCCACGTCCCGTTCGATGGTCTTGAGCGGCTTGCCGGTGTTCTGCGCCAGCAATTCGTTCATGGTCTTTTTGATTTTCAGAATCTGTTCCGCCTGAATCTGAATATCGGTGGCCTGTCCGCGCGCGCCGCCCAGCGGCTGATGAATCATGATTTCGGCGTGGGAGAGCGCCTTGCGCTTGCCCTTCGCGCCCGCCGCCAGCAGGAATGCGCCCATGGAAGCCGCCAGCCCCACGCACAGCGTGGAAACTTCGCACTTCAGATAATGCATGGTATCGTAAATCGCCATGCCCGCGGATACGGAACCGCCGGGGCTGTTGATGTAGAGCATGATGTCCGCGTCCGGATCTTCCATTTCCAGAAACAGCATCTGCGCTACCACCAGATTGGCGGTATCATCATCGATTTCGCCGCCCAGGAAGATAATGCGATCCTTCAACAGGCGGGAATAGATGTCATAGCTGCGCTCGCCGCGCGTGGTCTGTTCAATAACATAGGGTACCAGATTCATGGTCACACCTCCCGATTGTGTATTGTATCGTTTCGTGCGCGGCCGCTTCCGCGCGTGCGGTAAGAGTATCCTGCACATTATATGCCGCACGATCCGCGCATATACGCTGAGCGCCCCGCAGCGCCGTTCTATGCCGGTAAATGCGGGGCGCCCATATTGTTACATTGCGCCTGTGCGGGCGTTTGGGTTTTGCTTATTCCGCGTTGTTCTTCAGGAAGTCCACGGTCTTCTGCAGGGCGGCGATTTCCGCGAAGTATTCCTTATCGCCGTCGGACAGCATCGCCTTGAATTCGTCCAGCGTCTTTTTGTTCTGATCGGCGTACTTCTGGATTTCCGCATCGGTTTCCGCTTCGTCCGCCTTGATCTGCTCCGCATTCTTTACGGCCTCCAGAACCAGCTGGCTCTTTACGCGGTCGGCGGCGGGCTGCTTGTACATTTCACGCACCTGTTCGCGGGTCTGGCCGGTGTACTTGAAGTAATCGTCCAGCTTCATGCCCTGATACGCCATGCGCATTTCCATATCGCGCAGCATGCTGTCGATCTGATCTTCGATCATCGCCTGCGGGATATCTACGGTCGCGTTTTCGCACACCTTTTCCAGCACTTCGTTTTCAAATGCGGTTTCGGCGCGGTTCTCCGCCTGCTTTTCCAGCTTTTCGCGGATTTCGGTCTTGTATTCTTCAACGGTGTTGGCGGTTTCGGAAACTTCCTTTACGAAGTCCTCGTCCAGTTCCGGCATTTCCTTTTCGCGGATGCCGTTTACGTGTACGTGGAATACGGCTTCCTTACCGGCCAGATCTTCGCTGTGGTATTCGGTGGGGAAGGTAACGTTTACATCCACGTCCGCGCCGATTTCCGCGCCGACCAGCTGATCCTCAAAGCCGGGGATGAAGCTGCCGCTGCCCAGAACCAGTTCCTGATTATCGGCGGTGCCGCCGGCGAACTGTTCTTCGCCCACGAAGCCCGCGTAATTGATGTTCACCTGATCATCCAGCTTGGCGGGACGGCCTTCGACCTCTACCCAGCGGGAGGCGCGGTCGCGTGCGCGCTCGATTTCGGCCTTGACGTCGTCCTCGGTCACTTCGTCAACGGTCTTTACGATGCCCAGATTCTTGTATGCGCCCAGTTCAACGTCGGGACGAACGAACACTTCTACGGTGAACTTCAGTTCCTTGCCGCGGCCGATTTCCTGAACGTCCAGTTCGGGACGATCCACGACCTCAACGTTGTGTTCCTTCAGCGCCGCCTGATAGATTTCGGGGAAGATCGCATCGAAAGCTTCCTCATAAAATACTTCGGGGCCGTAGTGATTTTCGATCACCTTCATCGGCGCCTTGCCTCTGCGGAAGCCGGGGATGTTGATCTTTTTCACCATCTTCAGGTATGCCTTCTTGATGCCTTCCTCAAACTTTTCGGGTTCCACGGTGAAGCCCAGCTTTACCTTATTGGAAGACAGCTTTTCAAACGTAGTGGTCATGGAATGATTCCTCCTGCAATATCGATAAACAAATTCATTCTGAACAAGTTTAGCACAATCCATACAATATTTCAACGGAGTAAGGTAAAAGCTGGATGAAGAATTGTAAATATCCCGCGGCGCGGCGGCGCGCGCCGGCGAATCGTTTCCAATTTATAAAGGAATGGAAGTCTTATAAGAGGATGCAATTCCGCCGCGCCTGTTAAAAAACAGATATATGAAAAGAAATGATTGACACGGGCGCGCATATCTGCTATAATCTGTCATGGCTTAAAAAGTCTTATGTGCCATAGACAGCGAGTGCGAAAGCGTAATGACCCGATCCGATGGATCGATCGCTCGCCGAGGCGCATCGGTTGTGATCATCACCGCCCTTGCGTCTTGCGCAAGGGCTTTTTCTGTCCGACTCTGGACGGGAATGTGAGGTGTTTAATAATGTCCAATGCAAAGATTCTTGAAAACAAGAAAACGATCGTCGCCAATATCAAAGAAAAGTTTGAAAAGGCGCAGACCGTAGTTCTGGTAGACTATCGCGGCCTGACCGTGGCCGAGGATACCGAACTGCGCAACCAGCTCCGTCAGGCGGGCGTTGAATACGAGGTTCTGAAGAACACGATGATCAACATCGCCACGAAGGATATGGGTTACGAAGGTCTGGCGGCGCATCTGGAGGGACCGACCGCGGTTGCCTTCGGCATGACCGATATGATCGCCCCCGCGAAGATCCTGAGCGATTTTGCCAAGAAGACCAAGAAGATGACCATCAAGTGCGGCATCTGCGACGGCGCTTTCCTGGATGAAGCGGGCGTACAGGCTCTGGCAAACCTGCCGAGCAAGGAGGTTCTCATCGCGAAGATCATGGGCAGCATGATGAGTGCTGTATCCAAGTTCGTATACTGCGTGGAGGCGCTCCGCAAGAAGCAGGCTGGCGAAGAATAATCGCCGCCTAACCAATCATCAACATTGAATTTAATGGAGGATATTACCATGACGAATGCAGAAATCATCGCCGCAATCGAAGGCATGACGATCCTTGAGCTGGCTGATCTGGTCAAGGAAATGGAAGAAAAGTTCGGCGTTTCCGCCGCAGCTCCCGTAGTAGCGGGCGGCGCAGTGGCAGCCGCAGCTGAAGCAGTTGAAGAAAAGACCGAGTTCGACGTCATCCTGAAGGAAGCCGGCGCCAAGAAGCTCAACGTAATCAAGATCGTCCGCGAAGTAAAGCCGGGTCTGGGCCTGAAGGAAGCCAAGGAACTGGTTGACGGCGCACCCTCCACGCTGGCTGAAGGCGTTGCCAAGGAAGCCGCTGAGGAAATGAAGAAGAAGTTCGAAGAAGCCGGCGCTGTGATCGAAATCAAGTAATCGGTTCGTAAGATCAGTAAACGTTGAGAAACGCTGCAAGGCGAGGAGACAAGCGCAGAAGGGAGGGCACATACTCAGGTATATAACCGACCTTGTGCGCGCAGACGACGAAGCAAGCAGAAATTCGAATGAATTTCTGCGGTTGCAGATGTTTATCAACGTTTAGAAGGC